>JANWVZ010000037.1 GCA_025056555.1 Gemmatales bacterium | reverse complement strand
CAAGTAATCTGGACCAGGTTCTCCTAGGTGCAAATATACCTTATGTAGCTCGGCCAAACCTTGCCAAAATGCCTCGACTTCCTTTCGCCATGCGGGATTCGGTCCAATTAGGTGGCCCGCCCCATAGAGGTGCATCGACATTCCTCAATCTCCATTTCGCGCATGTTTACAATCCAGGGGGGTCAGGCGGAGGAACTTTCGGGTCAAAAGGCACAGCAGGGCCGCGCATCTTTGATCCTCCCGTAGGATTGGGTAGCCAGTCATGATAATTTGGAAACTGCTCAGACCCAGGCCGGCCTGCAAAATCGAAATCGCGTACACGTTCTCTTTGTGAGTTGTATGTTCGGCCTCGATAAACTCTCGGTCCAGCAGGTGTGTCATCCCAAATCAACCGAGTGTGAGGCGGTCCTGGTTCGACCGACTCCGGTAGGGGAGGAGTTTTGCTGCCTGTATAAGAAGATGGTGTTCCGTCTCCGTAGGCTCGGCTAACATTATGGACCCAGACCGCGCTACCACCCTCGCTCTGGGTAACGAAATAGGTGTGGAACCCCTCGACCTCGAAGTTGAAAATGGCCACCCCCTCGGGATGAGCCTGGTAGACGGTCTCGACCAGCATTGCCGATTGCCCGTCAGCCTGGACCAGCTCATCGCCGACCTCCAGATCTCCAGCTGACACCCAGCCGCGGTTCGGCACGCAGAACGGATGCCTTCAAACCACGGCATACGATGCAACAAAAACATATGGCCGACACCCAGCCGCGGTTTGGCACCCAGAAGGGGTGGCCGTCCGTCGTCCGCAGCACCTGCTCCATCCCGTCGGCAGCCTGCACCGTCAGCCGCCGCAGGTGGTCGGAAGTGTTGCGAAACACCCGCAGCACCTTCCTGGCCCGCGTCTGCCCAGTCACGACATCACGGGCGCAGGACGACATCGCCACGAACAACCCGCTCGATCGGCGCAGTGGGAGACAAAGCTCCGAACTGCGCCGATGGGAGGCTCGTTGCACTGCGGATTGCGGATTTAGTCCTTGGCCGAGGGAACCCCGTCGTTGGATGGGGCGATTGCTTCTATCTAGGCATTGGGCTTGCGCGGGCGAACGCCAGGCTTACCAGGGACTGGAGCGCCGGGTTTGCCGGGTTGACCAGGGGGTCCGAAGCGGATTTCACCGGTGAACGGCTCACCCCCCAGTTCCTTGAGCCTGGCCTTTTGTTGCTCAGTCAGAACCGACTCGTACTTGCCGCGCAGTTCCTGCAGGCGCTTGAAAATCTCCTCGCGGTTGCCTGCCTGGAAACTTTCGCGGAGCTTCTCCCCTTCCGCGTTGATCTGTTGTACCTTTTCTTTCTGCTCGCTGGTCAGGTTCAGCTGAGCTACGATTTCCGGATCGTTCAGAATAGCTCCATAATTGCCCTGGCGCAGGCGCAATTGCAGCTGGATCTGATTGAGCCGCTTCGCCTGTTCCGGCTTCAGCAGTGTCGAGAGTTCTTTGTCGGTTTTCTCAGTAAGCTCCCGCATGCGTTTGGCCCGTTCTTCCCGACCGAGGTTAGCCAGGTCGCGGAAGGCCTGGCGCTGTTCTTCCTGCAAGGTCCGAATCTTGGACTTCTGCTCGTCGGTGAGCTTGAGATCGGCTTGCACCGACTCCTGAGTCAGCAAAAAGAAACGATTGGCGCCCGCCAATCCCCGTCCAAAGCCGGGCCGTGGCTTGTCCTGAGCATGGGCGGACTCGCTGAGCCAAAGTCCCAGCACCATCGCAGCAGCTAACGCGGTCCAGCGCATGGTCTTGCCCTCCCTTTAAGGAGAACCGTAATACTGTGCAGGCACCCATCGTGCCCGCGTGAACCTCATACTAGAAGCTAGCGATTAAGGCTCAGTGAAAGGTCGTTCCTTGCCGACGATTTGCCAGAACCTGGCCTCGCGATGCAGACAGAGGAAATCGGCGTCGTGCACGGTGTGCCAGCGGTCGTTATAACCCAGTTGGTAAGTTTTTTCGAGCAGGTCCAGGGCACGTTGTTTGTACCATAGGACTTGAGCGTCCTTCCCGTTGAATCCGCGCTGGCCCAGCCGAATATGGGCCATCAGCGCCCAGGCGCAGGCGAGGTTATACGTGCTCAGGGCGTCGGCCGGTAATTCCACCAAAGCGGTTTCAGCCAGCCGTTCCGCCTCATCCCACCGGTCCTGTACTGCGGCCAGGAGGATCTGCGCATAGACGGAGCTGGAGGGATGCTCACCCTCGCGCTGGGTCACGCGAGCGAATTCCTTGGCGGCCTCTTCGTAACGTCCCGACGCGATCAGCATGGCACCCCGTTGCAGGGCAGCAAAGGTGACCTTCGGCGCCAGTTGCACGGCATGATCCAATTGCTTGAGGGCCTCCTGCCATTGTCCCTGGGCCCGCAAAATTTCCGCGCGTTTGATGTAAATGTGGACGAAATCCGCATTGTTCTGAGCGGCAGCATCAAGTTCGGCCAGGGCCGCCTCGATCTTTCCCATACGCCAGTACACGTCCGCCCGCACATACTGGGCATAGGGGTATTGAGGATTGAGCTTAAGGGCTTTGTCCAACGCGTCTAACGCCTTTTCCAGCTCACCGAGTTTGCGGTAGAGGTTGCCGCGGGCGGCAAAGAAGAGGGGAACAATTGGCCGCGCCCGCGCCTCGGCTCGTTTTTCACATTCCGCCAAGGCAGTCAACGCTTCACGATAACGATACATTTCCTCCAGCAGCAGCGCCTTCTGGAACCATAAGTCGGTGTTATCCTGCTCGTAATGCAACAAGAGGTCCAAGGCGTTCAAGGCCGCATAATACTGCCGCATCTGTCGGGCCGTCTGATAAACCTGATGCAAGACTTCCCGCCGGCTGGGTTGCAATTGCAGCACGGCCTGCAGCTGGTTCAGGGCGTCGGCGGGTCGGCTCAGCCGCTGCAACAACTTCGCGTAGGCCAGTCGCGCTTCTACGTCTTGCGGATTGCCGGCCAAGTATCGAGCGTAGGCCTGTGCCGCCTCGGCCAGCTTGCCCTGACTCTCCAGCGCTTGGGCGCGGTGGAGTGCAATCTCAGAGAACTCAGGAGCCAATTCCGAGGCTCGAGCAAAATCAGTTTCTGCGTCGGCCAGTCGACCGGAACGTAAGCGTGCCAAACCACGCCAATAATAGACATCGGCGTCCTGGGCATCGGTGTGGTTGAGGTAGCGGGTCAGGTGCACGATCGCAGCGTCCCACTGCCCCTGCATCAGGCGTAACAGTCCCAACATGCGTTCGGCCAGTTCGTGTTGCGGTGCCTGGCGCAGAGCGGTTTCGAGATCCTGCATGGCTTCGCTGATCCGATTCAGCCGCCGATACAGTTCTGCGCGGGCCATCCGCGCTGCCACACATGTGCCATCCAGCCGGATCGCTTGTGCCAACAGGGCCAACGCGTAGTCCCAATGGCCACTGTGCATGGCTTGGCGCGCCAGGCCGACCAGCACCGCTACGTCATCGCCGTGATGGTGTTCCAAGTATCGCAACAGAGCCTCCGCGGCTGGCTGGTTGCCTTCCCGACGCAACTGGTCATAGCGCCTCAGCAAGTGGTCAGGGGCAGCATGAGGCTTAGCCCATAAAGACAGGCTTACCCCCAGACATAATGCCGTCCACCACCACCTCCCCCTTACCATAGCCTGATCTCCTATGACACTGCTATGGTCACTTATAATCAAAATCAGCTACGCCTGCCAGCGGGCACGCAGTGATCCCGCCGACAACTGTAAGACGGATGCCGCTATGTCGCCTCACGTGTCTGGGATGCGCTATCCGCCGAGGATTGCTGAACTGATACAGCCACGCCTCATGCCTTTAGGGCCAGGCCAACCCGTGGAGGCAAAACGTTCGGCCTTGATGGCTTTGCGGTTGGAGAGTTTATGTGGCCTCGCGCCCTCTCTCCGCGACCGCCACGCTGCCGAGTGCTGCCTGGCGGCTCTCTGGTTGCTTTACGATTTTCTCGATGAGTGTCATCGCCTTTGCCAAAAGATTCCTACCGCTGAAGGCAGTTATTGGCATGCGCTGATGCATCGTCGTGAACCCGACGAGGAAAACAGCAAATACTGGTTTCGCCGTGTCGGCCCGCATGCCATTTTTCCAGCGCTGGCGCGACGGGCCGCGGAATCAGCCAGCCACTTCCCCTCATTGCCCGCTCAAGCCTCCTGGTTGCGGCAGGGCACGAACTGGCAACCGTTGGCGTTCGTGGATTTGTGCGCCAGGGCCCGAGATACCGCTTCCCCTCTGGAAACCTTGTGCCAACAGATCCAACTGGCCGAGTGGCAACTGCTTTTTGACTATTGCTATGACCGCGCCGTCGGCCAGCCCTGAACCGGGTTTTCCCGCAGCAACAGGCGCACCAGTAACGTTTCCAGAACGAGGCGCGGGGACGTCGCACTGGTTTTGAGCTGAATATCGGCGTGCAGCAGCCAGTCGTAAAGCTGTAAGGCGCGTTGGCCGAACTGCCCCACCAGGGCCAGGGTCCGCTCCCGTTGCCAGGCCGACAGACCGATGCGTAGCGCGGCCTGGTGCTCAGACATGCCGCACGCCACAAGCCGCGCCAGCTGTGCCACCTTCCGCAACTGCCAACTTAGCGCTCCTAAGATCGCCAACGGTTCTTCTCCCTGCTCGAGTAACCGCTCCAGGATGACCAAGGCCTGCGCTGCATCTCCTCGCCCCAAAGCTTCGAGAATCTGCCAAACGGTCTGCACCCGATTCCGTGCCACCAATCTATCTACGTCTTCGACCGTGATAACGTCGTTTTCTCCAACATAGCTGGCCAGCTTGTGGAGTTCCTGCTCCAGAACTCCCACCTCACCGCCGGTCAATTCGACCAGCAATTGCGCTCCATCCGGCGTGATTTTCTTGCCATGCTGCCTGTGGGCACGATTCTGACACCAGGTGATCAGTTGTCGTGGTTTGGGGGTGTCGCAGGTGATGACGGCATCGCCAGGCAAGGCCTTTGCCAGGCGAGTATTGCTGGCCCATTTTTCGACAAGGAGGACCAACACTCCGGCTAGCGGACGTCCGGCCAACTTTTCCAAAGTCTCACGGTAACGGGAGATGAAAGGGTCTGCGTCGTCCACCACGACCAGTCGCCGACCACCCCACATTGCCGGCGTTTGCACTTCGCTGAGCACTTCCGCTAAACGCTCGCTCTCCCCGGTGTATATGGAACGGAGCCAATCTTGTTCCTGGCCGGAAGTCAAACGCCGCAGCAGATGCTCCAGTACCAGCCGTTTGAGGAACCGTTCAGGGCCAGCCAGCACGTACAGCGAACGCACCGTCCGCAACGGCTGGGTTTCCGCCAGGAATGTCCATGCTTCCATGTCTGCCTACGACCTTCGTTCAACGCCGGTACGTCCACTCGCGCGGTGGGGTCGGAGTCCTGTCTGGGCGATCAGCCTTGCCGTGGGAGCTTTCCCCCACCCAATCTCTGGAAATCTTTTTCATTCTACGCAGCGAGGCCGACGACAGGGCCAAGATGTCTTGGGAAAATCCGGCTCACCAACGGTGTCGTTCGCTGCTCGCGACTTCGTAGTGGCGACGACAGGGCCAGGATGTCTCGGCAAAATCCGGCTGACCCCGAGCGATTGTTTCATGGCCCTGGTCGAGGAGGAGGCAATTCCAACGTTCGGGGTGCGGGTAACGTTAACGGTGCTTCCCCTTCTGGGGGCAATCCTCCGGGGCCGAACCAATAGCCTGGCATGTGCACCGAATAGTTTGGATATGGATAGGGGTACCAATAATAGTCGGTGGCGAAGCGGATGTTCGGATAGTAGCGCCAGGCCGACGGATAATACAACTCCACCTGGCTGAAATTCGGTTGAACGGGCGGCACATAGGGTAGGAAGACCGCCCCTGCGGGGTAATAGTGGCTAATCGAAGGTATCGTGCTGATTCGCACGAAATACCTGCCACTGGGACTGAGAATCTCCTGGGCATGCCCGTTGCCCAGGATCAGCACACTCAAAAGCCCCGCTATGCTGATGCCAAGCCCGCTGCGCATGGTGGTCTTCCCCTGAGTCGAGTATGAGACTGGCGTGCATCGCTGCATATCTCGATGCTCCTGCCAAGCATAGCTCATAATTGCATCTGCGGCAGGTGGGCCGCCTATACAATAGCCCCTATGCGAGTGCTGCACTTTGACTGCTTCAGCGGTATCAGTGGCGACATGACTTTAGGGGCCCTGGTCAGCCTGGGGGTGCCGGCCGAAGTGATCCAGCAAGGCTTGGCCTGCCTGGGGCTGCCGGTACATGTCGAGTTCGAGTCGGTGAAGCGGTGCGGATTCGTCGCCGTCCAGGCGCGGGTTCAGGCCCAGGAAGAACACCACCACCGGCACCTCCGCGACATTGACAAGATTCTGCACGAGAGCCGGCTGCCGCCTGAAGTTCGGGAGTTGGCCGGTCGGATCTTTCAGCGTCTGGCCGCTGCGGAGGCTGCAGTGCACGGCCAATCTGTGGAAAAAGTCCACTTCCACGAAGTCGGCGCCCTCGACAGCATCGCGGACATTGTGGGCGTGGCAGCAGGTCTGTGCTGGTTGCGTCCCCAGCGCTATACCAGCAGCCCCGTTGCCACGGGCTACGGCCAGGTGCGCGGGGCCCACGGCTGGATGCCCATCCCAGCGCCCGGCACACTTCAATTGCTCCGCGGGGTGCCGCTGGCCCCTTCGACGGTGGAAGCCGAGCTGACTACGCCCACGGGGGCGGCAATCCTGACCACACTGGTGGACGAATGGACGCCGACGCCGGCCCTGACCGTGCACAGCGTGGGCTATGGGGCCGGGAGTCGTGATTTTCCCGACCGCCCGAATGTCTTACGCCTGATACTGGGCACCACTTCCTCGCCCCAGGCCGGCCTGATTGTGGAAACCATCGCCGTTCTGGAAACTCAGGTGGATGACGTCAGTCCTCAGGCCTTGGCTTATTGTCAGGAACAATTGTTTGCTGCCGGAGCCTTAGATGTCCTGCTGCAACCCGTGTATATGAAGAAAAACCGACCCGGCATACTGATCAGCGTTCTGGCCAGCCTGGCCGACGTCCCGGCCCTGGAGGCCATCCTGTTTCGCGAAACGCGCACGCTCGGCGTGCGGCACTACACCTGCCAGCGGCACAAATATCCCCGTGAAGCGGTCGAGGTGACGACGCCCTGGGGCACGGTTCGCGGCAAACTGGTGCGCGCCCCCAATCAGCCGCCTCGCTTTGCCCCAGAGTATGAGGATTGTGCCCGTATTGCTCGACAGACAGGCCGTCCTCTCGTCGAAATACTTCAATGGGTTTCTACCTGCTATCCAACACCCGCCGCAGCACCGTCGGCCCCTGGTCGGGACCAGGTTGCCTGAACAGGCCGCCGCCGCGGGCTGGAGCCAAACTTCCAGCATACTCCCGAGAGCCTAACCACCGCTTTGCCCCCTCCGTGGCCCGGCAGGATGCTCGCAGCGTTTGTGCTGAACGCCGTATCATTCTTATATCGCTCGCGGGCAACGGAAAGGAAACACCTATGCAACGGCCTCGTACCCTGGGTGAATTGAAAGCGTCCGGTTACCGTCCCCTCAGTGTCAAAGAAGAAATGCGGCGCAACCTGATTCGCATGCTTCGGAATCAGGAGCCATTGTTTCCCGGCATCTATGGCTATGACGATACGGTGATTCCAGAAATCTGCAATGCCATACTCTCCAAACACGACATGCTGCTGTTGGGATTGCGCGGTCAGGCGAAGACCCGTATTATCCGCATGCTGACGCGGTTCTTGGATGACTACATCCCGGTCCTGGCCGGCACACCGACCAATGATGATCCCTTCGCCCCCATCAGTCGGGAAGGCAAGGATTTGTTGGAACAATACGGCGACAGCGCGCCCATTGCCTGGCTGAGTCGTGAAGCGCGTTACCAGGAAAAACTGGCCACCCCTGATGTCACCGTAGCCGACCTGATTGGCGAAATTGATCTAATAAAACATGCCGAGGGTAAATATCTCACCGACGAACGCATTATCCACTATGGTCTGATCCCCCGAAGTCACCGTGGGATTTTCGCCATCAATGAACTCCCGGATCTCAGCCCGAAAATTCAGGTAGCTCTGTTCAACGTGCTGGAGGAGCGGGACGTACAAATCCGTGGTTTTCCGGTGCGTCTGCCTTTGGATGTCTGCCTGGTTTTCACGGCCAATCCGGAAGACTATACCAATCGCGGACGCATCGTAACGCCGCTGAAAGATCGCATCGGTTCGGTGATCCGAACCCACTATCCGCGGGATCGGCAGACCGGCATCGCTATCCTCAACAGCGAAGCCTCGGTGTTGCGCGAGAGCGTCCCCATCTACGTTCCCGACTACATCAAGGCCGTGGTTGAGGAGACAGCACGTCTGGCACGGCAATCCCCGGCGATCAATCAACTTTCGGGGGTCAGCGTCCGCTTCTCGGTCGCCGGTCTGGAAAACGTGATCAGCAATGCCGAACGCCGTGCCTTAGTACTTCGCGAGCCGGTCGCCGTGCCACGTCTCAGCGATTTCACTTACCTTCTCGCCAGCGGTCGCGGCAAAATCGAGCTGGTTCTCAGCGAAGACGAAACCCATGAAGATCGTGTCCTGCAAAAGCTGACAGGCGAGGCCGTCAAAAATGTCTTCGCGGAGCATTTCGAGGTAAAGGCCCTCAGACCGATAGTGGAGTGGTTTGAAGCGGGGCACACGTTTGTGATCGGCGACATGCTGCCGGGGCGCACTTACTGGGAACAGTTGGAGCGTATCCCCGCGCTCCGCAAGGAAGTCAGCCATTGGCTGGCCCGGTATGCGGACCAGGTGGGCGGCGAATATCGCGATGCCTTAGCCGCCAGCCTGACGGAATGGATTCTCGAAGGACTGTACGTGCATAACCGGATCAGCAAGCTGACAAAAGAGGGTCAAAGCACATACCGGCGCTAAACGCGGGGCGGTGGATCGCAGCATCTCCCTGCCCGCTCGAAACGTGGGCCATTGGCGCAATGAGCTGACGGCCACGATCCAAGCAGTACGACCACAATAGCCCGCGGACCCAGGACCAGACCAGGCGACTGAGGTCAGAGGCAAACCGTACCGTCCTGTTCCCCGGCACAGCCAGCAAGACGTACAGCCGCTGGCCAAACCGCCAGCCTGGGCTTGGTCTAGTCCCCCCTCCTGCTGGAGTCAGTTCCCACGAGTCAGTTCGCCGGAGGAGGAATCTCGATGCGTGCCTTGGCACGGAGTTGCTGGAGCAATTGTTCCCGCAGTTGTTCCGCCAGATGGTGGCGCACTTCGTCCTGGACATCCTCGAACTTGACGGCACGCCCCGGCTGTTTGGCGGTAACCAGAATCAGATGATAGCCAAACGGCGTCTCGATGGGGGCACTGACCTGTCCCATCGGCAGAGCGAAGGCCGCGGCAGCGAACGGTTCCACCATGACGCCCAGGCGGGGGAAAAATCCCAGGTCACCACCGCGCGTTTTCGACGGACACTCGGAATGCTTGATAGCCCATTCCGCGAAGACTTCTACCAGCAGGCGAAGCCGTAACGTTTCCCGTTCCTCGGCCTGGGCGGGCTGACTTTGCAGCCAACGTTTTTCCGCTTCCGCGAGAATAGCCTGGCGAAGTTGCTCGGCTTTCTGACGAGCCGCCTGCTTCTTGCCAGCATCGGCAGAAGGTGGACAGGCAATCAGCAGGTGCCGCGCCTGTACCGCAGCTCCGTTGAACCAATCGGGATGTTGCTCGAAAAACTTGCGCAGGGTCGCCTCGGGGATTTGACTCGCCACGTAGCGCTCCCATCGCAGGTCCGCGGCAATTTGTTCCCGCAATTCGGCTTCCGTGAGGGAAAGCTCCTGCAATAGCTTGGCGAAATCGTGGCCGCTGCGTTTGATTTCTTCCTGAATTTGCTGGTAGCGTTTCTGCACCTCTTCTTCCTGCGCCACAATCTTCAGTTGCACCAGATGCTGGTCGAGAAGTGCATTATCAATGAGTCGGTCCAGGATTTCCTGACGGGCTCGGGCGCGGTGCTCAGCAGGGATACGGGCCAAGGCCCGTTGCACGTCTTTTTCGGGAATGGGCTGACCATTGACGATGGCCGCTGGCCCAGTCCCCTGAGCAATTGTCACGGCCGAGCACGCGACTGTGACCAGCCATAAGAAGGTGCCCCAGACAACTGTTCTCATCAGACTCCTGCCGTAACCACTCGGCCCAGCTCCGACCCGATGGGGGAAAAGCTTGCCTTGCACAGCGCAGGGTGGCCGTGCTGGCAAATATGCCATGACCGGTGTCTTGTCAGGTATCTTATCTCGGCTTGCTGGCATAGGTATCAATTGTTTCCCTCCTTGTTACGAGCGAGTAGCGGGCAGATTCTAACATAAATTGTGGCTGTACGCCAAGCTCAGATTTTCCGTTGTCGGGCATAAGGATGCACGGAATCAGGACACCGAGTACGCCCTTGAAGCGACGCATGGAGGAAGTTTTGCCCGCAACCGAGGGGCCTATATTCACGGTCAACGGACACTTCAGTTTGCAAACTGATTGCTGAGGACAAGTCGGGCTTATTGGGCGGGACTGCCTTCGGGGGGTACTGGTGCCGGTCGCGCCGGCGGCAGCGGCACCGGCGACAGCGTCGGTGCTCCCGCAGCTGGGGGGGCGGCCTGTGGATTAACCTGCTGGAACGCTTCATGCAATCGCCGCATGTCCTCCCGTACCGAGAAGGCGCGGAATTCCCGCAGTTCCAGAAAAGCGGGGCCGGCCAGAATAATCACCGCCGGGATAAACAAACACAGCACGGAAGGAAATAACATCCAGAACGAGGCGCGATTGGCGATGCCGTCCGCCTGTTGGCGTAAAGCCGTGCGCATAGACGAGGAGTATTCGAGCAGGCCGGCGGCAATATCGGTACCCAGCCGTTCTGCCTGACCCAGAACCACTGCGAGATTCTGCACCTCCGCGACCTGAGTGCGGTCGGCAAATTGCTGCATGGCAAAGGCCAGGTTACGCAATTCGGCCTGCTGCGCTGCCAGGAGAAATTCATCAGCGAGTATGGGATAAGGCCGTCGTAATTCCTGACTGACTCGATACAGCGCCTGCGGCACGTTCATGCCTGCAGTCAAACAGAGGGTCAACATATCCACGGCATGGGGCAGGCCGCGCTCAATGGCACGGGCTCGCATACGTCCGCGCATCACGAGAAATGCCCGAGGCAAACTGAAGCCCAACGCGGCCAAAAGGATGCCCCCGACCAACACGCGGGTGATCAGTTCCGGTTGGACGAGCAAGGCTAAGAGCAGTGCGCCGACAATCGGCAATAACGTCAGGGCGGTGCGTAAAGCCAGGTAATAGGGTAACGCGTGCGCGTGATAGTAACCCGCAGCCCAGAGATCGCGCTGCAGCTCGGTCCGCGTAGCCTCGGGAGTAGGCAGGCCCCGCGCCAAGGCTTCAGCGACCGGTCCCAGAGTCAATTCGCCCGAAGAAGGCGTGGCCGTTTCTTTGCGGCCCTGACGTCGTGCGGCCCACCAGTTGGCCAGTCCCTGCACCAACGCAAAGGTTAGCCCCGCGGCCAGGCAGAAAACCAACAGGGGCATGATCCAGCTCCAGGCAGTCATGCGAGCGATCCTCAATGGGGATGTATATCCACGGGCATGACTCCAATTCGCTCAGTAATCCACCCGCAATATCCAGTAAATCCACAACAAGCCGACCGCTTCCAGAATGGCCGCGACGGCCAGGGCGCTTAGTCCGGCACTGCTCTGGAAAAACCGCCCCACATAATCGGGCTGCCAGTACCACATGCCGACAAATAACACGGGCACCGATAAGGCGATGGCAAACGCTGTGATCCGGGCCTGCGCTGTGACGGTTCGGAAGTATTGGCGGAACTGATTGCGGTCGCGGACACTGGCAGCCAGGCGGTCTAACAGCAAGGGCAGGTTACCTCCGGCAGTACGGTGCAAACTGACTAGAGCCACCAGCAGGTTGAAATCCGGCAGCTGGATGCGTCGTGCTGCGGATTCCAGCGCTGCCGGCGCTGCTAAACCGAGATACATCTGCTCCGCGATACGTCGAAACTCGCGACCCAGAGCATTGGGCGTTTCCTCACCCACGTGGGCGATCGCCTGTTCCAGGCTCAGGTTGGCCCGCAGCGAGCGCGACAGGCTGAATATCACGTCGGGAAGTTGGCGCTGCATGTTTTCCTGCTGCTTGCGGGCATAGTAGCCGAAAACCAACAGGGGCAGCAACGCGCCGGCGAACAATCCCAGCGCCACGCCGAGGACACTTTCCCACCACAAATAACCCACGGCCGCCCCCAGACACGCGCTGAGTCCTATCCAGAGCGTTCCCAGGGTCGTATCCAAACCCAGACCGCTTCCTTCCATCAGGAGCTGAAAACGGTGGTCGAGGCGGTCACGGAAATTCGCAGGTGGAGCGGCGGCTTCCTGCATCGAGCGCAAGACCAGAGTCTCGGCCGAAGGGTCAGAAGAAGGTTGGGCGGCACGCGCCGCCTGGCGCCGATTTTCCCACCAGCGTAACACCGCCAGCGCTACCACCAGGGTGACGCCACTGCTGAGCACCAGCGTCAGAAACATGAGTAGTTTCGCTTCCGGCATATGGCCCATTCCATCTGCTCAGGGATGGGGAGTCCCGCCATCACGAGTGTTTGCGTTTTTCCTGCATTCTGTATGCCAGACTTGCTGCCAGAGCACTGCCAGTCGGGTGGCTCAATGGCGCCCACCGATTTGGGTAGGGAACATTACGGTTTGAGCGCCTGGAGACCTTTTTGTCCGGCGCGGGGCCACTCCACTCGGCGCTGCGGGCTGCCGTAGTCCGCCTGGGCTTCCAAGGTGCTAGTGGGGTACTTCCACTTCTTTGCGCGCCGAGTGTTTCTCTGTAACCGGAGAGGTCTGCACGATTTCAAAATCCGCGGGAATAGTGCGCTTGGCAAAGAGGCTTTCGGGCAGGTCAATCCCCGCCGCGCGAATGCGGTCGAGGCAACGGGGAATCTTTCCGGTCGCGTAGAACTCTCCGTAGGCCACTCCGTCCCGCACGCCAAATTGACGGAAGCCGAAAATGTCGCGGACGACGTAATTGCGATTCCGCAGCGCCACCAGCTCCGAAATCCGCGTTACCCTGCGTGCCCCACCCTTGAGTCGGGTCAGGTGGACTACGAAGGTAATGGCGGAAGTGATGTATTGGCGGACGACCGAAACTGGCATCTCATAACCGGCCATCATGACCATCATTTCCAGGCGTGCCAGAGCATCGCGGGTATCGTTGGCATGAACCGTGGTCAGGGAGCCTTCATGCCCCGTGTTCATCGCCTGCAACATATCGAGCGCTTCCGCGCCGCGACACTCGCCGATGATAATGCGGTCGGGCCTCATCCGCAGCGCATTACGCACCAGGTCGCGCTGGCGAACTTCCCCCACGCCTTCCAGATTGGGCGGGCGCGTTTCCAGCCGTACCACATGCGGTTGTTGTAATTTCAGTTCCGCGGAGTCTTCGATGGTCACCAGCCGTTCTTCGGGCGGAATATAGCGCGACAACACGTTGAGCAACGTGGTCTTGCCGGTGCCGGCGCCGCCGGAGATCACCATGCTGATCCGTGCTTCGACCGCGGCCCGCAACAGAGCGAGAAACTCGACGGGCATAGTACCATTCTGAATCAGGTCCTCGGCGGTCAGGCGCGCGCCGAATCGGCGAATCGAGAGCACTGGCCCGTCCAGAGCCAGCGGCGGCGCGATGGCATTGACGCGGGAGCCGTCGGGTAAACGCGCATCTACCATCGGGGACATTTCATCTAAACGCCGACCTACCCGCGCTACAATCCGCTGGATCATCTGCATCAGGTGCTCGTTGTCGGCGAAACAGATAGGCACTTGTTCCAGTCGGCCGTTGCGTTCGACGTAAACCGTCTGAGGCCCGTTTACCAGGATGTCGCTGATCGTGGGGTCGTTCATGAGCGGTTCGAGCGGCCCCAAACCGAATACTTCGTCCAGGATTTCATGGACGAGACGTTCCTTGTCGGGCGGCCCCAACGTCTTACATTCGGGAACACTTTCGACCAATTGCTGCGCCAGCTTCCGCACTTCCTTCCGTAACCGCTCCTGACCCCAACGGCTCAACCGCGACAAATCCAGCATTTCAACGATCTTGCGGTGGATGTCCGCTTTCAGCTTTTGCAGTTGCTGCGGTGTCGGCGCAGTGGATGATTGTCCAGGATGGAACATTGTCGCCTCGAATTCCGCGCCAGACTCCTTCCGGCTTGCCGCACGGCCTCGTGGCTCCCCCCGTCTTATCCTGGGCCGCGACAGCCATGAGACTGCAGAGATTTTTACTCAGCTAATTTTATGCGCACCAGGTAAGGATTGGGCTGGCTCAGGTAAGGATTCTGGATGGCTTCGTCGGCATCACCCTGGCCTCGTTTGGGTGCGGTCGCGATGGCGGTGCGGGTGACAAGTACCCGGGGTTGCAGGGTCAGTTCCAGGTAAGTGCCCGCCTGTTTCGGGTCCACGGAGGTCTTGAGATGTACCCGCAAGATTCGTGCCGCAACGAAACCATGCACTGCGACCTGAAAGGGTGCTTCCGAGCCGTTACCCACCGCAGACTCTGCCGGCGCTTCGGGCAGGAAAGCGGCGAATAAGGGCCAGATGCGCACTTCCTGTCGTTCCTTCAACCCGGACAACGCGGCCAACCAGTCGGCCAGTTCCCGTTCGTGCAGACTCGGCGCGGCGGCCCAGGCGGGCAGCCAACGAAATCCACTCTGCGGGTCCAACTCAAAACGCCCTGCGAACTCGGCACTGGCTAAGTCCGCGGGTAACACTCCCGTAGTGGTTTGACGAACGATCTCAGCCCAGGAATTCGTCCCCAACTGCACAACGCAAGCATTCCCGCGTCCCGTTCGGCCCATCTGGGACTGACCCGCTGCAGCAGCGGAGGGTTGCGGCCCAACCGCTTGCGAAGATTGGATCGGCAACCGAAGGCTTACGGTTGCCTGGGGTTCTCCTTGCTCGTCGTGCATCTGGGGCGTGTGGTTACTGGCCGCGAGCTGACTTTCCCAGCAGTCAGCTGTCTGGCCCGTCGGGTCAGACAGTATTGCTAAGGGAACCAGGGGAATCGGCAAACCGTCGGTGCACTGGAAACCGATAATGTGGCGTTCCAGCACAGCCACGGCGCTTGCCTGGACCTCGGCCGACGACCAACCCAGTAACGGGCCGAACACCAGCCCCGCCGCGTTACCGTGGTGCTCATCCCGGCGCAGGGTAATTCGCACGGCGTTCAGCCAGGGACTATCCAAATCCTGCTTCCGTGCCGGCACAAAGCCGTGAGTCGGCTCATAAAAACCTAAAACGAGGTCGCCAGTCGGTTCGTGATCGGGATTTGGCAGGAAAGTCGAAGCCAAACCGCGCCCCGCTTGGGCGAGATAGCGAGTTACCTCTTGTTCGACAACGGCGCGGATTTCGTCTCCATCGTGCACCCCGTCAGGCGTCAACCGCGCCGCCCAGGCGTGCGCTGCGGCTAGCGCAACGGCATCGGCTGTGGCGCGGAGCTCCGCTTGCGCATTCCAGATGAGGCCAGCGTCACACGCCAGCACCAGCACAGCCAACACTACCCCGAGCAAAAGCAGAACCCAGAGGGTGGCTGTGCCTCGTCGCTGATTCATAAGTTGCCTCACTCGCTGGGAGCAATCGCCTCTATCCTAGCTCGAAAAACCGCACGGGCTGGAATAAGTTCAGGGCCCTGCCACGGTCATCTCTACCGCCTTGGGATACCAGTTGTGGTTCTGGTGGAGGATTTGCAGGTCGGACAAGCACTAGCGGACTGAACCAGCCGCGATGGGACGTGCCGGCGGTCACCCTCCCCCGGTGCGAACGACTGCGCGGCCCGTCTGCGGGTCGCAGACCACCTCGGGGCAGTGGTATTGCAGACGAATCGCCTCCCCGACCCAGACCAGTTCGCCGGCTTCGGTCAATACTTCATACCGCGGCAATTTGTAAGCAGCGGGCACGGTTACTGTGGCGGGGAAGGTGTGGGGTTCACCAGGCTTCACGCCCACGACCCGCTGCACTGTGGTTGGCGGCGGAGGGGCCGGAGGCTGGCGCAGACGGAGATCCAGAATCCGGGCCAGATCCTGATCCGAAATCATGCGTTCCCCCCGCAACACGTCGCGGACGCGGAAGTTTTCCAACCGATATTCTTCGCTACTGCGCAGATGGTACGTCAGATAGCGTTTCGGATCATCCTCCGGTAACTTGGCCAGACTGGCTTCATATTCCAGAATTTCCTTCGCTGTCATATTGACCAGCCGCGTCGGAAACACGCCCTGGTCGTCTTTGAAAGCCTGGCGACGATTTTCCAGTTCCAATCGGCGTTCGACGTCGCTGATCGGAATCAGAGTGATGGTCCCCCGGTCCTTGGCATACTCCAGCAAGGCAGCACGGTAAGGATCGGTTTCCACGATGAAGTTGGTAATGCAGGGCAGGTAATTCAGGCAACGAGGCCACAAGGTATTGCGCCTTACCACCACGCGGGCATCGCGCACCAGAACCCCCTGCAGGGTCGCCGGCAAACCGAGTCGGCATAACTCGGCTGGAGTCAGGCAGTCGGGATGGGCTTCGGCCGTGGTCTTTATCAGCACGTCCACGTAATCGCCGACACGGATCAATCCCCCGCCCGCTTCGGTCACGGGCAATTGCAGATTGACCGTGCGCATCCCTGGCGTAATTCGCTCAGTCAGTTGTTCCTTATAAGTGTCGAGTGGCTCCAGGGCATCCTCCGTGATCGGCTGGCCAGCCGGGATGGCCTTCACGGCGACTCGTCCGACGGCGGCAGGGACATACGCGGGCAATAACTTTTGCCCTTCATATTGCTTGAGTTCCTGAGGAGAAGCCAACCGCACGCGGACGTCCTCCTCCGTGATACATCTTCCGACGTAGATATTCCGTGCCGCCACCAGAATCTGAGTCCCGGCTACCTGCTGCGCTTGCGCCTGAGCGTCCGCGGGTCGCAAACCGAACCACTCCGGTCGGAGCCAGCGTACCAGCACGACGATCAACAACCCGACGACAATGGCGATGATGGCTGCCAATATGGTGCTCGGTCTCATCGTGGTCTTCTCCCGCTAGGTGACAATCTCCGTTGATTCTGGGGGAGTGACAAGGACGGTCTGGCGGTTCCGGCCCGCGCCAGCCGGGCGCATGTCTTGCCTCATTCTCTGCGCCAGACCGTTTGCACCTCCAGTATCTGCCCCTGTAAGCTGAACCCCACCCAGCGAAGCAAATCCGGGGCCGCGCTCGTAGCCGGCAACCGGAGCAGCACCGTGACCGAAGCGCCGGGCGGGATCTCGGCGGGCCGAACCACGGCCCGTCCCTGCTCATCGAGCAGGCACAGCTCTGCATCTACTGATTTCCCCGGTCCCAGATATTGCTCCAGCGTGGTTTGCAGTTGCGCAGGTTCGTGACCCAGAGCGGCCCGGCGTCCGACTTCCCGACACGCGCCCCACAGCTGATGCCGCGCCTGCAGGAGGAAACCTAACTCCACCCCGCCCAGCACCACGATGAGCAACACCGGAAACACCAGCAGCGCTTCGAGCGTCGTCGAGCCGGAGCGGATGGGCCAGTTGGAGGGCAGGCGGTGCATGACTGCATTACCTTTTCAGCGAGCCAGTCGTTGCAGCCGAGAACCTTTCGGGGAGGCGTAATTCGTCGCGGAATTTCCAGGCGAGGAAGAGTACCAGACTCAGGGCCAACGGAAACGAAAAGCTCAGCAGCCGTTTCGGACGTTGTCCCCGCGCCAGCATCTCCTGCACCGACAGTTCCTTCTCGGCCGGTCGGCGCGAGGAAAGGTCGGGCAGGGTCTCGCGCGGCCCTTGGGTGATCAGCCCGTACAAAGCCTTGAGCGTGGCCAGGATCGCCACCAGCACAATGCTGAGGCCCAGCACCCACAGACACAGCCCTGGGCCGATCCAGGTTCCGATGGCTGCGAAGAGTTTGACGTCTCCGCCGCCACACGTGCGCAGCAGCCACAACGCAAAGAATAGGCCAAACCCGGTGAGAAATCCAGCCAGGGCGAACAGCAGGCCGTCTATCGCACCGAGCCAGATGCCGTGGGGCAAGAGCCAAACGCTCTTTTCGTGAACCCCGAGCCAACCACCGCGCACTAAGTTCGCCAACAGACCAAGTCCGAAAAGCGTGACCGTCAGTGGCTTAGGAATCAGGTAGCGACGAAAATCCACGTAAGCTGCCACGAACACTATCGCCCACAACAGCGCTAACCACCCCCAACCGAACCACGCATTCGGAAAGAATGGTGCCATGCCTCATTGCCCCGATACAATTGCCGCACATGAAGTTACCATTTCTAGACTTCAAGCATTCACCCGGCCAATTAATAGCAGTATAGCTGCCAAATTGCTGCCAGCTCGCTGCTATTGAGCGTCCTGAGGAGTTGTGGTCAGATTGCCCAATTGGAAAGACAGTAGCGACCTTATGAACGGACTCCATTAAGGAATTTGGGCGGAGCCCAAAGGACTCCGCCCTGTCACAGGCACATTTAGGTGTCAGGACGTCGGCCGGTAAGGTGCCATGCCTGGTTATTCGTCGCAGGCCCCGCCCAAACGATTGACTGTGCGCTGTCCCTCGCAAGTATCTATATCATAGGTTCGGGCAGCCCCATCGCTGAATTCCGAGCCACCTACCGAAGCACAGCAACCAACTACCCCTTTGTAGAGGTAAGTAGTGTTAATATTACCGATGGCATTAGCAAGGTCTTCAAACTCATTGAGCACGGCTTGCTGAACGCTTTTGAGCCCCACGACCAACGCCAGCACCAAAATGGTCGCCAGTAAAATCCATTCAAAAGACAACAGCGCACCCGAGTCATCATGCCACCATCGCAGTAAATAGTGCCGCATAACCCTTTCCCCCTCCTCGCGGTAGCACAGGAAATTTGTGAGCTTAGGTAGACACCGGGTGGCCGGCTTCTCCTAGCCCAGCCACCCACGTGTAGCTCCTGGAGTTAGACAACCCGGAGAAAACTATTCGTCGCAGGGACCACCGAGACGGTTGACCGTGCGCTGACCTTCGCAAGTGTCAATGTTGTAAGTACGAGCGGCGCCATCACTGAAAGCCGAGCCGCCTACAGAAGCGCAGCACCCAGAGGCTCCGGAATACTGGTAAGTCGTGTTAATATTGCCGATAGCGTTGGCCAAGTCCTCCAGCTCATTGAGCACGGCTTGTTGCACGCTCTTCAGGCCGACGACCATAGCCAGCACCAGGATCGTCGCCAAAAGGATCCACTCGAAGGACAGCAAGGCACCACTGTCATCGTGCCAGAGCTTGAGCATCAGACTGCGCATGGCTCACACCTCCCGTAGATGAGTACACACTTCGATGAGGGGAAAAGCCCTACGACCGCCGTAGAGCCGAGGAATCCACACAAGCCATGAAGCCGGCCGGTTTTCTGGCTTACGTGGCTGTTAACGTGGGCAACTTTCGCGCCATATCAACAAATTGTCCCTGTCTGAAAAACCGAAAGAATCCGTAACATAAGTCTATCTGTCACCAAATCTTATGAAACAGATCGCGACACCGACCTGACAGCGGCCCTGGAGTTCCCCTCGACAATCAGTAAGCCGTGTAACTTGAGAGAGATTTACAACTGTAAACCCTGGTAAACTTTAGTTAGCGCCAGATTCAGCTCCTGCTATTGCAGAGGGATTCCCAAGGGAGGACCTCCGGGGCAATTTGACCGTGAACGTCGTACCGCGGCCCACCAGACTTTCCACCCGAATCCGCCCTTGATGCGCTTCGATGATCTGCCGACATATCGTCAGACCCAAGCCCGTGCCGCTGGGTTCTCGTTCGTCGGCAGACTTGGTGGTGTAGAACGGCTCAAAGATGAGGCGGAGTTTGTCAGCCGCAATGCCGACACCCGTGTCATGTACCGCGATTTCCACCATGTCTGTTTCGGGATTCTCGCGCACTGTAATGCGTAAACGACCTCCCCGAGGCATGGCTTGGCGGGCGTTGGTAATCAGGTTGAGCAAGAGTTGCTGGATCTGCCCCACCACCACGGGAGCACGTGGTCGGCCCTGGTAATCCTTTTCGAGGCGAATCTGATGGCGCTGCAGGTCCTTCTCAACCAGCGTCAGCACCTCTTCGACCAAGGCTACCAGGTCGGTCATTTCGCGGCGCACGGTTTCCTGTCGCAATAGGCCGAGCAAACTGTTACAAATCGTGCTGCCGCGTTGTCCCGCTTTGAGAATACGCTGCAGAGCATCGCGTCGCTCCGCCTCGGAATCCGCCTGAAGACCCAACTTGGCAAAGTTGATGATGGTAGTCAGCAGGTTATTGAACTCGTGAGTAATGCTGGAAGTCAGCAGGCCAATCTGGCTCAACTTCTGCAAACGCAGCACTTGTTGGCGTAATTGCTCAATCTCCTGAGCTGCGCTGTGCTCGACCGAATAAGTCGTGGCCATTTCACCTCCTCACCGCTTTTCCGCCCCAGGAAACTGCCTTTCTGGACCAACCATCGAGCGGACATGCTAAGGTATCGGCCATAACCGCTCACGCGCTTCACCGTAACTTCCGACCGCAGGCGAATATAAACTTTACTCTTCCCAATGGGCTTGGGTAAGTACACCGAAGTGTAACATTCAAGGTGTTTGCAAAGACCAAGTTGCAGGCCATGAATTGTGCAAATCGCGTAAATAGTAGTGAATCTGTCAGCTACTGTAACATAAGCAGGTTCAACGGTTGAGGGAAGATGCTTTCAGTTACGAACTTCCCAAGTTTAGGGGCTATTTGTTGTGACCTGATTCCGCTTCTCCAGCTATTCACTCAGGACGAATGTCTCAGAACGTGTGCGCAGCCCGGCCCACGGGCACCACGTAGATGCCCGCGTCCGGGATTCACCTAATTCACTTAGGACGAATGTCTCAGAACGTGTGCGCAATGCCAAGACGGATAACTCCAGCATAGGCCGTTACCCGTGTGCTGCCCTTCGGCACATAGCAACGCTTCTAGTCGTTCCAAGCGAACAACTCCAGCATAGGCCGTTACCCGTGTGCTGTCCTTCGGCACATAGCAACGCTTCTAATGGTTCCAAGCGTATAACTACGGCACGGGCCGCTAACCCTTGGCTGTCCTTCGGCACATAGCAACGCTTCTGGCGGTTGCAAGACGAATAGCAACAGCACAGGCCGTTACGCGGGGAGGATGCGTGAAAGTTGGTAGCAAATCGAGCGATGCCGCCGGCCAAACGTGGTGACTATTGGCACATTAGGGGAGGATGTGTGGTAGTTGGTAAGGAAATCGAGCGATGGGCCGAGCGAAGGAACAGATTGACGGGTTTCATTCGGGGAGGTGGCGGAGTTCGTCCTGGACTTGTTCCCAGCGGAGTAATTGTTGGGGAGCTTCGGGCAGGCGTTCCAGGGGCATGACCACCCAGGGAGCGCGTTCGGCCAGGACACGGCGCACTTCCGCCTCAAGTCGGCGCAGCCAACTGGGCATGTCCAGTCCGGAACCGGTGGGAGTCTGGAGGAACGGCTCCAGGGCCTCGCGTAAGTGAATGGCGGCTTCTCCGCCTCCTTGACCAGCCTCGAGCATGGTTGGCTCAACCAGGGCGCAGACGTAATCCTCCTGCAGTCCCTGTAGCAGTCCCCCCTGAATGCGGTCGCTGACGCTGATCAGGCGCAAACCATAACGGTGTTCCAGATCCGCCAGGCGTTGCCGCAGTTCGGCCAGGCGTTGGCGGGTGAGTTGTTCGACCCATTGCCGCCACAGTTTCGCCGTCCGCATACTCCGTTCTCGCACCAGCACTTCATGCGCCAGGCTCAGAGGCCGATACTGCCAACTGAAACGATCGAATTCCACCTTGAGCCGCAGAAACTCCATCAACAAATGCAGATTCTCGCCGTAATCCGACTGAGCCGTGGTGGCGTTATAGTCCTTGAATTCCTCGAAATTATCGGCCAGAGCTTGGAGAATGATCTCGAGAAAACGCCCCGCCTTCTCGCGACTGATCCGATGGTCGATCTCTTCCAGGAGCAGGATGGGCGCCGCAGAAGCGTTCTCCCGCCGCAATGCTTCGAGCCAGGGAATGACGCCCCGATGCAGGATGCCGCGGATGTTGGCCAGGGTCAGAAACTTCGGCTGGAATAAATCGCGACCATAGCGGCGAATAAAGCGGATTAATTCCTGCCACTCGGACGGCTCAGGAATGGTTTCCAGGATGGACAGGCGCACGGATTGACTGTGCTGATGCCAAAGTTTGCCGAAACGGTTGGCCAGGGCCTGAAGTAAACGCACCACATGTTCGGGCAGGTGCAATGGAGGAAACCACACCGCCGCCGAGCGGACGATCGTGCGCACCGCGGCCTGAAAGGCGGTCTGAAACAGTCGGTCGAACTCCGTGACCCGTCGGGCGCCACGAACCGGCCGTGATTCCAGTTCCATCGCGCGCGTCAGCAACCAGTGGGTCGCCCGCAATAGGCCCAGGCGAGGCAGATTCTCCGCCAACATGCGAAACGTCAGTAATAACGAACGCGCCGCCAATAAAGCCCGTGGCTCGCCGCCGGCTTCGAGCGGGACATACAGTAAGGGGGCGTCCTCGATACTGGCCAACCACTGGTCCATTTGGGCCGAGACCAGAACCGGCTGCACCTGTAAGCAGAAACGTTCGAGTTTGGCCGCTTGCTCTTCCTGGCTGGCCGGCGACTGCGTCGGCTCGTCCTGAGGAAGCCGACTGGCCGCTCGCAGCGACCGCAGGGCGAGCACCGTCTCCTGGGCGGCGGCCAAGAGGTGATGGAGCAGGCCTTCCTGAACCTGCCGACGTCTTTCGTACTCCGAGACGGCGTCGGGATCGGGCGCGGGTTCGGGGATCGCCTGAGCATGGACTTCGTCGAGTAGCTGTAAGAGTTCCTCAATCCGTTGCTCAGCGCGTTGCCGCCAAGCGGCCAGGGCTTCGCCGACATCAGTCAACCCGTGTAACGTGGCGAAACGTCCGGCCAGCTGCCACAAGGACGCCTCCATAGTCAGGAAACGTAAATGAGGTTCGAGGCGTTCCGCTTCCGCTTCCAGGGGAAAATCTCCTCGGGCAGCCCCGACGTCGGCCACACTTCCTTCGACATCGTCTTCCGTGCTCCCGCGATACACCACGTCCTCATAAGCCGCGGCAAAGGTATCTTCCCGCGAACGGGCGCCATCGCTGACGCGGAGCTGTAACCGCGGTACTTCGCCAAAAGCGCCGGCATTGACTTCGAGATAGTCGAGAAACTTCTTCAGCTGTTGCCAACGGGAAATGATCACTTTCTGGTCCTGGCTGCCCGCCACCACGCCGAGCTGTAAACAGGTCGTGGCCGGCGGCGGTTCTTCGGATCGGGGGGTGGATGCAGTCGTTGCCGCCGCGCCGAAACTGGACAATACAGCCACGGCCCAACGCACGGCCAGACTGGCGAACGAATAGATACCATCTTCCAGGGGCACCGGCTCGCCTTCAGGATTGCTCGGTTCCGACGCTTCATTCAGCCACGCCATCAGCAGGCCCAGGCTCGCCGTATAATCCTGTTTCTCCAAAAGCGCCTGCACGGCCAAGGCAAACGCTTTCGCCGTGCGAAAATGGTGCAGATGACGCTTCCAGAAGAGCAGGTCGGCGGCCTGATTACCTCGTTCATGCCAACGAGCCAGCACGTTGACCACGTGGTCGGCAGCGCGCAGCTCTTCCAGAGCGTGGACCCGCAGGACGTCGCTCACCTCATGGGTGGCAAAGGTGTGCCACCATTCCGCCAGGCGCCGCATATCGCGGCGCACGGAGTGTTCCAGTTCCCGGAGACCCCGGGCGGCCGCTTCGCCACGCAAGCGACTGTAGTGATGCAGCAATCCCTGGACGATGCGGAGCAAGTCGTCCACCCGTTGGTCGCGCACACTGTCTTCAGCCGCCGACGATATCGGAAATAACGCCTGGAATCCCAGGATATTCCACGGATCCACGACGGCGCCGCAGGCAACCGCGCGGTGCAAAGCCTGGTGCGTCTCCTGTAAAGTCGCCGCCGCTTCGCTCAGTTGTCCGGACTCGATTTGGCGATGTACCGTGGCCAGCCGGCAAACCAGGTCGGTGACCATACGGGCGGCGGCTGACGGCAAACCACTGACCAGTCGGCGACTTTCCTCGGGATAGCCCATCTGGGCCCACAACAGGGCCAATTGCCGACGCTGTAACTGCCAGGCCCGCCGCCGCGCCAAGGTCTGATTGAGATGCACGCGGACTCCGCCAAACGGTTGTTTCAACCGTCGCGCTTCCGCCCGCAGCCGCTCTCCGTATTCCCCCGCGACACGCTCCAGCCACCAGCTATAAAACGCATCGCGCGCTTCCGCGACCTTAGGCACGACCTGCGCCAGCGGCGCATTGGCTTCGGGCGACGTGGGCGAGCGACCGCTGACCCCGGTGCCCATCAGAATCGTTGCCGACAGTAACAGAGCCGCTTCGAAAAGTTTTTCTTCTCGGGGACGTTGGTTGGCCTGCTCGATCCATTCCTGCAAAAGCTCCAGGGTCAACCTTTGCACGACGTAGCGGCAATAACGGCCCTGCTCGTCCAAGCGGTGACTGTCCCACAGGCCAAACAGATAATTCGGCTTGCGATGGGCCGGATGCGCAAAGTCCTCGCCCCGCGGATCCCACGCCAATTCTTCCAGCCGTTCTAATTCCAGGCCCACCGCTTCCAACAGATCGGGATCGGTTTGCTGAAGAATCTCCAGGGTTTTCTCCACCAACGCCTGGTAAGGCCCATAAGCGACGCCCACTCCGCGAAAATAAAGCGGTATGGGGCAGACCCATTCCTGCGGGTAAGGTTCGCCCCGCCGACGATTTTCCAGAACCGCCACCGGGCGATACCCGACGTAATCGTTGACCCGTTTCAGCGCCCCGGCCAGAATCCGTTCCCGTTCCGACCAGGGGCCTCCCTCGGCCAGCACCGCTTCACAGAAACGTGCCAGTAGAAACGGCTGCCACAATTCCGAGTCGCTCAGGTGCGCCAGCAGTTCGTGATGAAACTCGCGATAATGGATCGGCAATTCGACCAAAGCCAGTTCCAGAACCGACTGGGCCTGCTCAATTTCCCGAAACCCCGGCTGGCCCTGACGCTGCAGTCGTTCTAAGGCTGCCTGCCACAATCCCGGCAGCGCCTGCCACGGTTCCGCACAACCAGCCTCGGCCAGCGCGCGGTAGGTCTGATTGAACAAGCGACGAAAACGCACGTCCGGCCGACCCGCCGAATAATTCAGATAGCCGAGCACCTGCGGCCAAACCGCTTCCCACTCGACGTTTTCCAACAATTGCCGTGCCGGTTCTGAAAGCATCGCCACGCCCTGAGTCCCTGTCCATATCAGCGCGATCATTCTATCCTATCCAAAGGTGCCGCGCAGGCCGCGAAAAATGCTTACGCTACTCTCAACCCCACGCCCCACCGACGGTTTTTCCTCGACTGCGGCTGGGCGGGCTTGATTTCTCCTGTCGAGTGGTCGTAGCGCCTCCATTGGTCGTTACGGTCTTAATAGGGAACATGGTGCCGCCCACGGTATGGCAATCGCCGCCCGTGCGGAGCGAAAGTCGCCGCTTCGTCCGTTGACGTTTCGTATAATTAAGCTGCCCTGCCTCGAAGCAAGCAGGAAAGCCAAGCCTGCTACGTCCTGCTTTGCATAGCGACTGGCCCCGGGCAATGCGTCGTCAGTGGCAGGCCGCGGAATCGCTGCTCTGCCATGTAACCACAGGGAACTCCTGGAACACGCTATCCGTCCAGGCGATACCGGCTGCGCCCGTAGCTCAACTGGATAGAGCAGCGGACTACGGATCCGCAGGTTGGGGGTTCGAATCCCTCCGGGCGTACTGACGATCTTTGAGGGGTATTCCCTCGACCCGCGGATAATCCCCCTTGCGGCGAACGTTCTCCCTGTGTCCCAGAGCTTTCGGAAATCGGCTAGACGTTGCATCAGGGTTTGTGCCGGCGGTCGGCATCGCCTCAGGCCTTTTGTGCCGTTGACCTCCAAGCGACAGGCATCGTCGTAAACCAGGCGACCGCTACTACGAACGAAGACTTCGGCGACTGGTGACGCAATCGGCCGTATCCTGTCCCTAAGCCGCTAGTCGCTTGGGGCGGCACGCTAAGACTTCAGCGACCGGTGACGCAATTGGCCGTAGCCTGTCCCTAAGTCGCTGGTCGCTTGGGGCGGTACGTAAAGGCTTCGGCGACTGGTGCCGCAAT
>JANWVZ010000374.1 GCA_025056555.1 Gemmatales bacterium | reverse complement strand
TATCCGCAACACCGCAAGGGTTGTTCCTTTGACGGGTTTCTTGTGCGTGTATCCCAAGGATGATAGAGGAGAACATTTAGAGCAGATTTGGAAAATCCTTAATCATCCAGACACAGTAGCCAATTTGTCGAAAATCGGAAAGACGTATGGCGATGGCGCAATAAAAGTTGAGCCCCGCTTACTCGAGAAGTTACCTATTCCCGACCATGTCGTTGAAGAGTTTGGCTTTCCAGTTCAAATGCGTTTATTTGAACGACGAGAGACTTACACAACACAAACAGGTGATGATGAATTGGATGAAGGCGGCTAACAAGCGTTTCCAGCCGACAGCGCTCCGCGCTGCGGCTGAAACGCGAGTCGTTATGCCGCTTAATCCATACCAGCACAGCATAGAGCACAAGGACTTACAATGGCAGAAGAAGCAATCACTCTGATTCCACCCGGTAAACTACAATGCGTTGTCACGGGTAAACTCCGTCCCGACACGCCAGAAGAACACGTCC
>JANWVZ010000373.1 GCA_025056555.1 Gemmatales bacterium | reverse complement strand
GCTGACGTGCTTGGAGAACGTCGAAGTGCCGATGATGGCGCTGGGAGTTCCACGGGGAGAAAGAAAGAAGCGGGCACGGGAGCTCCTCAAGGCGGTGGGGATGGACGGACGGGCGGGACATCGTCCGACGCAGGTGTCCGGAGGGGAGCGCCAGCGGGTCGCGGTGGCGCGGGCTCTGGCGAACCGCCCGGCGGTAATCTTGGCCGACGAACCGACGGGAAATCTCGACAGCCGGACCGGAGAAGAGGTGATGGCATTGATCTTGGAACTGAGGCGTAAGTACACGCTGACGCTGATGGTCGTCACGCACAACCTGGAGATCGCGCGACGGGCGGATCGCACGATCGAGCTCCGGGACGGCCGTCTGACGTCGCAGGCGGTGTCGCCGACAGAAGCGTAACCCAAGAGTTCCTTGGATGGCTTTTGACAGGCCCGCTGTCACCAAGTACCATTACGGTCCCGTGGCAGCAAGCCCCGCCGGAGCGGGGCGAGCCATCGCAGGAA
>JANWVZ010000372.1 GCA_025056555.1 Gemmatales bacterium | reverse complement strand
GGCCAAAACCGAAGGCACATCGCCGGCATGAAAAAGCCCCGGGCGCGCGCCGCCGCCGCGACGACCTGCCGGGCCAATTGACTGGTGCGCGCCAGCGGTTTTTCGCAGAGGACATGCTTGCCGGCCTGAAGCGCCGCGATGGCCACCGCCGGATGGGCGGGGGTCGGCACGCAGATGTCCACCAGGTCAATCTCCGGATTGGCGAGCAGCTCTTCGTAATTGCGGTAGGCTTTGACCACCCGCATGTCGAGTTGGATCGGCTCGGTGGTGGCCAGGTTGCCGCTGATGCTCGAGAGATTGCCGTCCAACGGCAGCCGCACCGCGTCGCAGATCGCGGCAATCCGCGCGTTGGGCAGTTGCAGATAGGACTTGATGTGAGTCACGCCCATGAAACCGAGGCCGATGACGCCGACGTTGATCATAGCTGGAATGCCTGATGAATGATGATTGACGGGTGTTGTGAACCAACCGGGCAAAAGTCAAAACGAGCAACGCCGCATGCCC
>JANWVZ010000371.1 GCA_025056555.1 Gemmatales bacterium | reverse complement strand
AATCGGAAGGAGGATCACACGACCACGCCATCCGTTCTCCAGTTACGGGGTGGATGAAACCAAGTCGGGCCGCATGCAGCATCGGCCGCAAGGCTCCGCTGCCGTCAGGCAGAGGACGACCGTGGAGAGGCCGATCGTAGACCCGCTCGCCGCACAACGGCCAGCCTGCCTCACCCAGATGAATCCGGACCTGGTGTGTTCGGCCGGTTTCGAGGCGGCAGGCAACGAGAGCGAACCCGGCAAATCGTTGCCGAACATGCACGTGAGTGACCGCGGACAGACCCTCGGGTCCGCTGCCGCGCCGACCATCCCCGCGGTCGCGCACCAGGCGCGAAGCAATCGTCCGATCGACCGGCTGGCCCCGGACCAGGGCGAGGTATTCCCGCTCCACCGTGTGGGCCCGAAACTGCTCTTCGAGCTTGCGCGCCGCCGACGCCGTGCGCGCGAATACCACCAGTCCGGACGTATCCCGATCAATGCGATGAACCGCCCGGACCGGTCGGCC
>JANWVZ010000370.1 GCA_025056555.1 Gemmatales bacterium | reverse complement strand
GCCTCACGAGGTGCTGAGCCGACAGTTGCGTGGCGAGCCGTGTAGTGAGGGGATGCACGCCGCGGAGGCGGAATGGGTGCGGCAGGCGTTATCGCCCGATCGAGATCGGCGTCCTGCCTCGGCGCAGGCGTTCGTGGAAGAACTGGGGAACCGTCTGGCAGCGCCGCAGTTGGCCCAAGGTGCGCGGGTCACCGAGTTTCGTTTGCCCACGCTGGCTATCAACCTTGGCCACGTGGAGCCGCGACGGGTGGCCGACCGCGACTTGCCGCCCTTGCCGAAACACTTGGCGCGGATGCAGGCCGAGTTGCCGGCGGTGCGCCAGTTGATGAGCCGCGTGGAGCGAGGAGAGCGTGAGGCGTTGCGGCGGGCCTGGAAGGTGGTCGAGGAGGCGGAAGGTCAGGCGCGGGAACTGGCTCAACGGTTTGCGGCGTTAGCGCTGCCCCGGGGGATGTCGCCTGATGCACAGTCGGCCATCGTTGAGCAACTGCGGCGGGATCCGGAGACGCCTTT
>JANWVZ010000036.1 GCA_025056555.1 Gemmatales bacterium | reverse complement strand
GCCTGCCAGGCCTGTATAGTTCCTATGGGAAACCAGAATCGCGCGTGCACTACTTGGCAGGGTCGCACCTGGGCCAGCTTATTTACCATCTCTGTGAGTTCATACTCACCGCGGGGCGAGAGTCCCGGCTGAATGTCGCCGATAGCCCGCGGTAACAGATAAGCGCCGGTGTTGGCCAACTGTGGCCCCGGCCAGTCCGGTTTTTCTACTAACTCCGCCAGGGTACCGTCCTCGCGAAGCCGCAGGATGCCGAATGCCCGAGGTTCCTGCACAGGATAGCCGAGCAAGGCGAAGGAATAATCAGCCAGCCGTTCCAGGTCCCGCGGTGCATAGAGGTCGTCCCCGTTAACAACCAGCAGGCGCTCACTTTGGATGAATGGCCGACACGCCAACAGCGCATCGCCACTGCCCCGAGGACGATGTTGGTACACCAGCTGATACTCGGTCGCCAGCCGCTGGTGGCGCAGCCAGGTTTCGATTTGCTCGGCCAGGTAATGAACCACTATGTAAACCTTAGTAACTTCCTGAGGCAAAGCGCCAAGAATCCAATGCAAGAGCGGCTTTCCCTGCACGGGCAGGAGCGGCTTAGGGGTATGCTGCGTATAAGGACGCAAACGCGTGCCGAGCCCCGCCGCGAGAATAATTGCCTCCAGCATGATGCCTGCCCCTCAGGATTGCATCAGTTCTTCGAGGGTGGCGACGACCAGTTGTTCAGGAACCTGAGATACCAGCTGCACCGCGCCGATGCGGTTGGGCAGAATGAAACGCAGTTGGCCGGCGCGAGCTTTCTTGTCATGGCGCATCACCGCTAACAGTTCGGCCACAGGCCAAGGCTGGGGTCTAGTCGGCAGCCCAAGGCGCTGCAGGAGGCGTCTCTGACGTTCGGTGACTTCGGGAGTGATCAGACCCAACTTTTCCGCCAGCCGACTGGCGCAAATCATGCCGGCGGCCACCGCCTCGCCATGCAACCAGGTGCCATAACCGCTCACCGTTTCAAAGGCGTGACCAAAGGTATGGCCATAATTCAGAATGGCGCGTCGGCCAGTTTGTTCCGTGGGGTCTTCCTCCACCACCTGAGCCTTGAGCTGGCAACAGCGAAGCACCACATAGTGCAGCACCTCTCGGTTGCGTGCCAGGATCAACTCCAGGTGCCGCTCCAGGTACGCAAAAAAATCCTCATCCAGAATCACCCCATACTTGACGACTTCGGCCAAGCCACTGCGGTATTCGCGTTCGGGCAGAGTGTCCAGGGCATGGAGACTGATCCAGACAGCGATCGGCTGATGAAAGGCGCCGATCAGGTTCTTACCGCGGGGATGATTGACCGCCACCTTACCTCCAATCGAGCTGTCCACCATCGCCAGTAAAGTGGTCGGCACCATCAGCCAGGGAATTCCGCGACAGAAGGTAGCGGCCACGAATCCTGCTAAGTCGCCCACCACGCCTCCCCCAACCGCCACGACTAAGGTCAGACGATCCGCCTCCATCGCGACTAATTCATCGTAGAGCCGCGCCGCCTGGGCCAACGACTTGGAAGTTTCCCCGCTGGGGATCCAAGCCGTCTGAACGCGAAAACCGTGCTGCTCCAACCCTCCACGCACAGCCTCGGCATAGGAGGCCACCGCTATGTCGCTGACTATCAGCGACTGCAAACTGGCCGGACAACTGCGCCGTGCCCAGCCTCCCAAATCCTGCCAGTTAGCTTGATGAATCAGGACTGGATACCGAGTCTCCCCAGCCGCTACAGTGACAACAGCGGGCGTCATGCTCGACAATTCCCTGGATGCCACTATCGCCGATCTCCGCAAAGCCCGCCAAGCGAGCGGTTAATCTTCCTCCGTGCGGACCGCATAAAATCCCGCCTCGCGTTCCTGGAACCTGGAGCTGCCACAGATTGCCTGCCCGCCTCGAGTAAACATATAGCCGCTGAAGTGCTGTACCGATTGCGGAAACTTAATACTGAATTGCACGGCGTGGCGCGGGTTAGCAGCCACTTTGCCGGTTACAGGGTATTTGTTGCCCGTGGCATCGGAGAGGAATTCGCCACTCAAATTGCCCTCCGCGTCCACTTGCAGACGCAGAATGCCGCTGCGGCGACCATCGTCGTAAAGGCGAAACGTGCCGTTGAAAAACTCCAGGCGATAGTTATCGTCCGGCGCAGGCCGTGCTGATTTTTTTCCTTCGGTCCCTGGAAGCGGCTTGGCCACGAGAAACAGGCGTGCTTTGCCGGCGGATTCCAGCACTTCCTGCTTCTCGGCAGTAATCGAAAAACGCAGATCTCCCACTGCCGTAGCCGGCACGATTTGTCCGATCTCCAGATTCAGGACAAAATCCGGATACAGGTGCAAGTTGCGTCCCTCCGCCGCCACCGAGCGCTCCGTGCCTGGACGATAAGTAACAAACCGCTCCACTACGACCACGGGAAGCACCTGCTCACCCAACTTCTGGCGTCCGACCTGCACCAATAACTTTGCGAGCAAGCCATTCTGAGTGCGGACGACCACCAAAGCGCCCTGGCTGTTGGGAACGAGTCGCGGCGCTTCGCTCAGTTGCGCTGCTGATATGGTCTGCACCGCGGTCAGATCACCGTTCTGAACGGCTTGGCTCAGCACCAAGTTGGTGTAGCGGTCGAAAACGTCAGCTCGGACGCTCAGCGGCGCGCTCCAGAGCACTAGGTACCAGGCCAGAATAGTTCTCGCCAGGTGTCCAGGCAGGCGCATAGGCCGTCTCCTTGCCGTCTGATCACTGTTCGGAAGAGGGGCGTTCCTGGCTAACCTCCCGCAGCAATTCCAGGAGCGTCGCGGTGATCTTATCGGAAGCTCGGACCTCCAGGTAGCTGGAGCGGGCCCGCCAAGTTTCGTAACCGCCCCACTCATGCTGCTGAGGTGTGGGCAGATAACCATTGTAACCGTTGGCCAGTTCGATGATACAAGTGGGCTTGAGCGGACTCTTGGCCTTGATTTCCAATCCGATTTCGCAGAACACTTCACACGGGATCGCGCCGATTCCCATAGAGCCGACACGAATAGCCTGAAGTTTCAAGCGCACTGTCGGCGGATACCTGGCTAACAGGACGGTTTCGCGGGCGTAGATTTCAGGAAGCGTGGTGAGGACTGGCCCGCGGGCTTGGGCAAGGATTTGTTGTGCACGAGCCAAGTCGGCTTCCGAAGGCAGCCGCACCCCCAGTTCGATCTCCTGTTCGGCCACCGCCAGGGACACGTCGGCACGATGATGCTGGGCCACCTGTTGATACGCTGCGAATACCTTGCGTGCAACGCTATCGGCCACCAGGCGGCATTGCTCATAAGGCGCTCGCTTTCCGGGCGCGGGACCGGCGTAGTTGATGTTATTAATGTCGCCACTCGCTCCGTTGCTCATAATACCTACAAATGGAGGGTGAACCTTTTCCGCGCCCAGGAGTTGTTGAATACGCTCGGCAAAGGCCCCGAAGTAATCTGCCGACAGACCGGGAACACCTCCGACATAATGCAGGGCATAATTGGCTAGGAACGCAATCGGTCGGCCATCCCGAGCCTGCACACTGAGAAAGCCGATCTGCGGATCCGTGGGTCCGGCAGGTTTTATCAGGCCGGGATGCTGATAACCCGGATTCATCCTCACCTGATCGACCTGGCCAAACGGGTTGGGCTGGATGGTGCCGGGTTTCATGAACCAGCGGCGATTGAAGACCTGAGTGGCATCTTCGCCGACGCCCCAGGCGACTTGCGCCGGTTCACGTTGTTGCCACGCCCGTTCCACCCCATGCACGATCTGCTCCACCACAAACTCCCGATACCATTCGACCGGCTCGCTCTGGAAAGCTCCCGTCAGCGTAACTGCAGAATGCGTATGCGTGGCTGCGATCAGCACGTTGCGGGCAGGGATTCCCGTCTTTTTCTGAATCAACTCCTTGGCGCGGTCGCAGAGATCACGCGGAATCATACACGAATCCACGATGACGAAAGCCACTGTTGTCTTTCCATCGTCCAACACCAGACACCGTGCCCGCAAAGGATCATGAACCTCGCTGACCTGCCGGTCCGTCATATGCCCATTGACCGAAACGGGAAACTTCCTGGGAGTGATGTCGCTCGCATAGGCACCTGCCGACAGTGATCGCGGTTTCTGAGCGGCCAAATGAGGCCTCGAGGACGCGAACGCCAGGAGTACCACTAGTGGAATCAGCAGCATCGCGACGGCAACTCTGACACGCGGCATTGTGCTCTCCTTGGAGGATGTACCTGGCTTCTGTTACTACTTTAGACCTGCCCTGGCGACACAACAACTTCGCTTTTCGCAGGACGGTGACGGTCTGGCTGGTTCGATGTTATGCCCAGAATCACTATCCCCTCGGCCCCCTGTGTTACTGCCCGCCCGGAGGCCGACCGGCAGTGCTACTTTACTTCGGGGTCACGAGTTTGCCGACGCAATTCCTCCAGACGCTGACGCAGTGTTCTGACCAGCGCTTGGCTTTCGGGCTTGCCATACAGATTGTGGCGTTCCTCGGGATCGTTCTGGAGGTCGTACAGCTCGAACTCTTCGGGGGGTTCATAATAGTGAATGTATTTATACCGTTCCGTGCGGATACCTCGATGTTTGCGGACACTGTGGGGGCCGGGATACTCGTAGTATTCGTAGAGCCAGTCGGTGCGCCAGTCTTTGGGACTCAGGCCACGCAGTAAAGGCACGAGGCTGCGCCCTTGCATCGGCTGGGGGACTGCGATCCCCGCCAGTTCGAGCATGGTGGGGGCGATGTCGAGGTTGAGTACCATAAGGTCGCAGGTCGAGCCGGGACGGATCAGCGGAGGATAGCGGACTAACAACGGCACACGGATACTCGGTTCGTGCATGAAACGCTTGTCAAAAGCCTGCCACTCCCCCAGAAAAAAGCCGTTATCCGAAGTGTAAAAGATCGCGGTTTTGTCAAGTTGGCCTGTCTCCTTCAGGGCGTCGAGTACCTTACCGACGTTCTCATCCACAGCCACCAGGGTGGCGTAATAATCCTTGACAAACCGCTCCAGGCTGGGCACATCGGGAAAGGAGCCGATGCGGTTATCCGCCTCGTGAAAAGCCCGCGGCTTGCCGGGAGAACCCAGGGCGCGGAGATCGTAAGTCGGAGGCTTAGGGATGATCACATCCTGAAACAGTCCCGCATGGCGTGGCGCGCGCGTCCAGGGACGATGGGGTGCCTTGAACCACAAAAACAGGCAAAACGGTTTCGTCCGTCGTTGCCGCAACCATTGAATCGCCTTGTCGGTGACGATGTCGTCCATATAGCCGGTATACTCGACATCCTGGGCCTTCGTGCCTTCGGCAATACGCGGATTCATGTAGCTTCCTTGCCCGCGGTAACCGAAATAATAGTCCCAGGCACGGTCGCGCAGCGCGCCCGCGACGTGTGATTTGCCGCAGAATGCCACTTCGTATCCGGCCTGACGCAAGTAATCCGAAACGAGAGGAATATCCGCTGGGATGCTGCGATTCTTGTTGTCTATGACGCCGTGAACGTGCGAATATAAGCCGGTCAGCAGCGTAGCACGGCTGGGAGCACATAAGGAGTTAGTGACAAACATGTTGCGAAAATGCATCCCCTCACGAGCCAGGCGGTCCATGTGGGGCGTTTTCAGGATGCGATTTCCAGCACAGCTGAGCGCATCCGCTCGCTGGTCGTCGGTCATGAAAACAATCAAGTTGGGACGTTCAGCCCCATGACCGCACCGCGGAGTGGTGCTCATGGCCAGGAGAGTCAGACCAACAACTTTCAGGAAGCAGCGCATCATCGGTACATCTCCAGGCCAGCGGCATGACCTCGCCGCAAAGTTTAGTCCGTGGTTCTTGCGCGCCGTTCACCCATGCGATAGAGACCAGTTCAGATGTAAGTTTGCGTCGTCGGTTTGAGGATCAGTTCTGGGGCCGAGGCGTGGGGCGGAAGCGTGGCGAGGAAAAGCACCGCCCGAGCGACATCTTCGGGCCGAAGCACACGCTGCCGTTGCTCTGGAGTTGGCGGCCGAGGTCGTAAATCAAGGATCGGGGTATCCACTTCGCCCGGAAAAATGGTGGCGACGCGAATTCCTCGCTCCTGAAGTTCGGCAGCCAGACAGGTAGCCAGCGCGGCCAAGCCCGCTTTGGCGGCACTATAAGCAGCACCCCCCAGAGGCGATGCGCGTTTTCCTGCGATGGAGCTTACGTTGATAATGTAGCCGCTGCCACGTTTCAGCATACTGGGCAGCAGAGCGTAGATGCAATAAAAGGCCCCGTGCAGGTTGGTCCGCAACAGCGCATCCCAGGCTTCGGGCGTTAACTCGACCACGGCCCGGTTAGGGATATTGGTGCCCGCGTTATTGATCAGGAAATCTACGTGGCCGAGCCAGTCGAGCGCTGCTTGTGCCGCTCGTTGCACCTGGGCCGGGTCGCCGACGTCGGCCACGTGGGAACGGCAGGAATCCGCACCCAGTTGCGCACAGGCACGAGCCAGTTTGTCGCGGTCACGGCCGACCAGAAAGACCCGCGCACCCTCAGCCGCAAATAGCCGTGCAGTGGCCCAGCCGATGCCGGAGCTGCCTCCAGTAATGAATGCAGTCTTACCTGCCAGTTGATTCGAGGCCATGACGTCTTTGTTGCATCCCGTGGTGAGGTTGCTCATGCGCAACTTCTCATCAGGATAGCAAACGGTGCGGAGTTGAATCAAGGGGTGTCTAAGAGAAAGCGGCTTCTTATGCTCGGAGAGAAAACCAGGCGCCCCAAAGCGCCAAAGCAAGCAGGAACCGCGCCAGCAATTGCGCCGACCAGTACCACATGGCCTGGTTCATGGTCGTCGCGATGCTGTGGAGGGCCGACCGAAGTTGCTCCTGAACCATCTGCCGAGGACGAACTTTCTTCAGGGTAAGCCACTCGATCACAAGACCCCATTTCGCCGAGAGCCAGTACTCCGCCTGATCGAATTGTTTATCCAGCCCCGGGGGCAGCCAGTTGCCATAGCTGAGATATAGTGAAAACCCGTCCAATACGAGTACGGGAAGGGCCAAAACCAGGAGCAGAGCGGCCCAGCCAAGGTGCCCGCCCAGGTCCCGAGGAGTGAGCACGGCGTTCGGCAGCGACCAATACACGACCAGACTGTGCAGTAGGGTAAACAGGAGTGTCAGAAGCGTAGGAATCATCATACGCCAGTTGATCAGAATCCAACGATGCTCCAGGATAAGCTGCCCCAATTTCGGCCAGCGCTGCGGAAACTTCAGGATCAGGGTCAGGATTTGCCCATACTGCCGGTAGCGCATGCCCGTGCCCACGGCGAAAATGATGATCAGGTACAGGTTGTACAGCGCCAGGAGATTGATGAGCATGTGGAGCTACGGAGAATCCGACCCGTCTCACGTTCGAGGGACAGGGCTATGATCCCTGTCTCAGCACCTGGAATTATCCGGAGTCGCTGTTGGCATCAAAGGCCGGTTTGTCCGCAGAATAGGCCCGCTTACCTGTTCGAGTCTGCCTGGATCGAATCTGGAGCTTCCCGAATGCTCCCCGTCGTCGCTTACAATCTGGAGTTGGCCAAACGTGCCAAGCGTCTTTTGTGGCGGGTTGCTCCACTGCCTCGGCACCGACGGCCAGCTAAAGTCGGCACCCACTCGGATGAGAGTTTGGGTCAAGATGAGGAATCGAAAGGAGCCTGGGACTGACGCCATCTCTGACCAAAGCAGAGTATTTTATCCCAAGCCCACAGCAGGATGCCCAGGGAGACGGCACTGGCCAACAGGGCCAAAGCCCACTGAAGACTCAGGCCTTCCTCCGCAGTCCATCCCCGAATGTTGATGCTCAAAAAACTGATGGCCAGGGTTGGAAAAGCGATAACCCATGTCAGGAGTTTGAGTCGTGCTTCCACGCGCTCCGCCAGACGCTTCTGCAAAATGTCGTGCATTTCGCGGACCTCGTCGCCGACCTCCTGATACAAGTCGCGCACCTGGAGCACTTCCTGCCAGCGGGCGTAAACGCGATGGTGCTGGTCGCGCTGCATGACCTGAGTGAAGTAACCGCGTGCGGTGAACTCCAGCAGGCTCAGACGAATGTACTCAAAGTGTTCCAGCCGCTGCGCTTCGTCCCCGCGCAGCCAATGCTCGCTGACCAGTTGCGACAGCCGCATCAGAGCAAACCGCTGTTGTTGCGCCAACAAGAACAGCAGGAAGTATTGCCGGGCCAGCCGCTCGGGCAGCTCTCCGCGAAAGAAATCCCCCCGCGGTGCATCGAGCGCCAGAAAGCCTCCCCCCGTCAGGCTGAAAATGAACCACTGCTGGTGCGCATACGTCAAAAGCGCTGGGTGATCCAGGGCCAACTCACGGTCGCTCGGATAGATCTCACGTTCCACCGGAAACAGGTTGCGAGCCCGATAGACCAGCTCAGGAGTTTCGTCCCGGTTCACTTCCTCAACATACAGGGCGACGTAGGGCAACAGTTGGTCTGGCACAAAGACCTCCTGCCACCATCGCGTCCGGCTGTGGAAAGCATGCTGGAGCAAATTGTCCAAAATGTGCCGAAAATGAATCGGCTCAGTCGCATGCTCGTGCTCCAAGTACACCTGACGCTGACCGGCCACGAAGCGGAAAAAATGCAGCAGGTCGAGCCAATCCCCGGCGTCTTCGGAATCAGGATGTGCCTGAAAAGTAAGAAACCCTACGCCAACGCGAAACAAACCGCATTGTACTGCAAACCCCCCTCGTCGGCTGCAGAAATGAAAGGGTATGTGCCGATATGGCGTGCACAAACGCCAGCCGATCTCGCTATGGAGCTTGTAGTGCTTCAGGGCCATGTTCGACAGCTGCCACAAGGCTACCGTCGCCTTATCTGTCTCCCGAGGGTTGACGTAGTCGCGCACGTGTGCCAGGAGGTCTTCCTGCGGAAACTGCATTTCCCGCCAGAACGGTCCATTCTCCTCCCCGCCAGGATCGCCCCTCAACGAGGACACAGCATCTACGATTCGGGGGAAATCCCTGGACTCAAACAGAAACGGATACACAAAGTAAGCGAATGACGCATCCCGATCCACTCGCATCGGCAGTACTCCTCGAAAAAGATTTCCGCTTCTCGCTGCCGCGCAGTCTTAGATCGCAGGCCCACCGCCCAGCTTAGGCGATTCTTCAACCAACGGCTATCGGGATAACAGGACTCTCGAACCGACGCGCAAGTTTGACGTAAGAATCCTTGCGAGCTTTGACTGACCGTCTCGTGCCGTCTGCCCGGTTCCTTTCCCCCCATGCCGCCATGCGCCCATCCCGCAAATGCAGTTTGACTCTAATTCCAGGAACCGTTGCGCGCCCTCCCGTGCTTCCACGTTCCAGATAACGCTACTTATTTCTCGGTAAACCGCTATGCCCCCAGCACCAGCGGAGCATCGTTCGGGTTCTTCCATACTCTCAACACCAAACCGCAGATTACACAGATTAGCGCCGAGGACCGAAAGGACCACCGCTTGCGCCGCCGGGGTGGGCCTCCATTCGCCCGAGGTTTCGGGGGAACCCGGTACTGTTCCCCAGCGTCCGCCGTTACAGTTAGAGCGTTCCTTCGTGTCATCTGGAGTCGGTTCTGTGCGGCAATACCCCGTGCTGCAAGAAGGTAACCTGCATAGACCCGGCAGCTGATCTGGCGCTGTCTCCGAACGCCTCCTTTCCCGACGACCGACCAAGTGCCCAGGACAAGCGGCGCATCCCACGGCTTGTTCGGCGAACTTCCCCCTCAGGAGGGGCGGTTTCATCAGCAACTTCATTCGTCTTTAGCTCGGATAACTGAGCAGCGGGTTTTCCGATCTGCCGCGTGAAGAAACAGCAGCGTAGAGGTGGCAGAGCGGGCTAGTTGCAGAGGCCTATTTACTGGCGGATTCCTTTGAGGCCGGGGTGCTGGTGTTCGCGCTCAACGAAGCATGCCGCAGTACAAAAACGCGGATGTAGCGCAGCAGGCAAATAGAGCAAGAGACTTGTTCCTTCCTTATTGACCAGACCCGCAACCAGGCGGCAGTTACGCCCCACTGAGTGAATCCTGCCAGGTCTCTCAGGTCTGCTAGCAAAGCCTGAAGTGTACAAGACCTCCATTCCCGACGAAGCAAAAGCTCAGGGTGAAACGCCTGGTCTCTCCAACGGGCAAATGTGGAAAAAACTCACGCGTTAACCACCGGTGAGTCCGAACTCTTCGGTTTATCGTATTGGGGAAGGTACTTCTCGAGGAGCACCTTAACTTTCTCCGTAGGTTGGGCGCCGACACTGAGCCAGTAACGAACACGTTCGGGTTTGAGGGTGACCTTCTTTGCGTCTTCTTGGACTAAGGGATCGTAGGTGCCGAGTTCCTCGATAACTCGGCCATCGCGAGGCATGCGCGCATCTGTGGCGACGATGCGGAAAAATGAGCGATGTTTGCGTCCCATTTTCTTGAGGCGAATGCGTACCATGATCAACTCCGTTTGATTAGCATTGTTGCCTGCGGGCCACTGACCTGCGGGGCAAAAGGGCTATGGCATGCTCACCGCGCCAGCTCGGCCATGTATTTCCTGGCTAGAGTATCGTAGAGGCAATTGCAAATTATACCGACGGGCAGTCAAGCCGAATAGCGGTACCATTTTGTGCGATTCTCCGCAACTCGGACAACCTGATTTCAGGACCGGTTGAAGGGCAATGTCAGATTGTTGGGATTCCCGCGGCGGGGGCGACCTCGGCTCGACTGTCAAAACAAAGGCGGCTCTACGTCCCATAACAGAACTATGAACAGTATTCTGCGAGAAAGTTACCGCCGTTCAGATACCATCAGGGATAAATGACCCGTTTGGCTGCGGGGTATCATGGATAAAAGCCGCGAACCACGCGGTCGCCTGTGACGCCAGTTTGTGTGATAGTATCCACGCCCAGACCTCCCAGCAGGACGGAACGCGGTTTGCCGGTCGGGAAGGTCACGGTGTTCAAGACCGCCTGGTCATGCCCCGTCCCCAGGTCAAATAAGGAGAATGTAGCGAACGCACAGTTGGCAAGGCTGAGAAGATCGTTGTCGTCGTCGGTGTGGATTACCACGCGGTCAGCGAAATTGCAGAAGCTCAGGTTGACGGTGTCTGCTCCTCGGCTGGTGCTGATCTCAAAACGACGAGCCCAGACGCTGTTGAGTGCGGAAACGCTGTCCTGGCCGCTTCCCGTGCGCACGATCACTGCCTCGTTATACCCTGCGGCAGCTAGGGAAACCACGTCGTCACCGTGTTCCTCCAGGATGACGATGGAACCGTTATATTGGCCATTGCCGATACTAAAAGTGTCATTTCCCGAAGAAGCCCGAGCAATGATCTGGCCATCAAAGGGAACGGTCGCGGTGACCGCCGCACTGTCGTTTCCGTCCGCCAATTCCAGGTAAACGCGCGTCACTCCCGCCAGTGTTGTTGGCCCGGAAATAGTGGTGGCGATGCCCGTAACTGTCAAAGCGTTTGCCCCCGTCGCCGTGAGGGCTACGTCATTGTTAGCTGCGTCGCCTACCAGGCGCACTATGCTTCCGCTTTGCAGGACAGTGACGGTTCCGGCTGGCTGACACCGTTCTTCCAGACGCTCTACGTACAGGCTGGTGCGTTGCGAAACCGCCATACTTTCTCTCCTTTCTTTCTTTTCTTTGACTCCCTGAGTTTACCAAATTTGCAAACCTTTTCAAGTTCAAAATCGCTTCGCATACACCGAAGGTTGGACGTGCGGCCAAAGCAGGTTGGGGTTTAGCAGCCCCCAGAAGTATCAGGGATCCCTAAGTCATGTAGCGCAAGCAAGGAGAATTCTTGGGAGATGAGAATAAATCGGAGCTTCTCCGAGAGGGCCACCTCTCCAGCGAATGTTGGGAACTGAGCGGACGCAATCTGAGTTCTAATGTGGATACTTAACTTAGAAGTCTTCCTCTCCAGGTCAGCCATAGTTGGAATTACGGATCGGCCAAGGCCAGAGACAAAAACAAAGCTCTCAAAAAACCAACCCGATCTTCAGCCTTCAGCCCAGGTTGGCCTATGGACTATGAACTGAACAAGCGTGCCATAGTCGGTGCCCAGCGTAACCGCAGGGCAGGCAGTTGCGACTGGGAAAATGGCGTGTGGTTTTCATCACCGAGCCCGACACTGCCAAGACAACGTAGAAGGGGGCGACCGTGCCAAGCCGTCGCGGTTTCACTGCTTGCAGGACTTCCACGCCAAAAAGGCACCAGGAAGAGAAGTAACCGCCTCGGAAATCAAGTTTGCTTTTCTTGCTGCGAAAAGCTCGCCAAAAGCTGGGACATATGGTAGCATACATCAGGAGAGTCACCTGCGGAACGCACTGAAACGGTGGGGCCATGACGCAGAAGGTGGAACGGAACCGCATCGAGTCTGCGGGGTTGACTGACGTCGGAGTACGCCGAAGTCATAACCAGGACAGTTATGCGGAGCTTCTGGCCAATAGCGATGAACAGTGGCAAAAACAAGGCCACATTTTTGTGGTGGCGGACGGCATGGGGGCTCACGCTGTCGGAGAGTTGGCAAGTAAGAAAGCAGCGGAAATCATCCCGCACATTTTTGCCAAATATGCCGAGCAGGGGCCGGCTCAGGCGTTGTACCGTGCGTTTCAGGAGGCGAATCAGGCTATTTTTCAGATGGGGAGTCAAAACCTGGGTTTTTCCGGCATGGGAACGACGGCCACGGCCCTGGTGTTGCATCCGACTGGCGCATGGATCGGGCACGTCGGCGACACACGAGTCTATCGCATTCGCGGGGGCAAGATTGAACAGTTGACCTTCGACCATAGCCTGCGCTGGGAAGTGGCGCGGCGCCGTGGGGTTGACCCGGAGAAAGTTACGGACGTGGCCAGCAACGCCATCGTGCGTTCGTTGGGTCCCGAGGCGACAGTGCAGGTGGATATCGAGGGGCCTCATTCTGTGGAAGCGGGAGACATCTTTGTTTTGTGCAGTGATGGGCTGAGTGGCCTGGTGAGTGACGCTGAGATTGGCGCCATTGTCAGCAGCCTGAGTGTCCAGGAAGCTGCCAAGTTTCTGGTAGCGTTGGCCAATCTTCGAGGCGGGCCGGACAACATCACGGTCCTGATCATCCGTATTCTCGAATTCCAGCCAGGGGAAAGGCCCTTGCGACAGTCCTGGTGGCAGCGACTGGGGCAGGTTTGGCAACGTCAGACGCTGCCTGTTCGTCTGGCAGTCAGCAGTATCCCTTTAGCTTTAGTGTGTCTGGTTTCCCTGATGTGGGCGCTGGACCTTCCCTCACAAAGCCGTACCAGGCCTTGGATGTTCGTGATCAGCGCGGTTTCGTTCGCCACAGCGGTCGCGCTGATGGGCCTGAGTTGGTACCTTTCGCAGAGAGAAGAAAACGTTTCTGAAGCATCGGAAGAAGCTCCCCAACACGGTCTTACCATTCGGCCGGCGCAAGTTTATCGGCAGGCTTCCTGCGCGGCCAACGCCAGCCTGTTTGAACGCCTGGCGCAGGTCCAACGACACTTGCAGGAGTTGGTCAACGAAGCCGGCTGGCCTTATCCGAAAGAGAGCTACCAGCGGCTCCAGGGCGAAAGCCAACGCTTATTGCAGCAACGAAAAGTCGCCGAGGCTTTTCACGCGCAATTGCAGGCCATTCACATTCTCGCGGACACCGCACGCCGACATCAGCAGCGTCAGGAAGTGTTCCTGCCGAACTGGGATGGCGATTAACTGCGTCAGCAACACGTCCCGCTCGCTCCGCAGATGTGTTGGCTCCTAAGATGAAATAGGGTTGCGGTTAGTGACAAAGGCCAGTGCGGATTCGCGGTTTCTTGCGACGTTTCCATAAGTGTGCACATGACAGGCGTTGATCCGGTCAGACGAGGCTGGGCCACCCTGGAACGGAGGTTCAGGGACATCCGGCATGTCAGGTGCTATGATACCCGTTAGGCTAGTTGCTTCACAACAGTGCGCTGCTTGTGGAGGAGAACCTTATGGCTCGTGGCACTCATCGCAATGTCAGCAGCAGGATTTACCTGCTCGCGGAAAAGGCCGCCGACCTGATGCATGAAAACCCGGTTTCGATCCATGAAAATGCAACCATCAAAGAGGCAGCGGCAATTCTGCTGGATCGCGGCATCAGTGCTGCACCGGTGATTAACGAGGCGGGACGTCCGGTAGGAGTCATCAGTCGCTCCGACATCGTGCTCTACGAACGGGAACGAGGAGAACGGTTACCGCCCCCGGCCGAGTATTTCGCCGAGGACACGGTAGACGTGGCCACGGGAAGGTCGGTCCCAGTGGGTTTTCACGTAGAATACCCCGATACCACGACCGTGCGGGAGATCATGACGCCTGTGGTCTATGCCGTTTCTCCGGATACGCCCGCGCTGCAAGTGATCCAGGAGATGCTTCACCGGCACGTGCATCGCTTATTCGTGCTGGACCAGTCGGGGGTACTCATCGGCGTCATCAGCACTATGGACATTCTCCGTCGTCTCCGTCAGGAAGTGCCGGAAACTCACCAGCCCTACGAGGCCAAATAAGGAGGCCCCTCATGCAAAACGTGCGCATCATCCTGCACCCGACGGATTTTTCTGAACCCTCGAAAGCAGCCTGGCAGATGGCCTGTGCCTTAGCGCGAGTTTATGGCGCGCGGTTGGTGGCGCTGCATGTGGTGTTTCCGGTAACCTTGGCCTACAGCGAAGTGATTCCCACGGAAGCCGTCGAACAGCAGATTGCCAGTGGCCGTCAGGCGCTGGAGCAATTGCAGCCCACAGAAGCCGGGCTGGCGGTTGAGAAGCGCCTGGAGTCAGGCGATCCCGTCGAAGCAATTCTGCGTGTCGCTCGGGAATTACCCGCGGATTTGATCGTCCTGGGCAGCCACGGTCGGACGGGATTGGCACGGTTGCTGATGGGCAGTGTCGCCGAACAAGTGGTGCGCAAAGCGGCATGTCCCGTGCTGGTGGTCAAGCGTCCGTTGGAATAAGACCGTTACAGGAACAACTGCGACAGATAATACGCCAGGGCACCACAGGCAACACCCAGGATCACCAGGAGCCAGGTTGTGCCTGGACTCTGGGAAGATTCTTGTGGAGTTGTTGGGCCTGGGCCTGGTGGTGTCAGCAAGCCTCGAGGCCGCGGAGTGTGAAAGTTTCCCGGCGCGGGACCTGGCAGTGAGTTTCCCGGTGAACTGTGCGCTGCCGTTGGGGAAGCACCTGCCGACTTGAAGCCCGCAGCAGCTTCTGAGCCGTGCAGCGCTTTCCCCGCAGCGTTGAACCCTGGAGTCGGGGTAAAGTTCAGCGGAGTGCGGGGTCGGTTTCCCTCTGGTCCTGCAGCGGGCAGTTCTCCATCACGGATAACGCCTGCAGTCGGCCTCCGCGATCCGAATTCCTCGCATGCTGGAGCAGGCAAGCCTGACGGGAATCGTCGCCCGACTGGGTCGTTCCAGGTGCGCTGGGGCAATGGAGTGGCCTGGTCTGATGCGGAAGCGCCGAGCACAATTCCTCCGGCTGCGGGGACGGTCTTCGGGGTCGCTGCAGTCGCTCTGCCCGACCGACACCACGCGGCGTGGAACGCTGCCGGCCCTTGCAGATAAGGTCCCAGGGCCTGGATGACGTGCAACAGATTGGGATAACGCTCCGCCGGTTTTTTCGCCAGCATTCGTTGAATGATCGTCTCGAGCATGTCGGGCACTTCGGGAACCAGCTGGCGTAACGATTGTGGCGTTTGCGTCTGGTGGGCCATCATTTTCTCAATGGCCGTCTCCCCGATAAACGGATATTTGCCACTGAGCAGGTAGAAGAGGACGCACCCCAGGCTGTACTGATCGGAAGCTGGTCCGATCTGGCTGGGATCGGCGATGCTTTCCGGACTGGCGCAGTCGAGATTGTTATGCCAAGCGTTCGCGCTGGACATGGTGTCCACCACTGATTCACCTTCGTTTTCCATCAGTAAGGAGCCGACACCAAAATCCAGCAGGCTAATCTGATCCTGAGGGGTGCGAAGTAAGTTAGAAGGCTTAATGAATGCGTGAATCAGCCCCCGTTCATGACAGACGGCCAGCCCCTCGGCCGCCTGGATGACATAAGCGATGGCGCGTCCTGGTTCCAGTCTGCCTTCGCGGGCAACTACCTTGTCCAGGGTTTCACCCTCGACATAGGGCCAGACCAGATAGTGTAGCCCACCGCTGGTGCCGATGTCGGCGAAAGGGACGACGGCTGGATGACTGAAGGATTCGAATTCGCGGACCTGCCGTTTGGCCAGACGAATATTCCACATGCTGCGCCGCGGCAGAATCTTGACAGCAAACCATTGATCCGGCTGACGCCGCGAACGCGCCCGATACACCGTTCCCAGGCTGCCGGTGCCAATCGGTTCATGCAGTACGTAAGGCCCGACCACCAGCGCGTTCGCCCGCCGATGCAACAGACTTTCGGCTTGAAATCGCGTCAACAATCCCTGAGCTATCAGATACTCGGCCAGTTCCTGAGGCTCGGCCTGCGGATGTTTCTGCAGGAAATCCAAGGTGGCTTTGTCCACGAGATTACGGTCGAGCAGGTCACTGCGCCGTAAATCCCATACAAACCATTCACAAGCACCCAGTTCCTGACCCGTCATAGTGTTCCTCAAAGATGTCGGCAGTGCAGCCGGCCGAGTTGATCGGACGACAGATAAGCCCTTGCCAGTTTGGCTCATAAATTCGTCAAAGTCAAACCGATAGACGACTCGCCGCTGAAACTTCAGGCTTCAGAATAATCTTCCATGTTTGCAGGAAACGTTGCCCCAGCGCTGGCCAGGCAATGGAGTTGCATCAGGGAGCCAGCCGCGAATGATCCCCTTGCGTCTCTGATCGGCCCCGCAAGAAGCGGCTCCCGGGCACCATGGACCCGCAGGGGGGCCGAGCTGTTTCGGACCAACCATTACGGACTGCCACCGATCTGGGTGCTCACTGTGAGCCGCGAGGTACTAACCCAAGTTATTTCTTGCTGGGCGTTACGAGCTGGAAGCGGGAGGCAGCTTGGGCTTGACGGTAGGTTTCCGCTACGCCACGATACACCCGTTCGGCCAGCTGCGCATCGCAGAGCGAGCCATCGGCATGGACCGGTGCCACTATCGCCAAACGACGCGGAGCCAGACTCGCAGCCAGTTCAGGCAAATCATAGATCGCTAAGGCGCCGGGCACGACATTAGCGAGCTGCCCAATACTGATTCTCTCTCGGCTGATCATTTCCCACGATGCAAGGCTGTTGAAAATTGTAATTTTGTCCACTTTATTGTCGAAAGCCGCTGCATGGAGCACAACCGGCCCACATCGGGCCACGCCCACCAGGTGCACCGGCTGATCGCCGTAGTCCCGTCTTATGGCGCCCAGAACACTGACCACATCGAAGGCCCGCTGGCCCAGCAAGGGCCGATTCAGATGCAAAGCGAGAAACGCTTCTTTCCAGTCCGGACCGATCAGGCCCATGCCGGTCGGCTTTTCAACGGGTTTTTCTCCCAAACCCCGCGGCGTCATGACCAGGAGGGTGCCGTCCAGCTGAAGACCGTGTTGGGCCAACTCGCGCTGCACTGCCTCCAGCTGTGTTAGGTGTTCGACGACACATAAGGTGATTTCCTTCCCCGGTTCGCGTTGCACGATCTGTACTGGCACGACAATGCCAGGCTCCGTTTCTAACCAGCGCCGCAAGGTACCTGTCCGCACCGAGACGGTCTTGGCCGGCTGCGGTTCGCGCCACGCGACAAGTTTCTTCACCTGCGCCAGGTTCTCCTGAGGCCGTCTGCCAGACTTTTCCCGCAGAGCACGCAGGCGTTGCGTCTCGGCTTCGAGGATATCGAAGACTGAAAGACCTTTGAAGTCTTCCAGGACTTGGCCCGTACGCGTACATTGCACCTGGGCTTCCGTGAATACCGCGCCCTCCGGCTCTGTGACCGGCTCATCGCGCTGCTGGAGCCATCGCCGCATCCAGCGAAGCATGGCTTCTCGTTGTCCGCGATGAAAGCCGTGTGGCGTAGGAAACTCCGCCAGCTCTACTCGTTCGCCGTAGCCCAGGATGCAATACAACCGCTTCGCTTCGCGGAAGGTTTCCCAGCTACCGCGAATGTCGAAGAAATCCCGAGTTGCTGTCAGTATCAGCGTCGGCTTGGGCGCGCGAAGCGTGACGTAGTCCGCGTGCTCCAGACCAAAGACAACCTGGCCGGTAATGTTCTGCTCGGCATCTTGCGGCCCAATGGTCTCGAACAACCTTTCCAACGACGTGAGATAGCAGGAAGGCGCAGCTACCTGAATACGGTCATCCAGCGCCATCAGATACGCGGTCAGCGTGCCTCCCCCGGAATTGCCAGTGCATCCCAGGCGTCGCGCGTCCACTTCAGGACGGCTCGCCAGGTAATCCAGAGCGCGGATGCCATCCCAGATACGGAAAGTCGCAGTATTCGAGCCGACCAACAGGGCCGCTACTCCTACCAAGGTGTGCTCCGCTGTACTGCTGCGGATGCGTGGACGACCTTGCGCATCGAGTACCTGGTAACGTTCTCCCTGACCAATGGGATCGTAACACAACACTACAAATCCGTGGCGCGCCAGTGAGATGCACGCCCGCTGATACGCCTCGGCCGCCTTGCCATTGGCGCTATGTCCACACGGCACCAACACGCCGGGAAACGGCCCTGAACCCGGGGGAAGATATAGCAGAGCGGTTACATGATGATTCGGTCGGCTCTCGAAAATCACTTTCTCGACTCGGAATCCTTCGCCTTGCAGGTGTCCGACGGTCTGGGGGCGAAGCGGCGTCTTTTCGGGGAACCCGCCCAGCGCGGCCAGGAACTCGGCGCGCAATCGCTCCTGACGTTGGCGAATCTGTTCAGGCGTTTCCAGTTTTTCTACTTCCTGACGACGTGCCTCAAAGTACTTGCGACATTCGCCTAACAAATACGCGTAGAGTTGCTTGCGCGCTTCCGCACCAGCACTCGGCTCCGTCTGGGAATAGGCAGGACTACTGTCCCAGTGCTGCCAACATGGGCCCAGCGCCATAACCAACACCATCATCACCATCCCCTGCCATGCTGTGGTTCGCATCGCTGGCTCCTTGGAGTTTGGGAAATCCTACAGGTTTGCCTTTTTCCTATAGGCTCACGGCGGAACCGGGAAGCGCAGACCTGAGCAAGCAGACGAAGCGCCTTCCGAAAGAGCCCCGCTTGAGCGAATCTGCAGGCGTAAGTGGGCGTTGTCTCGTGGTACTTTGACGGATTTGATACGATATTCATAAGGAGCTTTCGCCGGGAGCGTCCAACCATGCGAGGTTTCCAACTACAGCGGGTCATCTGCCGATACATCGCTCAGCCGGTCGCAGTCCTGGCTGGAGTGCTGGCGTTGTGGAGCCAGGACACAGCAACCAGCTGGGCAGGGGTGCATTATTCCGGTGAGCGCTATGCTCCACTGCCGGCCCAATGGTCGGGTTTTCTGATGGATTGGCGCACGTTACGTCAAATCGCCCAAGCGAATCCGACACCGCCAACGGCGCTCCTGGTCCCGACAGGCAACGACCGGCGACAACGGTATCAGGAGCAGGTTCAGGAACTGGAAAAGCGACGGCTGGAGCGGCCACTGACCGCAGATCAGGCCGCGGATCTGGGGGCGCTTTACTTGCGGTTAGGCGAACCCCAACGTGCCCTCAGTGTGTTGCGGCAAGCGTATCAGGAGCATCCCCGCCACTTTGCAATTGTGGCCAATCTGGGCACTGCCTGGCAGCGCAATGGTAATCTGGAGCAAGCGGCCATTCTCCTGGAGCAAGCCGTCCAACTGGCGCCTCCCTCCTGGCAACGCTACGAACAATATCATCTCCGCCTGGTGCAAGAGCGTCGGCGCCGCAGTGGAGAATCGCTCCTGCACCTGGACGACTTATTTGGTGTGCGTTACGAAAACCCCGATGGAACTTACCCGCCCCTACAGGCCGCTCCGCAATTACGCCATCAGTTGCCAGAAGATGCCCTCGCGATAGTGCAGCAGTTGCTTCTCTGGTTGCCAGACGACGCAGCTTTGGTCTGGCAGCTGGCGGAACTGGCTGTGCTTTATGGTGAAGTGAACGTCGCGCAGCAGCTTTTTGACTTGCTGGTCACCGCTTGGGGGGTTGCTTCACCGAAGGTGCGGGCCCATCGTCAGGCGCTTCGAGAGTTAGCGGCCGCGGCTAAGGCAGAATCAGGACTTGGTCCCCTAGGCCACAAGCCCATCGCCTTCCGTTCCCGTCGCGCCTTGCTACCCAGCCGCTCAGAACTGGATGCCCTTCCGCCTGTTTCCGAGACGGGCGTCAACCTCCTGCGCTGGGACTGGTTGCTGGATACACAACTTGATGAAAAGTTTCGTCCGAGTTTCCCGCCTCATTTGCGTCGTCTCGAGGGTAAACGGGTCGCGCTCACCGGTTTCATGCAGCCTCTTTCCGAGGAACTGGAGCACACAACCTTCATGTTGCTCGAATACCCTGTCGGTTGCTGGTATTGCGAGATGCCTCCCACCCAGGGTATTGTCTTCGTCGAATTGGCTGACCAGAAAGCGATTCCCTGGCAACCCGGCTTGCTCAAGATCGTGGGCCGACTGCGCCTCAATGACCAAGACCCTGAAGATTTCCTGTTCCACATCCGCCAGGCGCAAGCCAGTCAGCCGGACTAAGCACACTGCCCCAGACTTACCAAGCCACACTCTCGGCCGGTCACGAATATGTTGCCTGTGGATAGGAAACGCCCGAAGGTTCGCCTAACAGTATCGCATCGGCGTGATCCGAAAAGGTTAGGGTGCAGGGACGGCTCCAGGAACAGCGTTGCGCTGCATCTGTTGTAATTCGTTGGGCAAATCAAATGCGCTTTTGCGGGGGATGTAGTCCGGCGAATCTCTCAGATAGTGAGGGGAAGGCAGCGTCATACCTCCTTCCCAAGTCTGACATCCAAGTCCGCCTAGAAGCAGCAAGGCCAACATCACCCTCGGCCAGTTCATGGCTCTTTCCCTTTCCTGGCCCGTGCAATTCCACCAGACACTACTCACGCACCACGGGAGATTCCGATGGCAAGGCACCACTCCCCCAAGCTGTCCCGCGTCCCGCCTTCAGTGCGCTATTTCCAGTCGGAGTTCTAAGAAAATGGTCGGCATCCCTGCCGACCTGGAGAAGGCACGCTTCCCTGCGTGTGTGAGAGCAAGTCCAGGGGGAGATGATCGTGAGTTTCGCTGTAAAGCTTTCATTTTCTATATCGGCCAGGAGTGCCGTCAAACTTGAAGGGATTTTACTGGAGGTGCCGAAGCTAGCAATCGTATCGCCCTGACTGACGGCAGAACTCACACCACAGTCCAATAGGAATAAGGGCGCGAGTGTCTTGGGGAGCTTCCTCAATCAAATCAATAGCGACCGTCGTCAATTGCGGCCCTAAGCCCAGTGGAAGCTCCCGCGAGCAACCAGGAAGCTCATCAAACCAAACGGCATCAGCAATCAGCACCATAGCTTGGGACGCACGGCGCAGCGTGCTGAAGGTGATGCTCGGTACAGCAGTCCCGTTGCGAATGTGTGAGCGTTATGATGTTCAATCCGTCGAGCCGAGCCACGAAGCCGTCAGCCTACCGCTCTGGGGAACAAATGGTGTTGCTTCGGCCATGTTGCCCATCCGATGTCGCAAAGATTTTCCTGTGCCGCAAAAAGTGAGCTTACAAAACGGAAAAATGTTTACGGGGAAGCGTCGGTTTGCTATAGTGCGGACTATCGCCGGATTGCTTCATCAGACACTTGCTCGAGACGCACTCCCCATGAATGTGAATCGCCGCTTTCCTGACTGTTCCGCGGGAGAACCTGCCTCCGAAAACCTCGCCGAACTCGCATTGCCTCAACCTGCTACTAGCCAATCCACGAACCGTGGGGACTCTCTGCCTTTCGATTGCTTCTGGGGCGAAGGAGCAGGTTGCCGACCTATACCAATTCGCGCCTGGTGTTTGACGGAACCACGGGAGGCACGGATTACCCGGTTGCGTAGGACTCCCCGCGATGCCGTTTCGCATGCGTCTGCCTGGCTGTGGTCCCGCCCAACTGGCGATTCAGCGATATTTCATTTCACCGCAGCCATGACCGAACTGGTTGCCGACATCGTTGCTCGGCTGCCGGAACTGGCACACATCCGTGTGCCTCAGATTCATCTCGGGGTGACGCGCTGCAGTCGTCAGCGCCTGGGATTACTGGGTCGCATCACCCCTCTGCGTTTCCCCGGCGGAAACCTGTGGTGCCGCTCGGGTTCCTGGCAGATCACGTTACAGCGTTACTGGTTGCGCGGTTCGGAATTACTCTATCTGCTCGCGTTTCCCCTGCCGCGATTTCTTGACCTGCCGTTCGAGGAAAAGATGATCACCATCCTGCACGAACTCAGCCACATTGCCCCGCAGTTCAACGGCGATCTGAGGCGCCATCCAGGACGCTACTGTCTGCACACCCGTTCCAAGAAAGCCTACGATCGCCGCATGGCTCTGCTGGTTCGTGCTTATCTCGAAACGCGCCCCGACGAAGCAAAATTCCATTTCCTGCGGCTGGATGGGCGAGAGTTGCTCAAGCGTTACGGGATTGTCATGGGTGAATGGCTGCCGGCGCCGCGGCTATTCCGATTCCCAGCCGACGCTACACCGTCAGCCGGTACACCCCCGCTGGCCCCCGGAGCTGATGATGCAGGCACGGTCCCTGGGGGGTATCACAACGTCGCTAGCAGAGCTTTCCATCGTTTCCAGGCATCGTCGCGGGCTTTTCGATCGGCTTCGGGGCCACGCGGATCATCCCCTTGCCGCATGAAGCCGTGCCCGCCGCCGGGATAAATCACTGCCTCAAACTTCTTGCCCAGTTCCTGCATCAAGCGTTTGGTTTCGTCCAGGGTAGCGTTGATCCGAGCATCGCGCTCCGCATAAAAGCCATACACCGGACAGGCAATGCGACTGAGCTGGTCGCGGGTGTGCGGAAATGCTCCGTAAAAAACGAAGGCCGCGCTCAGGTCCGGACGCGCGCACGCGAAGCGAAAACATTGCCCGCCACCCCAGCAAAATCCGCACACAGCAATTTTCCCGTTGCACGCTGGGAGCTGCTTGGCGTAATCGGCAGCGGCGTGAAGATCTGCCAGGATTTCCTCCGGGTTGAGTTTATAAAGCGCCTTCATAGCCTCGTCGGGGCTCTTGAAATCACTGGTCTTGCCTCCGCCGGGTGCGTGGCCGGACAGAAGGTCCGGGGCAATACCGATATAACCCGCCTCAGCCAATTCATCGCACACCAAGCGCACCCAGTCGGTCAAACCCCGATTCTCGTGAATGACCAGCACCGCAGGTGTTTTTTCCTTTTTTTCCGGATAAACCACGAAGCAATGCACGGTGCGCTTGCCGCGTTTGACTTCGACCCATTCCTGATGGCGAGGAGATTTTTCCAGCCGTTGTCGGGCAAATTCCTGAGCCCCTGCGTGAACTGTTACCATCAGGCTCACCGCCAGCATTCCCAAAACCGCACTACCGATACGCATCATGGCAGCGTCTCCTTCATAAGGGTTGTGGCTTTTCCCTTGCCGATTATATGGTTCTCCCGGCACCTGTCCGCAACACCCCGATGCTGTTTTTTTCGCTTGCGCGGTCGCGACGGTTGACCTTGTGCTGGTAACCAGGCTTGTGATACTACATGGCTCAAGCCTCCGAGGAACCGCAGATGAAGATTCGTCATCCTGTACTGATTCGCCTGGCCGCCACCCTGACCGCTCCAGTGCTGAAGATGTGGATGGGCACCTTAAGCTATCGCTTTTCTCCGGAATGCCGCTGGGTGCATCCGCTCAGCGAACGTGTGCAGCAACGGCTCATCTATGCGATCTGGCACGAAGCGCTACTGGTGCCTGCAGGTTTGGCCAGCCAGCGTCCTGTGGTCACTCTGATTAGCCAGCATGCAGACGGCGAGTGGATCGCCCACATGTGTCGTTGCTTCGGCGTGCGCGTAGTTCGGGGGTCTTCACGGCGTGGCGGAACTCAGGCGTTACGGGAACTGATTGAGAACCATTCCTCTTGCCACGTGCTGCTGACGCCCGATGGACCGCGTGGACCCCGCCGGAACGTGCAACCCGGTGTTATTTATCTGGCCTCGCGTACGGGGCTACCCATAATTCCCGTCGGCGTGGGTTTTCAGCAAGCCTGGCGTTTCCGCAGCTGGGACCGCTTTGCGCTACCCGTGCCCGGCAGTACTGTTTATGTGGTGGTACACCAACCCATCTTCATCCCCCCGGACCTGAATCGCGACCGATTGACACCCTACTGTCAACAACTCCAGACTGCCCTGGATCGTGCCACTCACCGCGCAGAACTTTGGGCGGCCAACGGTCGGCTGCCGGCTGTTTCGCCCGGCTTGGTGTCAAGAAACCCGGCAATCTCCGAACCTGCACCAGCGGTCCCGACTCCCCCTGCCACTCCTGCTCACCACTCGGACTTCCTCGCAGCTTGACCTCAGCCAGGATGCCCTTCGGATCGAGTGGACACCACCAGGATTAGGCGCAGGAAACAATTCCCTTGAAGGGACAACGACCTGGCAATCGGTTGTGATCGCTCCGTCAATAAGAAAGGTATGACACCTCTCGATCACTGAGCCTTATGGATTCTTGCGTTCGTCGGCCCGATCAAGAGCATGAATTGGCGAAGCATTTGTGAAAACAGGGCCAGTCTTGACGTTGGAGAGACAGCGAACCTCCATTGGTGTGCCGCACTGGAAGCTGGGAGCGCGGCCCTCGACAGCCCCTTACGACTAAGGAACTTTACATTCTTATTCATGACCGCCAAGTATGAGACGGTAGAGCTTGCTTTTTTGAGCCCACCCGCGTGAATCCCGGCGCGTTCGCAGGCACCACCATCGTGAACATCAGACCACAGCACGCACCACTCAATAAAGTGCAGTTCCACGAAGTGCATTTCATGGGCAAATCCTGCCGAGCGGATGGCACAACGGGAGAATTGTTTCACTTACCTTGGTACTGTGTCAAACAGTTCCCAATGTGCCGGTTCGACCCGCTACTGCAGACTCGGCCAACTCACGTCGAATTTTCGAACGCCTGGACTAACCATGTGGGCGGTACCAGTTCGGCTTGCAAGAGACAGCGGATTCGTTATGGGGAAACTTTCCAGAAAGATAACCAAGCGGCGGAACAGTGCTTGCAGGAACCTCAAAGGCTTTTCCCTGGAAGTGAATGAGGAGCACGGACGTGGAACTGGCATGTTCGACCTTGGCCTTTACACGCTACAGCCTGGAAGAAGCCTTGCAAAGCATGGTGGACCTGGGATTCAATCGGGCGGAGGTAGCCATACTACCGCACAGTCCGCATCTGACAGCGGAACAAGTTTGCCAGAATCCGCCTGGGACGCTCGAACGGTTGCGGTCGGTGAGCGGCATAAGTATTGCGGCATTCCTGCTGGAGTTAGGCGATATGAGTTTACGTGTGTGGCAAGAGCAATTTCCCGAAGTATGCCGATTGGCCAACCTGATGGGCATCGTGACCGTGACCGTAGCCGCGGGACCACGCGGTAGCGACTGGTCGCAGGAAGTGCACCGGTTGAGGCAACTGGTTGGTTGGGCTTTCAGTTATGGGGTCGTTGTTTGTGTGGAAACTCGGATGGGCACGCTGACAGAAAGCCCGGAGTCGGCTATCGAGTTATGTCGCTGTGTCCCCGGCCTTCGCCTGACTTTCGATCCCAGCCACTATTTGTGCCGAGGCGTTTCGGAGAAAGCCTGGGAAGCACTTTATCCTTATGTCCACCACGTGCATCTGCGGGACAGTGGCACTAGCCCTGATAAGTTTCAGGTGCGCACCGGCCAGGGACAAATGCCGTTTGGACGAATCCTTCAGCAATTGCGACGTCAGGATTACCGAGGCGTGCTGACTATCGAAATGTCCGATAACCCTGCCCCGAGCTATCCGTTGGAGCCCGAACTGCGGACGTTACGCCTATTGCTGGCGGGTATGATCTAACAGATGTTTATCCTCCGATTTCTACATGCGTCGAACGGTGCCAGAGATGAGTATGCTGATAGCTGTTCAGAGTCAGAGCGCCAGTTTCTTCTATCTGGTCGGACAATTATCGCTGAGCACGGGGCAGAATGTGCCGTTGTCCTAATCACATTTGACTAAGCCGCCTCTCCCCCGCCTTCACGTAGGCCCGCCACGATTTCACGAATCTGTAGGTCTCGATAACGTTTGGCTAAGCCGCCTGTTCCTTCGGGCAGACGCACCAACCGTCCCGAGGTCGAGCACAACTAAGTTGCCCATTCAGCTCTATCGCATGCCG
>JANWVZ010000369.1 GCA_025056555.1 Gemmatales bacterium | reverse complement strand
CAGCAAGTTCACATGCAGTGGAATCGCCAAGGCCCCTGTCAGACCGACAACTATGAGCAGTCGCAGCCATTGCGCGGGTTCCCAGGCCATCCCTGGTGCTGGTTGGTGGCCAGCAATCAAGAACCGGTGTCGTCGTCAAGTATAGTCACGGTCGTGACGGATACCGGTCCTAACGTTGCACCCCTTGGATTAGAGAGGGTGACATAAAAGCACTCGTTGGGCTCAACACAACCCCTGGGCAAAATGACCACCGTGATCTGCATGCTGGTCTGGCCCGGTTGGAACTGGATCGTCCCGCTCGTTGTCTGATAGTCGGCATCTTCCGCTGGTGATCCCGTGGCCGTGCCGTCGCGGGTGGCGAAGTCCACCGTCACGGGCTGGGAGGAGGGCGCGCTCAAGGTAACCGTGATCGTTACTGAGTCGTCGGCTTCGCCGACGGTGTAATTACCTGTACTGAACGTAATCACCGGCTGCGGGTCCGGTTGCGGGAGCTGGGCGCTGGCTCCGGGTCG
>JANWVZ010000368.1 GCA_025056555.1 Gemmatales bacterium | reverse complement strand
CTACCCTCGGCCCTCGCCTGGGCCTTCGGCTATGGGGCTTCCCTTCGTTCGCAACCCGGTCGGCTTCGCCGACCCTCCATCAGGCGTCAGCGAAGAAGAGACATACCGACTGAGCTTTGCCTTTTGCCGAATAGGCAAAATGTGGTATAATATCTCTATCTGAACACCTGCCGGTTCACCGCCTTACCACACGGTCCCAGAGGCGCCATCTCCGGTTTTGCCCCTATGACTCAACCAGAGGACAAGAGATATCCTCCATTGGAAAAAATCCCCGTCCATGTGGGCATCATCATGGACGGGAATGGCCGATGGGCCCAGGCCCGGGGGCTCCCGCGTCTGGCTGGCCACCGCGCCGGAACGGAGAACCTCCGCCGCATCCTGCGCGCGGCGGGAGAGTTTGGCATCCGGATCCTCACCATCTACGCGTTCTCCACCGAAAACTGGGAACGTCCCCGGGAGGAGATAGACGGCCTGCTGGACATCATGGAGCAGATGATAGACCGGGAACTCCCG
>JANWVZ010000367.1 GCA_025056555.1 Gemmatales bacterium | reverse complement strand
ACTAACAACGGTTCCTGGTCGGTACACGGCCGTATCCTCAGCTACATCGAACAGGGCAATGCCGGGGTGCTGGTCAACCTGGAAGCTCCCTGGGATCAGCAATTGGCCACCGGGGTACCCCAGACACGCATCCCCGTCTTCATGTGTCCTAGTGAAGTAAACGACCAGGTGCGTGTGCGTAGCGATGGTACGCCGTATGTGTACCCTCTCAACTACGGCTTTAATTTTGGTACCTGGCTGGTGTGGAATCCGGCGACCGGCCAGGGAGGCGATGGCGTTTTTTTCCCTAACGCCCGCTTGCGTCCGACCAGCATCACCGATGGTCTGAGCAATACCTTGATGATTGCCGAGGTAAAAGCGTTCACGCCGTATGGTCGGAACATAACCACCCCGGCTTCGCCGATCCCACCAGCTAATGCCGCCGAGGTGGCCGCTTATGTTGCTGCTGCACCGGATAAGCGCATCGGGGTGGTTTTGAACGACAACACTGGACACACCGAGTGGCCCGATGGACGCGTCC
>JANWVZ010000366.1 GCA_025056555.1 Gemmatales bacterium | reverse complement strand
GAGACGCACCGCGTCGCGATCGCTTCCGGCCGCATCGCGATGCGGCCGGCCACTTTCCGCAGGGTGCTCGAAGGCAGCGCCGAAAAAGGCGACGTGCTCGGAGTGGCGCGCCTTGCGGCGATCCAGGCCGCCAAGCGCACCGCCGAGCTGATCCCGCTCGCGCACCCGCTCGCGCTCACGCGCGTCGCGGCGGAGTTCGAGCCGGACCCGGCCGCGAGCACGATCACGCTCGTCGTCACCGCCGAATGCCGCGGCCGGACCGGCGTCGAGATGGAAGCGCTCACCGCGGTCGCGGTCGGCCTGCTCGCGATCTACGATATGGTGAAAGCGGTCGACCGCGGAATGACGATCGGCGACATCCGCCTGGAAGAAAAGCGCGGCGGCCGCTCGGGTCACTGGCGCCGGCGCGCGGCGCAGCGTTGCGCGCCGGCCCGTGTGGCGCACGATCGCGACGCTCGCCGCGCTCGCCGTGCTCGCCGCGGCGGCCGCCGGCGGCTGGCTGTGGTACCGGGAGCGCGCAGCC
>JANWVZ010000365.1 GCA_025056555.1 Gemmatales bacterium | reverse complement strand
AACCACTAGGGGATTGAAACCGCCCCAGGGCGTCCCTGTCCCTCTTCTCTTTAAGCAATCTCAACTTAGACCCCAACCACTAGGGGATTGAAACATATTTGAGGGTGAGTAAAAAGTTACTGGTTGGGGACATCTCAACTTAGACCCCAACCACTAGGGGATTGAAACGCTGCATGATAATATCAGAAGCGGAAATGTTCCGGCATATCTCAACTTAGACCCCAACCACTAGGGGAACTATCTTTATCCCACAAAGTATCCTGTTTTTCAGCTGGATCTCAACTTAGACCCCAACCACTAGGGGATTGAAACGCTACCAGGTCGGAGAACAGTGGTTCGGAGGCCGCCGTATCTCAACTTAGACCCCAACCACTAGGGGATTGAAACCCAACGGTAGTAGTTGTCGATCAGTCTTACCCCGTCCTGATCTCAACTTAGACCCCAACCACTAGGGGATTGAAACTGAAAACCACGATGACGAAGTAAAAAATTGCTATGGGGATCTCAACTTAGACAACAACCAC
>JANWVZ010000364.1 GCA_025056555.1 Gemmatales bacterium | reverse complement strand
CTGGACGCTTGAAGGGCCATCTGTCCCAAGTCACCGTTCAATGCCTGAAGACGTCCCCATCGAATTGACAGTGGAAGAGTGTTGCCGAGCGCGTTATTATTACGCGGGTGAGGGGTGTCCAGCACTGTCGCTCTCGTGTGAAGTTATTTGAAGAACCGCGATTGCAAGGGAGCGGCCGAGAGTTTTTCCGCACCGATACGTAAGAGCCGATGTCGAAACTCACCACGATAGGATGAACGGTTTCTGACTGGCGAACCAAGGTGTACGCTAAGAAGAAGGCATAGAAGGTTCTGGGATGAGGAAGGGTGCGTGAAGCTACACACATCATGGAAGTGGCTGGCCCGCGGTTGGCTGGCGGTCGGGCTGATCGTATCGGCGGTCCTGTTCGTCCGGGCCATGCCGCACTCGCCGCTGCAAACCTTCTTGCAGTTAATCAGAAATCAAGTCGGTAAACCTGACGCTGTGGAATACCGCCTCGAAACAGAAGGCGTCTGTCCCCGCTCCGCAGAAGCTTGAGGCGTAAGCGAG
>JANWVZ010000363.1 GCA_025056555.1 Gemmatales bacterium | reverse complement strand
CAGGAACCGACCACCGGACACAAGCGGGCGAGTGCCTCGTCGGGCGGGTTGACGCTGCCATAGAAGGGGGCGATGACGCGCAGCCGCGAATCGGTGCAGGCCCACGCCACCGCGAATGCGCCACCCATGCAGTAGCCCACCGCTCCCAGTCGGCCCGCATCCACGTAAGGCTGCGCAACCAGGTAGTCGAGCGCAGCTTTGAGGTCGCGAATGCCGCTGTGGTCGAGGGCATTGAGGAACATCCCGGCGAAGTAGCGGAACAGGCAGAGAACGTGACTGCGGCCTGCGAACAAATCTACCGCCAGTGCCGCGTAGCCCTCGGCTGCGAACTGCCGCGTGATGCGGCGCATGTCGTCGTTCAGACCGTACGCTTCGTGGATAATGACGAGCGCGGGGAATGGCCCATCACCGTCAGGTCGGGCAAGGTAGGCCTGTAGTGTATGGTCGGAGGAATGAAATTGCACGGTGTCGGTTTGCATTGCGGTTAGACCTGACTCAAGGGCGCAAGGGCGCGCAGAGTGAGTAATT
>JANWVZ010000362.1 GCA_025056555.1 Gemmatales bacterium | reverse complement strand
TACCGGTCCTGGGTGTGGGACGACGAGAACCAGTTGATCCGGGTGGAGCAATATCAGAGTTGGAAGAGCGAGTTGACGTATGACGGGCGGCAGCGGCTGCGGGTGCGGAAGGATTACACGTGGCATGCGGGCAACGGGCAGTGGCAGTTGGCGAGCGAGACGCGCTACGTGTATGACGGGTTGTTGATCGTGCAGGAGCGCAACGCGGGCCACGTGCCGCAGATCAGCTACGCGCGGGGGCAGGACCTGAGCGGGACGCTGGAAGAGGCGGGCGGGATTGGCGGGCTGCTGGCGCGGTATCGGCACAGCACGAGCAGTCCCTACGCGATCAACGGGAGCAGTTTTTACCACGCTGATGGCAACGGGAACGTGACCTACCTGGCCAGCAGTGCGGGCGGCACGGACGCGGCGTATCGGTATGATCCGTTTGGCCGGTGGCAGGCACACACGGGCAGCTACGCCGGGGCGAACGTGATGCGGTTTTCGAGCAAGCCGTGGCTGGCGCACAACGGCTCGGCCACCGACGGCCTCTACT
>JANWVZ010000361.1 GCA_025056555.1 Gemmatales bacterium | reverse complement strand
CAGCTGACGTTCATCGAATGCTCCCTGAGTACTGAAACCCCACCACGTCCACCCTTTCGCTGGGTGCCGATTTCGCACCTGCCGCAATATCCTTTTCCGGAAGCCAACGCCCCGGTTCTGGCCCTGCTTCAAAGCGACAACTTCCCCGGTCACGACCTGCCCGGCTCCTGATTCACGGCACCGCTTCCGGGCCGCGGCGCAGCATACCCGCCGCGGTCAGACGCGCCCACGCTTCCAGCACCAGTCGCCGCGTGCGATATTCCCCATACCGCCGCAGTTCCTTATCCCGCAGCACACGAAACGTCTCGCCGAAAAAGGTGCTGCGCCGCCGTCGCTCCGCATACCCTTGCGGATCGAGCGGATCACGCACCTCCTCGTATGGATCGAGAATGTCGGCCAGCTCCCGCTCGGTCAGGTCGGCCGGGTCGAGGATGTACCGCAGTTGCTTGCGCGTCAGACCGTACAGCCCCGCATAATAGGCGTCCAGTTCCGCACGCAGCCGAGCGCGACGAGGTTCGTGCCAGGTGAACGGCGG
>JANWVZ010000360.1 GCA_025056555.1 Gemmatales bacterium | reverse complement strand
GGATAATCCCGGCGTTGGTATCCGCTTCAATGGGGACAATGATAATAGCAACGGAATACTCGATCATTCCGACGGGAACATACCCTGGGAAGATGACCTGATTCGCATTGACTTGAATTTTGGTGCCCAAGCCCAGCCTGTCGGTGTGAAATACTTTCTGAAACGAAGCTGGGGTGCCATTGAAGTATGGGATGATCCCACGAAACAAGGCCGTTGGCAATATGGTAATAATGATGAGATTGAACTCAGGTTTCCAGCCAATCAAGGGAACGCTGGCATGCAGACTTATTTTGTCGAGTGGGTCAGCAATCAGGCGCAGCCGCTCACGGCCACCCTGACTTTCGAAGCGCGAATAGGCAATCAGGTAGTAAGCAGCGATACTGTAAACTTTTACAGATTTCGCACCACTGTAATTGTCATCGGCGGTTTCCGACAAGAGATGACGCTGATCCCTGACGTCGCCATTCGCTCGAGCGTGGGAATATTCCATTTAGCTTCTCATTTATACCAGGTGGAAAGCTACGACCTGCATCCTTTC
>JANWVZ010000035.1 GCA_025056555.1 Gemmatales bacterium | reverse complement strand
AGCACTTTCATCCCAAAGGCCAACCCCCGTAGGGCCATGGCTTTCCCGATACGGCCCAGTCCGACAATACCTAAAGTTTGTCCTCGCACAGGCACGGTCGGCTGGCGCGACCAGCCCCCTTGCACCGTCCATTGATGTTGACGTACGACGTCCTTGGCCAAGGCGAGCAGTAGCGCGAAAGCATGCTCGGCCACGGCATCATGATTCGTGCCAGGCGTGATAGTCACGGCCACGCCATGGCGCGTCGCTGCCTCCACATCCACCGAGTCATAGCCGACCCCGCTTCGCGCAATGACGCATAAGTCCTTCGCCGATTCGATGACACGGGCGGTATAAGGTTCAGGCCCGGCAATGGTCGCATGCACACCCGGCAAACAACGGAGTAAGTCCGACTCCGTGAGCAAGCGAATCTCCGGCGGGAAAACCACTGCCAAACCCGCCTCGCGGAGTATCCGTAGGTGACTGCCGTTCTCATCACACAACACAGCCGAGCCAATGAGTACCCGAGGCACTGCGTCTTCTCCTAGAGCCGACAGTAAGCTTTGGAATAATTGAATTGGTGATATGAGCTGAGTTGGTTCGGGGCAATGGGCGAATGCCCAAGAGTTCGCCTGATCGGCACGGCGGTCGCTGGGGAGACCAATTTGCCCGCAGTCCGTGGAACGCGGTTTCTTTGGCGTCCAGAGTCAGGTATAATACGAAAGGTCGAACGAATACAAGGGTTCTCGGGGAACGAGCCTGGCAGTGAGGTGAGGCAGACTATGGATCGGATTCCTATGACCCGCGAGGGCTACGAAAAACTTCGTGCGGAGTTGGAGCATCTCGAAAAAGTGCGGATGCCCGAAGTGCGTGAGCGAATAGCCGCGGCTCGAGCCTTGGGCGACTTGCGCGAAAATGCCGATTATCATGCGGCCCGGGAGTTGCAAGGCATCCTGCAGGCCAAGATTGATGAGCTGCGCTACAAGTTATCCCGTGCTGATATTGTGGACAAAAGCAACCTCCCGGAGGGTGAAGTGGTTTTCGGTGCGCGGGTTCGTTTCCGCAACCTGGATACTGGCGAGGAGGATTTCGTGCACATCGTGGGTCCCGGTGAAGAAGATTACGACAACAATAAGATTCTCTTCACCAGTCCGCTGGCACGGGGACTTATGGGCAAGAAGGTTGGCGATGTTGCGGAAATCCATGTCCCTGCAGGCTTACGGCGTCTGGAAATCTTGGAAATCACGATTCCCTAACCGGAAAAAGGTCGGGGTGTTTCGGCGGCGTAAGTTTCATATTCTTCCTTTGATAAGCGCCGACTCGGAATGCCAGGGTTTAATCCCTGATCGGAAACGTCCTCTGGTGGCGAATGGTTAGGCGCCCTTGGGGACCTGGGCACACGATCTCCCAACAAGGAAAGGGAACGCCGGCTACTTGAGCTGGTCGCAAACGGCAGCGATCACAGCTGGTCGCCAGCCCTGGCACATAGGTCAGCCGCAGTTGGCACGTGCCGGACTGGGAAGCAAGGTCTGCCAGGGTAAGGCTTCCCTGCTGCACGCGGAGCAAGCGCCCTTGTCCGTGCAGGAAGTAACCTGGAGCCGACCGGGCGATCAACCGCCAGCCCGTGTGCTCGTCTTGAGCCACGAGTTTCGCGTCGCGTAGTTGCAGCAACGATTGCACGGCTTCCGGCCGACGTACCAGAATCCAGCCGATATTATGGCGATCTAATAAACCACTGAGTTCCTGAGCCGACCATGCACTCACAGGCCTGCCATTGACGCAACTCACTTTTTCTTCAGACCCCCTATGCGGCGAAGCGGAAACGGTTGACCGTGACGTCGAACTCTGAACGCGGAAATAAAACTCCTGGAAAGCCCAAGAGGTTTCCCGGCTCAGACCGTTGGCAAACATTCTGCCACTACCCGCCAGCACTAGCGGCGACCAGACGAAGAATCTCTCGTCTTCCTCAAACGCAACGGCTGCATGCAGGTTTGTATGGGCTTCCAGCCAACTGCGCAGGAGGCGGATATGATTCTGAATGTTATCGTTATCACTGGAGGGCTGCTCCCACACGTTGGCACTACGGAGCCTTTCGGGCCCGAGAAACAGACGATTCAACATGTCGGAAACGAGCACGAGATAACCCAGGCCCAGCGTAAGACCCAGCCCCAGCACTACGCTGGTTCCTCGCCTGAAGACACCCGCCGATATGTGGCCCGCAGTCGTAGTCGCATGGCCGTTCGCTTCTCGACGCACCAGTACCAGTAAACTGGCGATGAGCCACAGAGGCCAGGAGCAGCGCATCAATCGAGCGGGCTGCCAAGCCCAGGGCAGAGGAAGGAGCGGTGCCAGACCCAGGGCAGTAAAGAGGCTGAGATAGATGATCCAGGTGCGCCCTGAACCATGCTGACCCCTACGCCAGCAACCGAATATGGCTACCGCGAGCAAGAGTGCGCCACCTGCCCAATCTTGGGCTCGCCACGCTGCTGCGTTGGCCCACCAAGATGCTTCACGCTCGGGAAACCGTCCGTCCAGCAGCCACCAGGTTTCGCAGGCAGCCCGTATCGTCGGATACCAACACGCCAGGACTACTATGGTGCAGGCCAGTGTAATAATGTGCCACCAGCCAGACTGTCTCTCTCCCAGGCTCAAATACCAAAGGACACCCGTCAGCAGCAGCACTAGCCCTGCAAGCGGAAACGACCAACCCAGCAGGATAAGCCCTGCGGTTGCGCCGCAAGCGGCCCGCAGACGCGACGACCGGTGCCAAACCCACCAATTGCAGATAATCCACGGAATCAACCCGCTGGCCACTACCAGGTCGAGTTCCCCGTCGGTAAGCGCGGCCACGCCGGGGCCATGCCAGAACGCGAGGACGCCCACAAGCATCGTGCCATGGGCTAGTGAGGGACTGCCTCCCAGACCGCGCATCGCCCACCACCAGCAGATTGGCAGGCACAACAATGTCATCAGCAGTCCGAGTTTGTATCCCCGCCAACTTGTCTCCCAGGCCAGGCAAAAGGTCGCCCATCGCCCCTGGGCATTGTGCCACGGCGTCAGCAGATAGCCGCCGTAAATGGAAGGGTCCCAGGCGATGGGTTGCCAGGGAGTAATGCCGCAGCACGCGTCGTACCAATGGCGTGCGTGTTCGCCGCAAACCAGTGGCTCCGAATTGGTAGCGGTACTCAGCCACCTTCGCCACGGCCAGTCCGTGATGGACCAATGGTCGCGGCACCACGCCCACACTTCGTGCCACGAAGCCAGAACACGGTGCCATTCCCCCGTGTTGCTGGCTAGCCAACGGAGAGCCCAGGCCGCCTGAATCACCAGGATGGTGATAAAGACCAATCCGTGCAGCAGGCGCTTCCCGGTGGAGTTGCGCCCGTGTTCTGCTCGCTGGCCCTCGGCGACGCCTGTTTTCGCGAAGGCGTGCTCCGTCTTCTGCTGGACCTGGGTCGGTCCGTTGAATCCGGCCTGTGATTCACCCTGAGAGGGGGAACTGTTAGCCCCTCGCCCAGTCTCGGCAAGGACTGTGCGGACATGCGGCTCGTCCCTGCGTAGCAGTATCTCGCCTTCCATGGCCGCCTCATACTACCATACATCTCCACTCCGGCAAGACGAGCGCCGTAGAAACTTGTGCTCTAGCGAAAGTGGCGACGATTCGTATAGACTCTCGTATTCGGGCCGAAGGCCTGCAGAGCGGGATATGGGCGAAGAACAAGGTAGCAAAAAAACGCTGCAACGACTTTGGATTTTCGCGGGCGCCAGCAGCGGACCGTCGTTCTGGAATCGCGCCATGTACCTCCTAGACCGGTGGAAGAAATATTCCACCGCTCGACTTGACAGGCCCACGACATGCTCGCTGGTGCCCGTCGGCCAAAAACGTTATCGCGAACGCAAGGCTGCCGACGCAGTGAAGGTTTAGCCATACGGCGGCAGACCAACTTTCAGGATCAGGGCTTCTGAGGGCGAGCGAGTTTGTGATCAAAAACTGATACGTCGATCGGTGGGTGTTTCGAGAGGATGAAGATTTTGATCGGGGATTTGCGGAGGATGATTCATATGGGCGATAGCCTCGTTTGTCGAAGAAATGTCTGACCTGGCCGCGTCGCTGTCGGCTGCCGTTGCTAAGGCCGTCGGAGAGTCCAGTTTATCCAGAGTGCGGCGTGCCAGTTGCTTACCCAGCCAGTGGTGTGCTTGCCAAAGCAGCAACAAGGCTACGCCCACCATGGCCAGGAGCACCAGCCAAGAGCGCAAGTTATCGAACTCCTGGAGCCACTTCCTCATGGCATCCGCCCAGTAATATCCGCCGAGGATCAGCACACTGCCCACCAATCCCAGAAACATCGCATCAAATACGACAAACCGCCACCAAGGATAATGCAGCAAACCTGCGGAAACGAAAACGCCTGTACGCAAACCAGGGAAAGGAAGGAGGCGTGCCGTCATCAGCCAGAGCGTGCCGGAGTCGCGAAACCGCTTTTCCAGGGCCTGCTGGCGTTGGGGCGACAGCCAACCGTTCAACCCCAGCCGCCGCAACAGCCGACGTCCTCCGAATCGGCCTAGACAATAAAGGGCCAAGTCGGTGGTCATGACGCCGAGCGCAGCCGCCACAATGGCCAACACGGGATGCAGCTGCCAAGCTCCCACAGCCAAACCCCAGGCCAGCAGCGCCGGCTCCTCGGGCATCACCATGGCTACCAGCAACATCGAGACGAAAATCGTTCCGTAAGCGTACAGACTATTTTGGAAAAGTATCAGCCACGCTTCCACGAATCTGGACTCCTCATCTGGCGCGCACCGACGTCCTGCTGTGCAGACGTGCAAAGGGCCTCCGCTAAGCCAGCCGTGCCTTGCTTTGCGGTAATTGTGCCCATTATGCCAAAGCTTTGCTGCGCGAAAAGGCTGATTGTGATGGCGTATTGCACCGGCTCCTATCACGTAATAGTGTTACTCGTCCTACGGCCCACGGTCGGAACGACAGGATTTGAGCCTCGATAGTTAGCTCGCTGAGCGACAATGGGCCAAGCCTCGGATCACCATAATTCCCCGTGAGCAAAGAGCGTCACCGACTTCGGCAGGGAGCCGGCTTCGGAAAGCGGTTCACCGTAACCCAGGGCCATCAGGCAAAACAATGGATATTTCCGCGGGATACCGAAGGTCTTGTGTACTCGCCGATGGGAAAACTGCCAGACAGGAATCGCCTGAACCTGGACGCTTTGGGCCGCCAGGATCATCATGAGCACGGCCATGCCTACGTCACAAGCCAATGCGCGCATGGCCCATTCCCGCCAGGGATCGCAATACCGTTGCCACCAGGCGGCCTGCCAACGGGCGGCGATCACCAGCCAGACCGGCGCATCGCCTACCATTTCCCCCAGGCCACTCACTTCTGTCAACACTTGCCGATGGTCCGCATCCCGGACGATGATCGCCTCTATGGGTACCTGCGGACTGCGATAGGGCACCCATCGTGCCGCTTCCAGCAGATAAATCGGCAAGTTATCAGGAATGGGCCGAGACAATAAGCGACAGTCCCCCGGCCGGGCCATCGCCAGACGTACCACTTCGTCCAGGGTTGGCCTGCGCCCCGCACGGCTGAAGGTTTGATACCAGATAGCGTCCGTTGGCTCGCTCATGAGATGACTAGCGCAGCTCCCACTGATTCGGGGAGACCACCAGACGTGTTTTGCCCTTATGCTGATCGTAGGTGCGATGCATGTCGTCGAGGGTGTCGAACCAGCCGACGATGTAGGCAGCCCCGAAGGACTCGCCGGCCTTAATCGGTCGGCCATGCAGTTCCTGAATCATGCAAATATAGCCGCGCCGATGGCACCAGGCTTCGTACACTGCGGCAGGCTCCAGAGTCATACCCGCCAACCACGGCCCAGGTTTGTCGCCCTGCCGTACCTGATACGCGCGGATGAAGCGTTGCGGAACATGTCCGTCCCGCCGTTGATAAAGGTACTTTTCATCCGGGCCGAAATCCTGCTCGAAAGCCTCCGCTGGAATGACACCATGATAACTCAAGTAGATCTGCGTCCATGCTGGCTGTCCCTGGTTAGGCAGGCGAATGTGGCCGGGCATGTCGATGCGATAGAACACATGGGGCAACGTGTTAGCACTGACGATTTCTTCGGCTGAATAGAAGTAGCGCAGGCCGGGTCGAAAGAGCAACGTCTGTGTCCAGCGGGAACCTGCTTGGTAACCTTGACCCGCTTGGCTGAAGGTGAAGCGCAGACGCACGGCGACGAAATCATTGCCACGGATGATCTCCGGCTGCAGTTGCCGAGCCTGCGTACAAATCTGCGGGCCTTCAACGTAATGTTTCGGCAGTTGCCCATGAATCCTGGCCTCCCGCAAATAGCCGTCGTCCCGCCAGCCGGGGGCCAGTAGGAAATCCATGATGTGCAGACCGAAGCCGAGATCGCGGGCTCCTGTTTTCTTGTCGAGAAAACTGCCGCCCGCTACGCCACTGACGTAACCTCGCTTCTGAATCCGCGCCTGCAGCATATCGGTTTCGATCAGCAGGTGGTCGTCGCGTTCTTCGATGCGAATGGCCCCAGCACTGCCTGTGCCCGTCTCCGCACCTACGTATCGCCAATTCTTGAGAAAGGCGATCAGGTCAGCCATTTGCTCAACGGTAATTTCCTTTTCCAGGCCGTCCGGCATCAGCGAAACGCCCGTGGATTGAAGCGCTTCGATGTCTGCGCGCAGTATGGTGTCGGTCTGATTCTCGGCGCGTTTGAGCGTAATGCTGGCTGGCGATTCCGCCGCGATGATGCCGGTGAGCGTTTTGCCACTGCGGGTCAGGACAACGTATTGCACGTAATTGGCATCGATCGCAGCATTGGGCAGCAGAATGTCGCTGAGGAGTTGCTCAGGCGATTTGGTGCGCGTGTCGGAAATATCAGGACCCACGTTGATACCCAGACCCGCCACCCGATGGCAGGTGGCACAGTGTTTTTCAAAGACGGCCCGTCCCCGCGTCACATCTCCGTTCCTGGACAGGGCGGCCCGATAAGTTTCGTACACCTTCTGTCGCTCCTGGGGTGTGGCTGCAGATAACAGTTTTTGGGCCCGCTGACGAATCGCCGGGTTAGGATGCTGGACGAGCTGACGGATGCGTGCGGCATCAATTTCGCCCGGCTTGACTCGGCCTTGTTCGACAGCTTCCAGCAAGGCGAAGATGCGCTCCGGCACGCGGAGCAACGCTTCCAGCAATTCGCGGCGTACGGTCGGGGTAGCGCTGGGCCAAAGTTCCAGTAACGCGACGGTGATGTCCTTGCCACTTTGCGCCGATAACGCTTGCACCGCAGCCAACCGCACGGCCACTTCGCTCTCCTCCCGGGCGAGCCGTCGCATCAACGCTATTCGCTCTGGGGACGGTAACTGTGCCAGCAATCGGAGGGCGTGAATTCGCTCGGCCACGGGTCGGTGCGCGTCGGCAGCCCGCTGGGTGGCCACGGCTAGGGCTTGCTCCAGAGCCTTCGCCAGGACCGGGTCGCTATCCGGGAGACTTGTCCACCAGTCAGCTAAGCGCCCGCCAGAACGCATCATGCCTTCAGCGGAACCCACCAATAACGCATGGAGAGCGGCATCGGGTACCCTTTGTTTGATTAATGGCCGCAGCGCCGCTGTCAGCCGCGCAGGGTCTTTCATGGCCCCGACCACAGCCGCCGTTTCACGAAGCATTTCCGACCAGGCTGGCGAGGCTGTTATTCCGTCCGAAACGGTGAGCAAAGCGGCGAGGAATCGGTCGCTGGCTGAGCCACTGGCGGTCAGAATGGCGAGTCGCATCCAGGCATCATCGCACCACACCTGGGCTGCTTCCTTCAGGGCGGGGAGTTTTTCTTCCTCGGCGACCAGGCCGCAGGTCAGCACCAGCTGCAGTGTCAATCGGCCTGCATGATCGCGAGCAGAGACGGCAACCCCACCGTCCGACAGTTCGTGAGCTTTGACGGGAGCACCCTTGGTATTACCGGCTTGGCTCTTGGCTAACAAGCCGCGCAGAATGTCCACTAAGGCGGAGCGAATTTGCGCGTCCTGAAGATGGTGTTCCGCCACGCGAACTGCCTGCTGCCGCACCCCGAAATGGGTATCGCCCAGCGCGGCTAAGAGCGTGTCTTTATCGAGTTGCCCGTGATGCTCTAACAGCCACAGCGCTAACGCGCGAGCCTGCGGTCGCGGCGAAGCGCGGGCCAATTGCTGAAGCGTGCGGACGACCTCCGCCTTTCGGGTACCGAAATCCGCCGGTTGCAATAACAACCGAAATGCCGTTTGCCGATGCCAACCGTTCGAATGTTCCAGGTCTTTCAGCCAATCGAGCGGTTCGCGTCCCGCCAGACCGTCGGAGGCACGCCGAGCAAGTGGGGCGTCCTTGCGCACGATACGCCAGATGCGTCCCTTGTCCTTACCCCAAAGCAAATCTGGTCGGTTGCGCAATTCCGGTGGCATGTATTCGGGATGTTCAATGACCGCGCGATACATGTCTACCAAGTAAATCGCGCCATCAGGTCCCAGGGTGAGGAACACCGGACGAAACCAGTCGTCGGGGGAGGCCAGGAATTCCTTTTTCTCGAACATAGGTCGGGCTTCGAAGATCGCCCCTTTGGGCGTGAGTTTTTCCACATGCACGAGATTGCCGGGCGGGTCACAGGTGAACACTGCGCCATCGTACTCTCCCGGCAAGGTGTCGCCGTGATAAACGAATATACCACACGCCGCTGAAAAATGCCCCGCATGTAAGTTGGACGTCGTGAAATTGCGGCTGATCGGGTAGACCCGCCCACCGGCGCCGCTGGGGTTGTTTTCGCGATCCAGGATAGAGATGTCATAGAGCAGCGATGGTGCCGCCAAATAGGGATTATTCCGTAAATACCGTTGCTCCCACACCACCAGGCGCAAATGATGCCGATTGTCGCAGACGAAACGCTCTCCCCAATCATTGAACGCCAGGCCGTACTGACCGGGGCCTGTCAGTGCTTCATAACGTTCCAGGCGACGCGGATCAAAACGAAAGTCGGCATTACTCAAGGGAACCGCAGCCCCTCTGGCCTGTCCATCGGGCCCGAGACGAACCGCTTGACCACCGCGTAGGCCGTTCGCGCAGTAGATCCAACCGTCCAGCCCCAACGTCGGAAAGCTCAGGCGCAATTGCGGATTCTCAGCAGCAAATCCGCGATACAGTACCTCCCAGTGCTCTGCTTTTCCAGAACCTGATTTGTCGGCCAGAAACAATAATTCGGGCGACTTGGTTACAAAGATACCGTTCTTCCATATCTGCAAACCATTGGCAAAGAGCAAGCCCTCGGCAAAAGTGCTGGCTGTTTCGTAAAAACCGTCGCCATCTCGATCGGTGAGGATTTTGATCTTCCCTTCCGGGGCTTGACCTGGGGGAGGACCGTTAGGATAGTCAGGCATTTCTACCAACCAGATTCGGCCGCGTTCATCGAAAGTCATCGCGACCGGACTTTGGATGGTCGGTTCGCAGGCGACCAACTCAATCTGCAAACGGGGATCAGCTAACTGAAACAACTTTTGGGCTTGCGAAGGGGAAAACGGCCCCTGCTGGAGGGGTGGCGCCGCTGGTGATGCCGGTACCGAAGAGGGCTTGCCTGAGAACTGCGCTATCGTAAGACTGCAAACCACGCCCACGAGCCAGCCTACCCCTGATAATATCCAAAAGGCTCTCCGCAATCGTGAAATCAGCATCAGCATGTCCACACCCCCTCTTGCAAAAAAATCACTCGTTGGGACTCCTTTATAGTTTTAGCGAACAAATGTTCCTGTCGAAACCATGGTACGGGTCTACTACACCGAAGAGGGATTGCAGCGATTAGTACCAGCAAGACACCGGTGAAGAGCCCCAGCAAAACTCATTTCTTTCGTGAAGGCCGACGTCTGCAAGTGCCGAGCAGCGCCAGTCGGGACTACGAAGTGAGGCCAGTAAGGGAAGAAGCCAACTACTCTTTGACCAAAGGTTGCAACCCGCGGCTTTGGCGGTAAGCGATTTCGCGCTCGACCATAGCGTCGAGGAGCTGTTGGACGACAGAACGCGGCATGCCCTGACGCAGCAAGTCGGAAGCGTACAGTGTTGTCGCCAGACGATAGTCGGGCCAATCCGCCCGGTAATAACTGGCATCGAGCATTTGCCGTGCGCGATAGAGATAATTCTCGATTACCGCTTTTCGCTCGGGCCAATCCTCGGGAAGCATGTCAATCCAGGGCATGGCCAGATAACTGGAGGGTTCCAGCCAGTAAAACTGCGCCAAAAGCAGTCTGGCCCGGCGGGCGACTTCCGGTTGGGAAGAATTGACCGCATATTCGAGCTGTTGCGCCAGGAGATAACCATCGGGCGCGAACATACGTTCTGCCAGGATTTCATGGGCTTTCTGACGCGTGCGAAACTCCGTGTGATTCAAATGGCTAATCCAGAACCAGCTCTCGATTTGTGTCGAGAGCAGGACTGAACCAGCCAGTAACGGCAGCTCGAACATGGTAACCCCCTCTGCTGAAGAGCGCGCAGGAAGAGCGCGCCGTGGGTCACTTGAAGGCTTCCGTGAGTTTACTTAGGCCGACCGGCCACCGAATTGAGGGGATTATCCGCGACGGGATCGCTTCCAGGCGGGCCGAGGGTTTCCTCCCCAAGAATGCGGCGCTCCTTCGCCTGGGAGGACTCATCCTGAGTCCCTGGACACCCTCATCATGCCGATCTGCCTCTTCTCCATCCGCCTTGCTAGAAAATTCTATGCCACATCTCGTCGTAAGTGCAAGTCCAGTTTTGGTATCGGCAACCGCCTGATTTTTCTTGCCTGAAATGCTATGCTAACCAACAACTACGTTCGCTCCAGGGGTGTCTGCCGAATCAGGCTGCTGACTTTTTGAGCACCTTTGCTCCAGATGGAGTGCTTACGATGAATTTGTCAGCGACTGCGGGCACATTGCTGGCCACCGTGAAATCCGAATTGATCGCCTACTTTCGACATCTGGGTCAGCGCGTGGAACGCCACGCATATGCAGTGCCTGAGTCCCAGTTCTGGGAGAAACCCTTTGCTTTCGGCAACAGCCTGGGACATCTTATACTGCATCTGACCGGTAACCTGAACTATTATGTCGGCAGCGGCATTGCGGGAACGGGCTATGTCCGGAATCGGACACGCGAATTCACGGATCCCACGCGATATCCCCGCGAACAGGTGCTGCAGCATTTCCGTGAAGCCATTGACCTGGTCGTTCACACCATCGAGGGCATGGATGAAGCTGCCATGTTGCGCCAAGTAACCTTTCCCGATAAACATCCCATCAACACACAGTTCGGCCTGCTTCTGGTCTGCGCGGCCCACCTGAACAACCACATCGGCCAAATGGCTTGGCTGGTCCAAGCTCTCGGCAAGCATACCGGCGAGCCACCCGTGTGGTAAGGCCCAGTCCCCTCGGTTCGATTGCGCGGAAAAGACTGAACATACTGTATTCACGACTGGAATCTCTTGAGGAAATCTGGGAAAATTTCGTAAATCAAGTTGACGAAGGTTGCTCTCGTAGCTAATATCATCACAGGACAACCAGCTTGCCAATCAATTGCATCTTATCCAGTCTTCATGGGGAGGACTGGAGCTATCACCACAGGTAAGACGAGGTCTCACAGGAGGGTCAAGCACCATGTATAGCCTCACCCTGCTCGTCGCACTGAATGCCAGTGCAGCGCAACCGGCGACTTTCTTCGGTGGCGGATGTGCGGGCGCTTGTCACGGCGCCGCTCACCATGCCCCTGCCGCGTGTCACGGCGCTGCCGCTTGCCACGGCGGGCTCCTGAGCCGTCTGCACGCTCGGCTAGCTTGCCATGGGGCAGCAGCCTGCAACGGCGCGGCAGCTTGTAATGGCGCATGCCTGGGCGGTTTCCTGAGCCGACTTCATCACCGTCGCGCGGCCTGCGTCGGTGCAGCTTGTGTGGGCGGTCATCCCATGCCCGACAAGCCCGCTAAGCCGGAAAAGCCAGAAAAAATCCCAGTGAAGCCAGCCGAAAAGAAGGCGGAGCTCGGCAACGCCGCTCAACTGCTCGTGCTCGTGCCGGAGAACGCCAAGCTGTACATTGACGGTCAGACCACTCAGCAGACCGGCGCGCGCCGCAGCTTCATCACCCCCGAACTGCCCAATGGCAAGACCTTTTATTACCTGCTCACCGTCGAACTTCCCAACGGGGAACGCCTCGACCGTGAGGTCACCATTCGAGCGGGGGAGCTGGTCGAAGTAGACTTGATGACCTACTCGATTTCTCGCTAGATCAACGCACGCCTCAGCGGGAGTCTGATGCCTCGGCCGGGAACTGTCCCGGCTTTTGCTCTTTTAAAGGGCTTCTTCTCGGCTCATAACTATCGCGGTTGATTGCAGCAATAGAAGTGTTGAATTTTTGATTGCAGCCCCTTGCAGCTTACCGCGGCTTGATTACAATAAACTACAAGTTGGTCGCCAATCCTAGAAGACGACCATTAGACCGGGACAAACGGTCGTCTTGGCCATCAAATCCCATCGGACGGAGAGAGGCTAACGCAGGAGCTGAGCAACTCCGAGCACGGCGTCAAGCAGCGCCCGATGCTCGCAGGGAGGTTCTGGAGAGCCGGGAGCAAACCATGAAGTTGACCTTATTGGTCAAGAAGCCGCAAGGTGGCTTCCAGGAGATTCCGATTCGCTTGAGTCAGTTCCTTATTGGTCGTGATCCCGACTGTCATTTGCGGCCGGTCAGCCCGATGGTGAGCAAACGCCATTGCGCCATTCTTATCCGCGAGGGTCGGGCTTTCCTGAAAGATTTCGAAAGCACGAACGGTACCTATCACAATGGCCGACTTTTGAAGGGGGAGATCGAACTTGTGGATGGCGATGAATTCAAAGTCGGCCCCCTGGTGTTTAGAGTCAAACTGACCTTGGAAGCAGGCGACAGCTCTCCGAAAGTACCCAAGGTTTCTGATTCCGGTAAACAAAAAGCCGCCTCTGCTCCAGCTGCGGAATCCGTGGTACCATTGACCCGGTCCGAGGGGGCAAAGGCGAAGGAACCTGCAAAAGACCTGGAAGACGTTATCGCTCAGGAGTTGCTGCTGAACGTGGATAAGGTTACGGGCCAGCCGGTGGCACCGGACGAGCAATCTAAGGAAGACCTGGGGGGCAGCACGATCATGGAGATTACCAGAGCCACCGAAGATACCTCGGTACAAAACCCCAGCGCTGGCGGAACACCGCAACAGAATCCTGCTCTGAAGCCAAAACACGATCCGAAAGCCACCTCCGAAGCGGCCAAGGCCATTCTCGAAAAATACCTGCGCAGGCCCCGCACCTCTGGTTGAATCCGAGCGTTGCCACCGTATGACCGGCTCGGTGTCTCGAGGCTCGCGGCGTAAGCCCGAGTCTGGTTCTTCTCATCCTATCCGGCGGTCCCGGCGTGTTGCGTGCGGGGTTTGTTTCCCTCAGCTGCCCGACGAACAGTTTGCGGCTCAGTTCCGCGAGGCGCTGCAGCGTTGGTATCTCCAGCATCATCGTCGTTTGCCTTGGCGCGCTACACAAGACCCTTACGCCATACTCGTCAGCGAAATCATGCTGCAGCAAACGCAAGCAGCAACTGTTGTTCCGTACTTCCGGCGCTTTCTAGACAGGTTCCCCGACCTGGAATCGCTGGCGCAGGCACCGCTGGAGGAGGTGATAGGTCTTTGGCAGGGACTCGGTTATTACAAACGGGCGCTGGCCTTACACCAGGCGGCCCGCATACTGGTTCGCGACCATGCTGGTGAGTTCCCTCGGGAACCTATGGTGCTGCAACGGCTGCCCGGCATTGGTCGCTACACCGCACACGCCGTGCTTTCTCAGGCGTTTGATCTCTCTTTGCCGATTATCGAGGCGAATTCGGCTCGCGTTTACGCCCGCATGTTTACATGTGCGCAACCGCTCACGTCATCCGCAGTGCAACGCTGGCTCTGGCAGGTAGCGGAACGGCTCGTCGCACCGCGCCAGCCAGGATTGTTCAACCAGGCCATCATGGAATTGGGAGCTACCATCTGCCTGCCCCGTCAACCGCGCTGTGATGCATGTCCCGTCGCACAGTTTTGTCACGCGTGGCGGTACCAGCGGGTGACAGATTTTCCTGTTCGCGGGCCGGCTCGTACTGTTGTGCAAGTTGCCGAGGTGGCAATAGTCATACGCAACCAAGATCGCTGGCTGGTCTTGCAGCGTGCCCCCGACGCTGACCGTTGGCCTTCGTTGTGGGAGTTCCCTCATGCCGAAACTTTTCTCCAGGAAAGTGCTCCCCAGGCGGTTCAACGCATCGCCCAACAATTGACGGCTCTTCAGGTCACGCCAAGCCAGCCTTTGGGCCATGTGCGCTTCAGCGTTACGCGATTTCGCATTGCCATGACGGTCTGGCACGCCTGGGCGCAAAAAAAAGAAATTACGCTTACCTCGCTGCACCACGCGGGACGTTGGCTCAAACGCCACCAACTACGCTGTCTCGCCTGGAGCACGCCTCAACGTCGCGTGCTCGCCATGCTTGACAAGTCGTGATCAAGATGGCCAAGCTCCGGCCCGGCCCCTGGCATCAGTGATTCGTGACATTCTGAGCAAGTTACTTCCGGCTATTCCGAGGCAACATCGCAAGGCGCAGCGGAAGCCAAAAAGGCCTGGGTCAAGCTCACATAACGTGTGGCCCTGTGGTGGCTAAGTAATTCTGCACGCGTCCGAATGCGGGGAGGATTCACGATGCGGGATGGTAGCTGGCGTGTTGTCGGGGCGTTAGAATAAATACCGACTGACGGCGCATTGTCTGAAGTTCAGGTGGTGATGTCGGTCAGTAAAGGGGTGGACCAGTGAGGTGCGCAGGTGGACGGGGCGCGTAGGAGAGCGAGTCATGGCCCGGGAAGTTGAGAGTGGCCGGCGTTGTGGTTTCAATTTGGTAGAACTGTTAGTCGTTATCTCGGTGATTGGTTTGTTGCTGGCCCTGTTGCTGCCTGCGGTGCAGCGAGTGAGGGAGTCGGCCAACCGAGTGCGCTGCGGGAATAATCTGTCGAACATAGCCTTGGCGTTTCACGTCTTCCATCACGACTACGGAATATTTCCGACCGGGGGCGCGGGATTCGTACGCACCATGCTCCAGGATCAGCCCGCGGCCCCACCAGATCAAGATTGGGGCTGGCCCTATCAGATTCTGCCCTATGTCGAACAGGCAGCGCTGCATGCGGTACCGGGTGTCGGCTACAGTAGCAGCGTTGATACGAACAATCCGATTTCCAGTACGCCAGTAGCCATATACTTCTGTCCCAGTCGGCGCCGACCTGGTCTGAAGACGGATGGTCGAGCGGGAATTGACTATTTTGGGAACGGCGGCACAAATGGGCCGTTCACAGTCCCCGGCCAATCGGAGGCCTATGTGAACCCCGCTTTGGGTGACTGGTCAGCGACCGGAATGATTATTCGCAGCGGACCGAGTTACCTGCGACGTGCGATCAGCTGGGAGAGCGGGGTGATTGACGGAGCCAGTAATACTCTCCTCATTGCGGAAAAATCATTTCACCTCGGGGAAGTCAACGGTAGCCCCTGCTGCTACGATAATGAGTCGTATATTGGCGGCTGGCACAATCGCAATTGGCCTGATACCGTAGGGACTGCCGCGTTGGCCCCCGCACCCGATGCACGTGAAACTCCGCCGACCGCAGCGTATCCCAATAACAACGGCATCCTTTACCGATTTGGATCCGCACATCCGAGCAGCATGAATGTGGCTCTGGTGGACCGCGCAGTGCGTCGCCTGCGTTACACGGTCTCGCTGCCGCACCTGCAGTCGCTGGCGGTGCGTGATGACGGCGGTTTGCTGAATGGGCACGAAATCGAGTGAGCGGAAAGCAAAAGGCTCACGGTTGATCCGACGCAGAAACTGCAGTCGCGTCGCCGGCGGGAGTGGACCGCCCATCGAAGCCTTTGACTGTCCTATCTGTACCACGACACGCAGTAGTAGTAGAGGCTACACTTCCGCGGCTTGCAAAAGCACAATTCACTGGCAAGCGCGGACCTCACCGCGCGACTGGCGCAAGGCGCAACGCAGAGAGGTGTGCGCCCTGGGCGACTCCGTTCCGAGGCGCACGGATTGGTGCCGCAGGCGTCCGGTTTCGTGCATAGACTCGTGAAGCGCCCATCGAGGAAATCGTCCGCAGCCCTTTGACACTGGCGCGGCAGATGGGTATGATGACGAAGGCAGGCACCTCCAACCGACCGCAGGGAAGTTGGTAGAGCGTGCCGGCCGCAACCGATACAGGGCTTGCGCCCATGTGGTCGGAATTAGTCAGCTTGACGCAAAGAGTGTGGCAGCGAGCGAGCAACTGGTTGGACCAGTTGGTGAGCCCAGCCAGCAGGCCCACTCAGTCAACCGCCGCCAGTGGACCGGCGAGACCAGCGTCGCTGCGTCGCCTGCAACGCGTGTGCTTCAGTTCGGCCGTGTTGGAATCGGTCTTCGATAGTTTCGCCGAGCACCGTCAAAGTGATCGCGGTGAGGAGGAGACGGGCTGGGTGTTGCTCGGCTATCGCCAGGAAGCAGAAGCCATCGTTTTAGCAGCGCTGCCAGCGGGGACCTTTCGGGAAGCGGGTGTGGCTCATGTGCGTTTCAATACCTTAGCTCAAGCCGTCGCCACACGCATTCTGCGGGCGCGCGACCGCCAGTTGACGATTCTGGGAGTGTTGCACACTCACCCCGGTCGCTTACGCCATCCGAGTCGCGGCGACTTCGAAGGCGACAGCCAATGGGTGCGCCTGTTGCCCGGTCAGGAAGGTGTCTTCGGCATCGGAACTGTGGAAGAAGACGACGAGGCCGCAGACGCTCCCATTGTCATTCAGCCCAGTGAGAACAGTTGGTATTGGCGCGGTCTGCGCCTGAGCTGGTACGCGCTGGCCGCCGGCGATCGGCAGTATCGCGCCCTGCCGGTGCAGGTGATTCTTGGGGAAGACTTGGCTGCTTTCCTTTTGCCTGTCTGGGAGACCTTAGAATACCATGCTGTCGGCCTGGAACAATTGTTTCGGCACATGACTTTGCTTCGCGTGGAAACGCTAACTGAGCAGGGCGAGGATGGCCGCACCTGGGACTATCTGAGCATCCGCTTGCCGGTGCATGAGCGCGAAGAAATTCGCGTGCTTCTGGACGGTCCGAAACTGTGGTTTTTCTACGATGACGGTGAAAACACGTATGAAGTAGATGGAGAACCGCCCGTGGACCGGGGCGTATTCCTGGTGCTGGCGGAACTGGCCCGTCGTCGGGAAATGTCTGTCCAAGAGAGCACCACACTAACGGAACAGCGCTGACGGGACAGCAGACGAGGTCAGGCTGCGGACTGCGGTGGTTCGCCCTCGCTGCCCGAGGTCCCTGGGCGCATCCAGCAATCGAGGAGGTCTGAGCCATGGATTTCCGTCCGCTCACCGACACAGAGCGCCGTACACTCCTGGCCGCTCTGCGCGCCAACGTCAATGAAGACCGCGCTATCCTCATGGATCGGCGGAACACCCGGTTTGTCGGCACCGCCGAAGATGTGCCTGAGGAACAGGTAGTGGAAGCGATCAAGTCGGTTCCTTGCCACTACTAATTTCGGAAAACATTTCCGCTTCAGACCTGAGCCGGGAAAGCACCTGCTGACCGATGCAACAGAGCAAGTCAGCAAGGTTGCTGGTCCGTACCGTGGGTAGCCATCATCGGAGCCATCGCGCCCTTATTTTCCCCTTTTGGTCTTTTGCGGGATAGTGCCTGGGTAAGGGAAGCGCGCATCTCGATGACGTGCGTCAGGTGCGCCAAATGTGAGTTGCGCTGGCACTCCCAGGCACATCTCCAAAATGGTCGCCAAACCTGGCCGGATCGATCATGCCACGCCGTGAAAACTCTCCCAGCCCTTTTCGCTCTGTACGCGCCATGCTGCTGGATCTGATGGCCGGGCAGAGTTCACCTCTAGGAGATCTCCTGGTTCACTTGGAAGAAGTAGGCTTACTGCACAACAGGCAGGACGAGCCTATGGGACTGATGGACAGCGAAGCGGGCAAGCGCCGGTTGCTGACGGTGGAGATACCGGCCATTGAACAATACAACGAGGGCCGCGACCCCGAATTTCGTATCCGTCTGGTACGCCAGGGAAACAATCTGATTCTCTGCTATCGCTTGATGCCGACTCATAACGTGTACAAGTTGGAAACGCGTTTGTATTCGAGCTACCCGGTAGTGCCGCCGGAAACCCGCGTTCTCACGCCGCTGCGCCACTGCCCCCACCTGCTGGAAGGGCAAACACTCTGCTTATGGCGTCAGGGCAGCAGCCGGCAAAACAATCGCTGGGACCCCAGTCGTTACACCTGCGTATTTGCCGTGCAAGCCGCTTGGCGCTGGCTGGCCTGCTACGAAATCTGGTACGATACGGGAGAATGGCCCTTGCCGGAAGCTCGCTGACGCTTGGGTCGAGGAATTGCGAGGCTTGACGGAGCAAAAGCATGGCTCACATCGTTCAAGTGGGTGCTGGCAGTGGCGGAATGGTAGTGCTGGATCTGTTGGCGCGCGAATCCAGGGTAAAGCAGATAACCATCATCGAGCCAGACATCTACAAACCTCATAATGCCATCCGACACTACTTCCCCCCGGGAGCGGCCGGTTTGCCCAAGAGTGAATTAGCGCGGAACTGGCTTCTGGCGCAGCGACCCGATCTGGAAGTGCATTGCCTGAATGTGGATTTGCTGAGTTCCTCAGCCCAGCCGCAAATAGAGTCGGCCGTGGCCAATGCCGACCTCGGTGTGTGTGCTGTGGATAATGAACCTGCGAAATACCACTGGGACGCCCTGATGCGCAAGTACCGCAAAGCATGGACGCTGGGCGAAGTCCTCAGTGGCGGCATCGGAGGGTTTGTACATGTATTTCGGCCCGGGGGGCCCTGTTACGGATGCGTTGCCAGCTTTTTGAAGCGGAGTGTGGAGGTGGATAATTCGCCTCCCCCCGATTATTCGCAACCCGGCGGGGCGGTGCATGAGGTGACCATTCCGGCGAGCAAGGCCTCCATCACCGCGATTGCCAGTTGGCACGCCCTGGTGACGCTGGAGCTGCTTGAAAACCCCGATTACGATCCGGGTTTTACCAGCCTGCTGATAACGTTGCGGAAAGTTCCCCAGGTGTTTGATGAAGCGCTCAAACTTTATCGCTTCCGCATTGAGCAGATGCGGGAGTGTTTGTTCTGTGGAGAGGCAGCCCCTACAGGCGCCGCGGAGGACCTCGATGTGGCGTTGGCTCAAGCTCTTGACCGGTTGGCTCATGCGTGACTGCTTTACTTATACTTTCTCAGCTCTGCCTTTAGCGTCCGCGCCTCAAGTGCGGAGTGTGCGTATTAGCTGGCAGAAGAACGGCCTGGAGATGGAAGAATTGCCCGTCCTGGCCACTGCCGATGTTGTCGTGGTTCGAGTCGAACTGCGTTATTCCGCCAATAGGGTGGCGAAAAGGTCGGATCTCATCCTGAGAACCAGCCGAAAGAGTTATCCGGCCGATTCGCTGATTCAGGAAGGAATGGCAGGTTCCTGCGGCGTGCATCGCGCGGAGTTCCACATCGATCCGCTGGACAGCAGCGAAACCTTGGAGCTGCGTTGGCAAGGCCAATTGCTGCATCAGGTGAGCGTGCCGGTGATGTCGTTACAACAATTCCAGGAACAACTGCAATTACAACATCCCACGCTGTTCGTGGTGCTGCGGTCGCGAAGCACGGCTAGCGCGGGGGCTGAATATACGGTAGCCTGCAACCGCTACCTGCGACCGCAAGGACGCACCTTCCTGGCCAGTGTCCAGTTTGTCAGCCGCATCCCCCTGGTCGGTCTGGTGGATTGTCAGCCCACCTTGCTGCTGCGTGAAGAAGCATCGGGTCAGGCGTGGGAAATTCCCGTGCGCCTCACTGCCGAGCAACTTCGCTCCCATCAGGCTCTGGTCACCGTACAATGCCCGGTACGACCGCGTCGGCTGAGTGTCTGGCACGTGGAATGGCGACTGTTACACAACACCACCAAGTCCTGTTCGCAATTGGAGGTCCTGCCCATGCGTTCCTTACATCGTCGTCTTCAGCTGCTCGATGCTCATTTCATCTGGTACGACGATAAGACGACCGTCGTCAGAATGGACAAAAGGCTTCCGAAACAGATAGGGGCGGGTCGTGTCGGGCCATGTTTCCTGCTTTGCACCAAAGAACCGGGCTTGGCTTTCCTGGCCAACGTCGAGGTCTATGCCACCTGCCGCGATGGTATGAAACCGCGGTTGCTCGCGCAGCAGGAAATCCTCATTACTGATTCGCCAGCTCCTTATGTCCCTGGGACTATTTCGGTCAATGACCTGCCACAGATTGTCGCCTTTGAACTCCGCTGTGACGGTCATCTGATCGGACATTTGCCCCTGTGCCCAGTTCCCACGGCGCGGATCAATGGTGAGGGCGCTTTCCAGGGTGCACCGGAAGACCTGCCTTGGTCGCCCGCTCTCGACGAAGAGCTGCGCGAACGCCTCAATCGCCTTCTGGAACATCCCTAGTCGCGTTGGAGAAGCCGCGAAATCAACAGTGCCGCGTTTGCACCGGACATAACCCTTGGCTCAGATGGAATAACGCGACAAGTAACAGGTGTTATCGGCTTCAGCCGTCTGGCCGCCTCACTCTATTCGGTCGAACGCACTCGCCGGGTACGATTCGTTGACTACCCGCTGCAAAGCCTCCTTCTCTCCCAGCATGCTGACCCCAGGCACGTCGGCTGGCCGGGTACGATTCGTTGACTACCCGCTGCAAAGCCCCGATTGCTCTGGACGTTCTGGTCGGGCCGTGATATGCGGAGGCCAACTTATCTCACCAAAGCTCATCTCTTGCAAAGGGAGCTAACCCATGCGCAAATGCTGCTATTTATTGGCCGCGACAGTGCTGATGTGCTGGTCGGTCGCGCAGGCCCAGGAACCCCCGCGTTTTCGCCTGCGAACCGGAGAGGTATTGCAATATCGTGTGCAGCAAAAGACCCGGGTGAGTCAGTCTCTGGAAGGGGAATCCGCGAGTTTTGAATCCGTAACCGAGTTGGTCAAACGCTGGCAAGTCCTCCAAGCTGAAGCCGACGGCTCGATGATTGTGCAACTGACTATTCCGGAAATCAAGCTGATGCAGAGGCTGCCCAACGGTCAGAACATCATGTACGATTCCAGTAAGCCAGATGAATCTCATCCCGCGCTCAGACAGCAGATGGAGCAGTTCCTCGGTAAGCCTACGGTCAAATTGAAATTAGACGCACGAGGTCAGGTGTTGGAAGCTCAAGCATTATTGGCAGTGCCCGTCGGCCATTTCGCCCAGGAACCGCCTTTTGCCATTGTCTTGCCCCAGGATGCTTGGCGTCCGCAACTGCGTTGGACCAGACCCTACACTCTGGTCCTGGAACCACCTTTGGGCACCGGCGAAAAATATCACGCCGAGCAACAATTGGAATTGCGAAGCTGGAATGACCAGCAGGCGGAAATTGCCTGGCTCACCGACATCAAGAATCCCCCTGCCACGGCCTCGGAGAAAATACCGTTGTTGCAGAAGATCACCCGCGGTGTAGCGGTGTTCGATCAAGTCAACCGTCGGGTTACGCTGGTGCGCATTGAGGCGGGGGGAACCGTGGAGGGCCACGAAGGCCCCAGGAGCAAGTATGAGTTCTTCAGCGAATACGTGGAGCGGCTGATGCCGTGATCAGGAGCTTCGTGGCACGCCCTGCGTCAAGTCTCCTTGTCGGCAAAGGGACGTCCGAGCCTGGGTTATGCCAAGCCGCTGGTCGTCGAAAAGTGAGTCGCCGCGCGTTAGCCTTGTGTACCTCTCCTTGCGCAGAGCCCGACACGTCTGGCTAGGAAGCGCCTTGCCAGCGCGCGATATACTCAATTTCCTCGCGTAAAGACTCGGCAGCGGGCACTTCGGTGTTGTGCGGATTGAGGCAAAACAAGTCCCAAGGCTCGTTTTTGTAGCCCCATTGGCGAACGTACCAGGTTCCATCATCATCCTGGAGCAGAGGGAAAACGACACATTGGTATGGCTTATAGCGAAACTTATCGCCTTCTGCGGCTCCCAACTTGTGAAGGACGCATCCTTGATTGAAAAACACACACCAGCCTTGGACCACCGCCACCAGGGGTAGTCCGGCTCGCTTACGCCGCGTCAGATACCCGCGCTTCTCCACATGCTGCCGTGCTTCGGGACGCAGAAGAGGCAAAATCCGCGGTAAGTGAGCGTCGAGCAGTTCGATCTCCGAAGGCACTAACCCAGGCCGACCATTACGGCAGCACAAGCCTTCACAGCCTCGACCAAACGTGCACTCAAAGCGCGCCTCGCCCAGATTGGTGATCGGGACTAAGGGCAATGGTCTTTTCTTCGTCATGACCCTGCGGTTCGTTTTGTTGCCTCCCAACCTCGGTTTGTCCGAGATGCTAGGCTCCCAGCACAGCAAGCGTCCAGCCGCATCCGCGGTCTTCGACGTTCCTCGAGGTACTCTATCTGATGCCTTTCGGATCTCTTCGTCCTGAAAATAGTCCGTAGCCCTGGTTTGGCTCAGTGCATTCTAGGACGTTGCCCTGCTGGAGATGAGGGCTAAAGCACTGAGTGGGGCAGCCAGGTGACGCTGAAGCCGCGTCGGAGCCTGATTCCGTCAGGGGAACTCGCTTTTTGGCTGGACTCCTTGTTGGGCGGGAAGCGAATTGATATAGTCATAGTCAAGTCAGGTCGGCTTGGACTGAGAGCCAGATGGCTGCGAAAGCGAAAGCCGAGGACGAGCAACCCGCAGAAAGGAGCGACCTATGTCCATGTACATTGGTGAAGCCCTGGTCGGAGAAGGGGCAGAAGTGGCTCACATTGACCTGCTCTTAGGCTCGAAGGACGGCCCTGTGGGCTATGCCTTTGCTCAGGCCTTGGCCGATCAGAAAATGGGGCATTCCAACCTGTTAGCCGTGCTTACGCCTAATCTCATCTGCAAACCCGCTACGGTCATCATCACTAAAGTCACGATCAAGAGCGGTGAACAGGCGGAATTGATTTTCGGCCCCGCGCAGAAAGCTGTGGCCAAAGCGGTTACCGATGCGGTTGCGGAGGGGATCATCCCCAAAGGCGTCGCCGATGACCTGGTGTGCGTTTGTGGCGTTTTCATTCACTGGGAGGCGAAAGATAAGGATAAGATTTATCGCTACAACTACGAAGCTACTAAAATCGCTCTTCAACGGGCCATGCACGGCGAGCCAAAGGTGGATGAGATTCTCGCGAAGAAAGAAACAGTCGCTCATCCGTTTTACAAATAAGCATCGGCAGTTATCCGCGGCGCTGTCCGGAAAACAACGCTCATCTTTTGGGCGGCGGCAAGTGACCCAAACCGTGTGTTCCTGTGTCGTATGCACCTGACCATAAGGTAAGCGGAGCTGGTATTGCATGTCCACCAGACGGCGAATCCTCATCCAACTGGACACGGATGCCCACCCTAGTGTCTTCGACAGTATTGTCGCCCTGGACGCCGGGGCTGAGGTGCTGCTGCGCTATGGAAATGTTCGTCCTGAAAATGTTGTGCCTCTGGTGCATGGTGCGATCTTCACACGGGGCCCGAAAGACCTGCATCAGACCGCAATTTTCATTGGCGGTAGTGATGTCGCGTTGGCGGAGCGAATTCGTGATGAAGTGCGCAAGACGCTCTTGCCTCAATGGGGACTGTCTGTCTCCAGCCTGCTGGATCCAAATGGTTCTAACACGACAGCGGCAGCAGCAGTCCGAACAGTGCTGCGAAGATTTTCCCTGAACGGTGCCAGTGTGTTGATCCTCGGCGGTACCGGCCCGGTGGGCCAGCGCATAGCTCATCTCATCGCTCAACAAGGTGCCGAAGTACGCTTGGCCTCACGCCAACTGAGCAAGGCCGAAGAAGTCGTTGCTCGACTGCGCAGCCGACTTCCCGCAGCCCGCCTGGTCGCCGGGGAAACCGCTACGGAATCGGGATTACGCGAGGCGCTCCGGGGCTGCCAAGTTGTATTCGGCAGCGGTGCCGCAGGCGTGCGCATTCTGCCCAAGGCCTTGTGGCTGGGCCAACCCCAGCTGCGTATTCTGCTGGACCTCAATGCGGTGCCTCCTAGCGGGATTGAGGGCGTGGAGCCGCTGGACGATGGCATCGTTCGCGATGGCGTGCTGTGTTTCGGCGCCATTGCTGTCGGCAACCTCAAGATGAAAATCCACAAGACCGCCATTGCCAAGCTCTTTGAGCGCAGCGACTACCACTTTGACATTGACGAAATCTTCGCCCTTTCGGAGACCTTGTGAGCGCTACGCTCACCACGCATTTCCCTATTTCCCTAACCCAGCGGTTGTCCCGTGAGTAATGCTGGTCGAGCCGCTGAGGCGGTATTTCCGTCGGCATTGCGGTCAGGCCAGAGCCTAGGTGAGAACGTAAAGGCAGCCAGTTACTCGCCAGGCAACTCTCAAGGTCGTGATGGGCTCCGTGAGTTCTTCTGCTGATCCCTGGGAGCCTCGATTCCTCCTGCGCTGCGATTCCGACTACGGTGGTCAAGGATTCTAACGAGTTACGTAATGACAGCCTGCAATACAACTCAGCATCTCTCAGCGTATCAACTTTCGCGGCAGGACTGCTGAAATAGACCGCCGGCAGAATTTTCTCAGATGCACACGAGGCTATCAAGTCCATTGTGGCAATGGCAGACACAATGAGCGTGCCCGAGACAAATAAGGGTCTTTGTGAACTGACGCCAACGTTGTCTGGTTGTGAACTTCTTCAGGCGAATTTGCCTTCCCTCGACCACAGAGCATGTGCCGATTGCTGAGTGCTTCCACGAGCTTTATTAGGCCGATTGGGAGGCAAGTTTTTATCCAACCTGAGAGGAAGGGGGCCGCGACTAGGGACGCTCTACAAAGGGACTGCTAGGATTGCCAGCGATAAAGTACCAGTCCAGATCAGCGCCACCCAGCAGGCGGTCGAGCACTCCATCTGCGAGAACGGTATCGTCCGTCAAGAAGAAGTTGCCGTTGGCGCCGGACACGGCACCACCCTGCCCCCGCAGGTTCTGAATACGCCTCTCGAGTGGACGAGCGGAAGTCCACTCGGCGAGAATGGCGTTCAAGGCGACTTCCCAGTCATCGAAGATCGTCGGCCCATCAATGAGAATGTCTTGGCCGCTTCCGCCGTGCAACAGGTCGCTGCCCAGGCCGCCAATCAAGAGGTCGCGTCCCATCCCTCCAAGGAGTTGATCATTCCCCGCGCCGCCGACCAGAACGTTGTTTCCAGAGCGAGCGTGCAGGTAATCGTTACCGTCGCCACCGAAAAACCAAGCGGGTTGGGACACGTCGCGCTGAATATCAACGTGGTCATTACCAGCCTGGGCGTAAACGATAATCCGGCTGATCGAAGGCTGGGATGCTCCGTTCGGGACAAATCGCCGTTCCGCTTCCCGATTGATGCGAACCCCGATGTCACCCGCGCCAGGCCGCCGGTAAATCCTGATTGCATCATTCCCTGGGGTGCCTCCAATCACCAACGCCACACGACCAGGGTGCAAAGGATCCGGTTGCAGCGCCATGGTGTGAATCGTGATTTGGTGCGTGGCGGCCTCACTCGCTGTGCCGTTTTGATCCACTGCAACAACACGCACCTGATACGTCCCCTGAGTCCTGAAGATGTGATGGACCGAAAGGCCGGTAGCGTTGCCCGGTGTACGGGCTACGAGCTGCGTTGGAGAGCCATCACCCCATTGGATGCGATATTCAAAACCGGCGGCCTGCGACGCGGCGTCTGACGACCAAGCGCTCAGCGAGAAGGTACGGACTTGTCCGCGCACTCCGTCGGCCGGCCCGCTTACCGACACGGTTACCGCTGCTGTGGTCCCTGCCACCGTCACTACAGCGGAATCGCTGGCCGTGTCGCCGTCGTCGTCCGTGGCCGTTAGCGTGATGACGTAGGTGCCGTTATCGTTGGGCGTGAAGTTGAAACTTGTACCCGTACCGGAGGCATAGGCTTGGCCATGGCGTGTCACCGACCAGGCCAAGGTGTGGGTATCGGCTGTGCCGGGATCGGTCAGGCTGCTGCCCAGCGTGATGGGAGTCCCTTCCGGACTGCTCGTCGGCGCCCCCGTGATCGCCACCGTCGGACTGACGTTGGTGACCGTAATGGTCTTGGTGTCGCTGGCCGTACCGCCGTCGTCGTCGGTGACGGTCAGAGTTACCACGTAGGTCCCGTTGTCATCAGGCGTGAAGCTGAAGTTCGCTCCCGAGCCGGAAGCGTAGGCGACGGAATTTTTGGTTACGGTCCAGGCCAAGGTATGAGTGTCGGCCGTGCCGGGGTCGCTGACGCTGCTGCCCAGCGTGATGGGAG
>JANWVZ010000359.1 GCA_025056555.1 Gemmatales bacterium | reverse complement strand
TATCAAGCCTGGGACCGCCACATCCGCATTGACGACCTCCGGGCTGGCGCCGTGAAGGAACTCGACGATCCGGACCCGCTCAAGCTGCTGGAACATCGTTTGGCCGAATTCCGCGCGCCTAATCTGCCCGGTTTACCCAGGTTTTGCGGCGGGGCGGTCGGTTATGCCGGTTACGACACGGTGCGCTATGTCGAACGTTTGCCCAACCCGCCCGCCGACGATCGCCGCCTGCCGGACTTATGCTTCGCTTTCTACGACCGCATGGTCATCTTCGACCACATCAACAAGACCATCGCCGTCGTCGCCCATGCCCATGTGCCCCGGCGCGAAGCAACAGGCGAGGAAGGGTGGCGATTGGCGGCGGAAGCCGCCTTTGCCGCAGCGTGCCGCCGTATCGACGACCTTGTGGATCTGCTTCGCCAACCCGGCGACAACCCTAAGCTCACCGACATCGTTCCGATCGGGCATGTGCGGCGGCCGTTCACGTCGAACTTCACCCGCACGGCCTACGAACAGGCGGTGGAAAAAGCCAAAGAATACATC
>JANWVZ010000358.1 GCA_025056555.1 Gemmatales bacterium | reverse complement strand
GGTTTTGGAATGAGGATTTACTATCGTTTCCGAGATATTTTTCATCCCGTTGTGGTGTTCGCGGCCTTTTGTGCTATGATGTATGTGCTTCTCCCGGCTTACGTTTTGCTGACGCAAACTGACGAAGTGTATCGCTTTTTATCGGAGGAGCGTATCCTTGTCACGCTCGGCGTCATGTAGCAGCCGCTCAGCTCGGGGCGCGGATGCACTACGCCGTGCCCCGGATCTTGCACGATGCCGGGCTGCTCGAGCGTTTCTTCACCGACAGCTATTCCGGGAACAAACCGCATATATGCGCGTTTCTGCGCGCCGTGCCGGCGCGGTTGCGCCCGCGCGCGCTCGAACGGTGGCTCGGCCGCACCGCACCCGACTTGCCTCCGGCGCGCGTCACGAGCTTCGAACGGCTCGGATGGAGCTATGCCGCGGCGCAGCGGCGCGCTCGGAATTCGCTCGAGCTCCGGCGCGTGTATCACGACTTCGGTAGACGCTTCGGGCGAGCGGTCATCGAACGGGGCCTCGGGCGGGCCGATACCGTGTACGCTT
>JANWVZ010000357.1 GCA_025056555.1 Gemmatales bacterium | reverse complement strand
ACACCATCGTTTCCTAATCATGGGCAATCTCCACTGCGGGATATTGCTGTGCGTCAGCCTATGGATTCTGCGGTCTGTTTCTTGATCAAACTGTGCAGTATAGTGGAAATACCATCCATAATGCTTGAGGGGCCATCAACTTGGGAAGCGCTATCAGGGCTACCTTTAGCACAATCTGCGATCTAAACCGCAGACGACGCTCCTTTGAGTTTCAGCCTTGCGGCCATACTCTCCAGGGCTTCCGCACAATCTGTGATCTCAACCCCAGAAGACACAGCTTGCTGCAGAGCAGACGGCAATACCATCGCTTGCGGCCGCTCTGCTTGAATGTTCAATCCCGGCTCGCGCTCTAAATGCAAAGGCCACTTACGTTTGGCTGTGAATGCGTTTAGACTCCAATGTTATTAGGCAGCTGAGAAGAATAGCAGGACGTCGGAAGCGCCCCAGCGACGTCGTCCGATGCTTGATACACCAGCGGTCGCTCAAGTAGTAATTAGGATACATCTGCAACGGACGATTCTGGTGATCATGTTACCCATACGATG
>JANWVZ010000356.1 GCA_025056555.1 Gemmatales bacterium | reverse complement strand
GAGCCGCCCAACCTGATCCGCTACCAGCGCAGCCCGGACGGCACCCTGACCCGCTACGATTACAACAGCCTCGGGCAGCCCCTCACCGTCACCGTCAACTATGTGGACGGCATCCCGAACGCCGGTGCGCCGGACGAAGACCGCCAGACGACCTATACCTACGATGCTTTGGGCCGCGTGCTCACGGTCACCGGCCCGGACGGGCTGACGACGCGCAACGAGTACGACCCCGTCACCGGCAACCTGGTGCGCGTGACGCAGCACTACCTGCCCGGCCAGCCGGCCGGTTACCAGAACCGCTACAACCTGATTACGGCCTATGGCTACGACGCCGCCGGGCGCGTGGTGACCACCACTACCGCCCTGGGCACTGCCCTGGCCCGCACCGACTGGACGTGCTACGACAACGCCGGTCGCGTCGTCCGCACCGTCCAGAACGCCAGCGCCGACGCGAACTGCAATGGCAACGCTGACGGCCAGCAACACGCCGACCATCACGCCCACGCCGAGCCGCACGCCGACGATCACACCGACGGCGCTGCCCGGCC
>JANWVZ010000355.1 GCA_025056555.1 Gemmatales bacterium | reverse complement strand
TCGAGATATGTCCGGTTTCACTGGTGCTTGAGGAGGTGCCGGATGAGACGGACGCAGTTGCTACAGGAGTTACGGAAGATGAAGTTTGAAGAAGCGTATGAAGGCTGGCAGAGAGGGCGGCTGACGCAAGAGGAGGCGGCCCGGCTGCTAGGGGTGAGTGAGCGTAGTTTTCGGCGCTATATCAGGCGTTATGAGGAGGAAGGGCTGGCTGGCCTGATCGACAAGCGACTTGAGCAGGCATCTCACCGCAAGGCGCCGGTCGATGAGGTCATGGCGGTGGTGGAGGGCTACCGCCGCCGGCATGAGGGCTGGAATGTGAAGCACTTTTATGCCTGGTACCGGCGCGACGGGGGCAGTCGCTCTTACACCTGGGTGAAGAACACGCTGCAGGCTGCTGGGGCGGTGGCCAAGGCGCCGGGGCGGGGCAAGCATCGCAAACGGCGTGAGCGTGCGCCCTGGCCCGGGATGATGCTGCATCAGGATGGCAGCACGCACGAGTGGGTGGCTGGCAAGAAGTGGGACTTGATCATCACGTTGGATGATGCCACCA
>JANWVZ010000354.1 GCA_025056555.1 Gemmatales bacterium | reverse complement strand
GGGTTCCACCAAATTGGGTGAGGTTTGCAGCACGTCGCCGTTCACCAGTGCAAACTGGAAATACCATGCGCTTTCATCTGCAGGAAGCAATTCCTCAGGAAGCTCGACTTCGGGGGCAAGCATCCACTGCACGCGAAAGGCCAACGGCGTGTGCGCCTCGGCGCCGAGATGTAGCGGAATGCTGGCATAAGCGGCAGGGTTGAGTATCGCCGTCAGGGCGCCAAGCGAGAGGAAACGCAAACGGGGCCAGCGCCATTGGAAGCGGGCTAGACCAGCCAACGTGTGGGCGTCCTGCAACAGCTTTTCATCGAACTGTTCGCGTATTCGCTGCTCGGCCGATTCGTATCGCGCTTGCAACATTTCGCGCACTCCCTTTTGACGCAACTCCAGCGAATAACGAGCAATTGCGTATGCTGACCAAGATACCCAACCCAACACGACGCACAACACTACGAGTAAGCTGACAAGGAGTCGCAGGCGAATCGAGCGCATGGTTCATCGCTCCGACGATGCCTCTTCGTCTTCCTCTCCACGCAGCATGTAGCCTTCGCCCCAGCGGGTCAG
>JANWVZ010000353.1 GCA_025056555.1 Gemmatales bacterium | reverse complement strand
GCCCTCGATCCGGAGCGGGCGGAGGCCTTCCACGACCAGACGCTGCCCAAGGAGGCGCACAAGAGCGCGCACTTCTGCTCGATGTGCGGCCCGAAATTCTGTTCCATGGAGATCACACGGGAGCTGCGCGAATACGCCCGCGCCCGCGGCCTCGACGAGGCGACGGCGCGACGCCTCGGGCTCGAGGAGAAGGCCGCCGAGTTCCGCGCGCGCGGGCAGGAGCCCTGAGCGGGCGACCGTGGCGCGCAAGCTGGCGCTTCCCGAGGACCCCGCGCGCCCCTTGGTGGTGCGTTTCGGGGCCCTTGGCGACATGGTCCTGATCAAGCCCTTCATCGACCGGCTGGCGGAACGCTACCGCGGGCCGGTGGATCTGCTCGGCTCCGGCCCGTGGACCCGCGAGCTGCTCGCCGGGCAGCCGAACGTCGGCGAGATCCGCCTGATCGCGAGCCGCCGGCGGCCCTACTGGATCTCCCCGGAGCAGTGGCGCCTCGTCGAGTGGCTGCGCGCGCGCACGGGGCCGGTGTGGTTCTGCGACGACACCCCGAAGACCCGCTGGCTGCTCGCCCGC
>JANWVZ010000352.1 GCA_025056555.1 Gemmatales bacterium | reverse complement strand
GAAGGAGATAAGCGTATTCTGGTAGGTGGTAATGGTGTTCGGAGTGCATCCTTCCGCCTTGAGTGCTGTCAGGAACAGGTCGGCGGCATCGGCGAGTCTAGGTGTCTCCACAGCCCTTTCTCCTTCTGTCAGTTTAGTGGAGACACAAGATGTAGTATTTCTGAGGGCTTCTGTGCGGTTTACCACACAAGATGTAGGTGGTCTGGAGCGGGAGACGGGACTCGAACCCGCGACATCCAGCTTGGGAAGCTGGCGTTCTGCCACTGAACTACTCCCGCTCGCATTATAATTCTACACCCATTCCGTCCAGTTGTCAAGCGTTTGCAAGGCGCCGTTCGCGCATATCGCCGCGTTACTCTACTGACTTCCCGAACACCCTCTGTTAGCATGGATTTTTCTTCTGCGGGAGCTATCCCCTGCTCCTCCACAGTATTGAATCGTGTGCAAGCAGTAGGGAATAATAACCCGTGAGAGGCGTTGCGCAACCTGGGGAATGGAGGTTGAGGCGAACTGATGGATGAACAGGGTATGACCGCTGCGTGTGGCTCTCCTGCCGAGGAACAACCTG
>JANWVZ010000351.1 GCA_025056555.1 Gemmatales bacterium | reverse complement strand
GAGAGAAAGAGAAGAACCAGTATCGAAATGAGCGCGATTTTGTGCTTCATTGACCAACCTGCCGTTGTGTGATTTCATCGTCCGCAAAGATGCGGCACAACGGTTTGCGCTTCACCTGCGCCGCGCAGCGTAGCGGAGCGGCGTCAGGTGCAAGCGCGTGTTGGGTGCGATCTATATTTTGAGTAGTGCTTGAATTTTATTTGCAAGTTCGATTAACTTTGCCTTATCTACTTTGCCTTGCTTGACATGCCACATTACATGCTGTGGCTTTCTATCATGCCTTGTAGATGGTATTCCAAGATAAGTTTCGATGTCTTGACCGAAATGGTCTATGCCAATAGTGTAAGCATTTCTGGATGCTTGTATAGTTGTTTCAATAGGAACGCCTGTCGGCTTCCCGCTATCATGGTCGTATAAAACAGCATGAGGTATGCCCAATTCACCACACAGGTTCATGAAACGATGAATGTTGTATTTCCCGATTGCATCAAGGACAAAAACACCCCCCCTTGGATTGGGAATCTGACCTTCATTGAACATATACCCAATGAGAGCTGCTTCTGTCGCTCC
>JANWVZ010000350.1 GCA_025056555.1 Gemmatales bacterium | reverse complement strand
ACTTTGCACAGGTCCACTGCGAGCGGGTTTTTGTCCACGCCTTAGATGCAGTGCGTGATGACGTCGCGGATGGCGGCGCGGACGAGTTCTGGTGCGGGTTCGTCCTGTGCGGAGCGGATGCGCGCGAGTTCGCGACCGAGTCTGCGTGCTGCGGCGAGCAGGAAGTGACCGCTGCCGCAGGCTGGATCGCAGATGCGGAGCGAGAGCAGAGCGTGTTCGGCGAGCGCTTGGGCGAGTAGCGAGTGGCGAGTAGCGAGTGGTATGCTCTGCCAGCAGGCCGCTAGGTCTGCTTGAGGCTGCGTTGGAGGTTGAGCAGTTGACGGCTGAGCGCTTGAATCCGGTGGAGGCTGCGCGCCGCAATATTCAGGAACTGGAGGAACTCCCGTGTCCGCCGCCTGGCCCAGCCCTCGGCGATGTTGGCAGGGACCGATGTCGCTGCGCGACGCATCTGGCTGGTCAGACCGTAGGTTTCCTCCCGTGGGAAGGTTTTGGTCACGTGATAGACCTGCTCGACCAAATCCACGGCTTTGCGCCAAACTTCCAAGTCTTGATAGGACTGAATTGGCATAGGG
>JANWVZ010000034.1 GCA_025056555.1 Gemmatales bacterium | reverse complement strand
ACCAGCGTGCAAACCAGGAGCGCAGTATTGCTTTCGAGAGAGCCTCCCTTCGTGGCGAACATGGTGCTCCCTCCTTTCGTGGTATGCAACCTCGTTTGGGTTACCCTGGCAGGCAAATGTCTAGCGCCGAAGGTAGCCTCTGTACCAGGAAGTATAGCCATATCTCAAGAGGGAAAAACAAGAATTCTTCCAGCCGACGAAAAGGTCAACTGTTCCGAGTCAGGTTTATAACTAGATGTGTCCATCAGATTCGAGCGAAATAACAATTTTCAGCGTGGACTGCTTTGGCGTTCTCAGCGCGACCTCCGAGCCACATAAGAATCCCGATCCTGTTTCACAGGCCCGATCCTCAGTCAGAACTCTTATCCTGCTTCAAAACGTGCGTAAGTCTTCCGTCTGTCCCTTGTTGCAACCGCCGATCCCGGCCAGAACTCTAAATCCTGCTTCAGAGCGGTGCAGCCTGGGATCAGAGCAAAGTACATCCCAGCCCGATCCTGGGTCAGAACCGAAATCCTGCTTCAGAGACCTAAGTCCCGGCAAGAAGATTTACCGTGACTTAGGCCTTGCTTCTCACGTAAGAGCAAGTTCCCTGCCGTTGGCACATGGCGCGGTTTGGGCCTGTCGTCGCGTCAGCGCATGTAAGCCGGAGGAACGGTCAGAGGTTGACATGTTAGTCTAACCGGTAGTGAAGTCAAGTTGAACCTCCCATGGTGGCGGTCATGATTCTGGAGGAAGGAATGCATAAGGATCAGGCCAAGCCGCAGGTTCGGGATTCAAGCGAATTTGAGGGTAGCTTGCGGGGACCTGTGATGACGGATTGGCAGAATCAAGATAGGGCTTGCATGTTTCTTCCATCTGTCGCCAGAAGTCTTCAATATCCAGACCAAGATAGTTATTTCCATAGGCCCGCATATAATTCCGGGCTGATTCAAAGAGTCGTGCAGCACCCCTATAGTTGCGATTACCTAGGTGTACCAGGCATACTGCCGCCTGGATGAGTCCCTGATAAAAGCGCTTGGCCTCACCACCAGTGTCTAACCACAGGTCTTCCCATACTTCATGAGCCTCGAAAAACGCCCCTTCATTGAATAGCAATATTCCAGCTAAGTATCGGTGGTCATAGTTCTGCATAATCAGGCTTCCGAGATTAAGAAGACTAGTTCTATAAGTCTCCTATTTCCTCCCTGCAAGGAATTATTCTTCCTGATGCTTAATCAATAGCACTATACAGCTTGAATCATGGTTTCTTGGATTACTATCTCCGAGAAACAATAAGGTATTTGGCTGTCGCCTTAATATTCCGAAAATCCGCGAGAAGTCAGGGAGTTTGACTAAGCGGAGTCCTATCTGAGCGAAGGTCCTGGGCGAGGAGTTGGTGAAAATGATAGATACCGGATTCACGACGGAAGCTATAGCGGCCGGTGTCGAAAACACCGCTCTCCAAGCCCCGTTGCACATCTTCGCAAATCTCGACATCCTCATGCTGCACACGATCGGCCACGGCTATGCTTTCCGCGATGTATTGTTCGGTTTGCGGGGAACCGGGTGGCTCCGAAAAGTAAAAGTCGAAGATTACGCGGCACCGATTGGCAGCGGTTGGCAGGACTAAGTTAGTATCCATATAACCTTCATAGGCATTCAGCATAAAGTTTGGATAAAGCCACCAATAGGCAGCCAGTTGGCCTTTGCGCACACCCGCGGCGCTGGTATCCTCCCGTTGCGGATCCGGAGCCCGCATGGGGCTGGATTGAACGCTGCAATAGCGGAACGTTTCCGTGGTATAGTGCTTATAATCTAACACCGCGGCCAGCGAACGGTGCAACGTGAGCACATGATAGCCACCATCGAGATAGTTGTCCACAAATACCTTCCAATTACACTGCAAGTCGTAAACCCGCCGGGCCACGAAGTGGAGTTTGTCTAAGGCGAAAATCCGCAAGCGCTCGGGCATGGGTGTTAAATACTCTTCGAGAGAACATCCAGGTTGACCGAGATGGACAAATACCAGTGGAGGCCACTCGGCGACATGAATAGGTATCAGGCCGTTTTCCTCGCGGCAGAAGCCCTCGACACCGTCGAATTCTGGTACCCCCCGTAAGTTCCCCGCCAGATCGTAAGTCCAACCGTGATAACGGCAGCGAAAGCGATCCGCCCGGCCGTGCTCTGCTATGGCTACACGAGCCGCGCGATGTCGGCACACGTTATAAAAGCCCCGCAGAACGCCATCCTCTCCACGTACAATGAGGATCGGCCAGCCCGCTAAGTCCAGTGTGAAAAACTGCCCCGGTTGCGCGACCTGATCGGACCGGCCCGCCATCAGCCAATGACGCGCGAATACCGCTCGGCGTTCCCATGCGGCCAAATCCGCATCGGTGTACCAACTGGCCGGAATTGTGTATGCCTGGTTTAGTGGTAAGTCAGCGCGAAATCTCTGGAGGAGATGATACAGTTTCGGGGTCATGACCTCTCCTTATTTCGGATTACCCGACTAAGTTACTATTAGCATATGCAAACATAACGACTTGCGCGACAGATTGTTCATAGGATTAACTTGTCCTCAGCGATACACGATCGCGATGACGCGCACGTGGTCATCTTCAGGGCACGAGACGCGCTTTTGGGAACTGAGTTGACTTAGCGCTGGGCAGGAGTGGCCGAGTTTGCTTCGACGGGATGGGGCGCGAATGCCCTAGTCTCAGCAGACAGACACGGGAGGTCATAACCATGCGAAGTCGGTTGATAACCGAAGAATCGTTCAATCCCCGAAGGGTCATTGACCATGCCATGCGTACAGTGAGAACGAGGTTGCCAACGCGTGTTCACCAGCAATTCTCGCAATTCGGGCAGAAGCTGCTCAGCCCAGCGACGAGCTAATTCGGATTCCTGCGGTGTCAATTCCGGCTCTAACGATCGAGTTTCGCAAGGATACTCTGGAAACGCCTGATAGAGATTCACACTACGCACGGCAGGAATCCCGAAAAGTTCCGCGATTTTCGTGGCGCAATTCTGCGGACAACCATTCAAGGCGACGGTCGGGAAATCGCGGTAGTAGTGGACATCTTCGGGAACGCCCGCGGCTAATGCGGAGACGCAGAGCGGCTGTGCCTTTCCCAATAACTTATCTTCGTCTTCGCAGAGATGATAAGCGGTGCGTTGGGCGATTCGCGCGCCACTGCGCTTGATACCCTGGCACGGTAACAAAGTCAATCCCTGGGCCAGGGGCGGTTCTGCTGCGGCAAGCCGATGGTCCTCCACCTCAGCATTGTCCGCCGAGACCTCCTGGTTCCTGCTGGCCATCGTCGGCTCCATTCCCACTTCTCGGGATTGCTTTTCAGCCGCGGAATCACACGAACACGCAAACGGACAACCTGTCCAGCCGACCTCGCTGCTCAACGTGTCAGGCCAAGGTTCGTCCACTAAAGCCAGGGCAATGCGTTCTGCAACTGCCTGGGCCAGTTGTTTGCCTGAAGCTTCCAATTCCTTACGGGTGCGGCCCGGTGTGAGCCGTTTTTCGCGGATGATACGCGACACTTCGATCTTAGCCGCTGGTCGGGCGCCTACCAGTTTCAGTACATGGCTGGCGCAACGCAGCACGCACCCCTCGATGACCAGCACCGGATGCTCATTAATCAATTGCCTCTCATGTGCATCGCCAGCCAGCAATGCGGGAATGGACAGAATCTCTGTGTCTTCCGGACATGCCGCATGTGCCAGATACGCCGCTCGTCGGGTGACGTTAGCCACCACTTTCCCCACACCCATACATGGCGCCAGCACGACCTTCTCGCTCATCGGTTGATATCTCCCTTGAGGGTGCGCTGCGTTTCCTCCCAAGTCGCTTCCAGGTAGGCTTTATATTGCTCGGCGTCCCAACATTCCCCTTGGATCTCACTCATTTCGAACAGCCAGCCGGCGCCATAGTTGTCCAGGTTGATTGGCGAGGGGTCCTGTAACAGTGCCTGATTAAATCGCACCAGACGACCTGCTGACGGAGCGAACAGATCCGCAGTGGCCTTCGAAGTCTCGATATGGCCTATGTGCTGCAAATAATGCACGAGGTCTCCCTCGCTGACATGCCAGTCCAGGAAATATACATCCTGCATTAATCGCACGGCATAACTGCTGAAACCATAACGCCAATAGTCGCCATGCCGCTGGCACCACATATGATTGCGGCAATAACCACGGTCGCGCGGCAGCACTGCCGCAAATTTTCCCATCCAGAAGATAAGTTCGTCTGCACTTGGCATGGCCTCGGCCGACTCGACTTAGACGTATCGGTTGGTGCGATGTTGTGGTAAGAAAAAAATGGGTAATAATCTATCCACCTGTAATAACCCGGCGCGTGTCAGTGTCAGCTGTTTGCCGTCTAATAACGCATAGCCCTGGTCGCAGAGCCAAGCTAACTCTTCTCCAAAACGTACTATTATTCGTTCACCATACTTGCCCTGGAAATAATCAAGGTCCACTTGTCCCGTTTTCAGTTGTAAGATGAACTCTCGCACACATAATTCCAAGGGCGAACATAGATAAGCTCGATATAAAGGTAGATGTCCGTTCCGTATAGGTTCTAAGTAAGTGTCCCATTCGGTGTGATTCTGAACGTGAACGCCCTGAATATGACCAAAAGACGCCACTCCCGTTCCTAGTAAGTCCGCTCCCTGCCACAGGGCATCGCGGTAGCGAAAATGGACCCGCTGCTTATCTCGCACCAGGGTGTAACCACTGGAAATCTCATAACCGGCCGCGAGCAGTTCCTCGAAAGCATAATTGACCCACGCCCGTTTGGTCGGCCAATCGGCTAAGCTGAAGGGCAAAGAATGTCCACTTCGGGCCGCTTTGGCATATTCTGTGTTATAAGGTAATTCCATCTGATAAATTGTGACGCTATCGGGCTGTAAAGCGAGGGTCTGCCGCACGCATTCGCGCCAATTCTCCCAAGTTTCTCCTACCATCCCTGCTATAAGATCAATGTTGACTTGCGGGAATGCTAAGTCCCGGATCCATTGGTAGGCGCGATAGATTTCGGCAGAGCGATGAGCCCGGCCATTTTCTTCGAGGATCGCATCGTTAAAATTCTCGACTCCCAAACTGAGGCGTGTAACTCCTAACTCATGAAGTGCCTCTAGTTTCGGGCGTTGCAGGGTGCCCGGTTCGCACTCGAAGGTTACTTCCTGTACCCTTTCCCAGGGCATCAGTCGTTTCAACGCCCCTATGAAATCGCGCAACTGCCGGGCGCTCAGATAAGAAGGGGTGCCACCCCCGAAATAAACGAAATCTAAGCTGCGGCCTCGTATCGCCTCCAGCCGACTATAGATCGCTACCTCCCTTAGGACATGCTCTAAGTAATCCTCTATATCCCGGGCATTCTTGTCCACATAGACGCGAAAATAACAGAATTTACAGCGCTTGCGGCAGAAGGGGATATGTATGTATAACCCCAGGGGAGATGGTCTTTGTGGAGGCTTCGCGAGCGTTTGATAAACAGCGTCTATATTGCCGGAGGTCCAAAAAGAGAACGGGGGATAATTCGCGATGAAATAGTTTCCTAACCCGGTCTTTTCATCGCTGCTGGCTAAGCTTAGCCGCTTGGTAGTCCGCGAGGGCGTGCTGCTCATAGGAGGTTCTGTTCATTTCCCGAAGCAAAAGACGATACCATCCTGGGTACCGATTACGAGACGGCCGTGAGCTATGGCCGGGGAAGCGGTAATGGCGGCTCCTAAAGGCGCGGACCAGAGGCGTTGGCCACTGGAAACTTCCAGGGCATATAAGCTGCCATCTGCTGACCCGACATATACATAGTCGCCAGCAATCACGGGCGAGCTGTCCACTTTGCCTCGCGTAGCAGTGCGCCACCGAAGTTTTCCTGTCTTGGCATCTAAACCGTACACGGCCCGGTCGCGGCAACCTGTGACTACCAGGCCCTCCTTTACTGCCGGCGACGCGTAAAAGGGAAATGCCCGCTCCGGCTCAAACTGCCACACTATCTTGCCAACCTTCCAATCTACAGCCAAAAACGTCTTATCCATGTTACCGACATATAACATAGCACCGACTATCGCTGGGGAACCACCAACCTGTCCCCCAAGTTCCAGGCTCTTGATTTCCCGGCCGGTGGCCAAGTCCACTATGTGTAACTGCGAATCGCAGCCTCCGAGGATAGCCTTTCCTTCTACGATAGCTGCCGTAGCATTAACTGGCCCCTCGGTCTTCAGCTTCCAGATAAGCTTGCCCGTCTTAGCCTCTAAGCAGTAAAGGTGCTCATCGTAAGAGCCTATGACTACTCGGCCATTCCAGAAGGAGGCCGCAGCTATGATTTCAGCTTCCGTCTTGAATGTCCATAGTGCTTTGCCATTCTGTCCATCCAGAGCATGCAAATGCCCCCCCGAATCGCCAACATAGACGACGCCCTCGTGCCAGGCAGGTGGTGCCTTGACAGGTGCCTGAGCCGGGTATTTCCACTTTTCCTTGCCTCCATTCAGATCCAAGGCATAGATATGCTCATCCATGCAACTCACATAGACGGTATCTTGCACAATAATGGCTGCTGCCTCGATGCCATCTCCCAGTTTGAGGCGCCAGAGTTCTTTCAGCGGCGGCGCCAGGACTTCGCGAGCCACTCCGGTCTGCTCCGAATTTCCCCGCCATAATGGCCAGTCTGCCGATTCAACTATCATCGGGAAAATAAGACTTACAATGACTATCACACCTGTGCGCAGCTCAAGATTGGCCATCTTGATTACCTTGCTCCGGTTGCTAAAAAGACTCCTGCTATGCCTACTTTCGATTATCTTGTGGCTCCCGGTGACATTCGCATTGCAGCCGACCGACTCTATCACCGCGACCACTATTGGATTCTACAGACTGCACCAGGGCGTGGACACTATCGCCTGGGGTTATCGGCTTACGTATGTCGTCCGGGCATTGAAGTATATTTCGTAGAAAACTTAGCCCTGCCCGGGACTGTGGTCTCCGAAGGTGGATTGCTTGGTATTATTGAGACTGAGAAAGCGGTGGTTTCCCTCTACAGTCCCATATCCTGCCACGTGCACGCCGTTAATCAGGAGGTCCTAGAAGATCCCAATCGCATCAGTTTCGACAATTATGGAGTCTGGATAGTCGAAATTGTGTCTGCCGATTCACCCCCGCTGCTCAGTCCCTCGGACTATCTACTCTACCTGCAAAGCTTACCCCCGCCCCAGTGTTTTCGTACATAATCGAAGTCTTCCTAGCAATACATCGTCCATATAGAAATCAGCGTATTCCATGTCACGGATGGCAAGATGTTATAACCCATCGGATTGCTGTTCTTTCCTTCCGCAGGAAGAGCCGATTAAATGACCTATATACAGATTCCCGCATTCTGTAGAGGGCTACCCTGTTGTGAGTATCTAATACGCAGCGCGATATAGCTGCAGGAAGTCGTCGTAATTGAGGGGGCGCGGATTGAATTTGCCAGTCCATTGCTGAGTTGCTTCTTCGGCCAGAACTGGCAGAATGTGGGCGTTGACGCCGAGTTCCCGCAGTCTGGCAGGTAAGCCGGCGGCTAGGCGGAGATTCTCCAGGTGCACTGCCAGTAGATCACCAGCGGAATCGGTATCACGGACCTCCAGCCCGATGACCTCCATCAGTTGGGAATAAAGCTCAACTACAGCGGGTGTGTTATAGCGAACCACGTGAGGCAGCATGAGCGAGACCGCCAAGCCGTGTACCACGCCGTAGTGAGCGGTTAAGGGGTTCGCCAAAGCGTGAGCCGCTCCTAACATGGACAGTTCGATGGCCTGGCCGGCCAAATGGGCGCCCAGTTGCATGGCCGCTCGTGCTTCCAGGTCTTGAGGATTTTCCAGGACCAAGAGGAAATTACTACTCAGTAAGCGCCATGCCTCGCGGGCCAGCATTTGCGACCAGGCATTGCGTTTGGTACATACATAACTTTCCACGGCATGAGCCAGGGCATCTAAGCCCGTATCGGCAGTAACATGTCTGGGTTGTGTGATGGTAACAACAGGATCCAAGATAGCAATGCGAAAAGCGGCCTTACGATCCCCGCAGGCCATTTTCATATGCGTTTCAGGATCGGCAATCAGGGCGTAAGATTGGGCTTCGCTTCCCGTACCGGCGGTGGTGGGTACTCCTATCGAGGGTAACATAGGTTTAGTGGCTTTTCCGAAACCACGGTAGTCATGCATTCGGCCACCATTGGTATAGAGGAAATTGATACCTTTAGCACAATCCATAGCACTACCGCCACCAACGGCTACAAGGCAATCGGGGCGAAAACATTGAGCAACGGCCACGCCAGCTTCGACATGTCGCGTGGTCGGATTTTCCTCAACACCGTCGAAGATTTCGACCGTTATGCCGGCCTTAACAAGTGCATCCCTGGCTCTCTGGGGATGGCCTGCCGCCTCTAAGCCCGGATCGGTGACTAATAATACACGGGTCGCTCCTAACTCCCCTGCGAGTTCTCCTAGACCAGCTAATGCGCCAACACCAAACACAACACGGGTAGTAGGAAAATAATCGAAGTTATTGAGTGGGGGCGGCACAATTCCCATAGGGATATACCGATTGCTCAGGCCCAAGAGGGCTAAATGCGAATCCAGTCCTTATCAAACTGGAACGCGCGAGCCCGGAAGAGGAAATCAACAATATTGCCTTCGTGCGGCTGAAGCCAGTTCAGCTTAATAGTTGGAATCGGGCCTATATTGAGGCGGTCAATGTGAGGGGCGTCGGCTAAGGCTCGCTGAAACTTCGCATCGGCAGTAATCGCAGTACATACCAGGGTAGATCCAATTTTTTCCAGCATTTTTTCCTGCGGACATTCAACGACCGTAACGAAGGGGAACATGTATTCCTTCTTAGCGATATTGGCGTCGGGGGAAGAACAAAAAACCACCATGGGCCGCAGATAGGCGCAACGTTCCTGTTTGACAAGGCGCGGGCCGAACCTGGCCGTCATATCCTCCACACCCGGTTGAGCCAAATCACGCGCGATATCCGCATAGATTGCTTCGGCTTGACCAGATACCGTAAAAGCAGCGAGTTGCGCCTGGGGATCGTCCGGAGGCTTCGGTTCGATTGGCCCCATACGTTCCGCCAGGGCCTGGGCGATTCTTCGACCGTGACGGGAAACCCAAATCCCGGAACAATTAATGCAGCCCCGGCCACTATTCACCAGCACACTATCCACCATAAGGTCTAGATATTTCTCCCACTCATCCACGGTATCGTCTCCGAAGAGTATTTTGCTGAATCCGGGCCCGTGTACCTGTACCCTGGGATTGCCCTTATATTGCTCGACGGTTTGCGAACTGCCGAAGATCAAACTCCGTGGACAGGCGTTGACCACGGCAGCACCAACGTCGCCCAGGCCGGGATAGATAGCCATCGCCTGCTTAGGTACGCCCGCCTCAATGAAGGCTTGAGTCATGCGATAAGGTGTCCAGGGTTCCTGAGGGCCTGGCTTGAGGACTAAACCGATTTGTAATGGGATGATCGGTAACCATAACGTATGTACGCCGGGCGAATTGCTGGGCAGCACTAAGCCGAGCACAGGCGATTGGCATTGAAAACTTATAGGAACACCGCGGCTTTCTACGCCATAGCCGCGGCAAAGAATCTCCAAATCCAGGCCGCGGGTCAAGGAATCTAATATCTTGTCCATGTTGGTCAATACAAAGTGGTTTTTTTCCATGTTGAAACGGCACATGTGCTCCGGCATGCCTGTAGTGGCCGATTGCATGCGTACAAACTGCTCAGGAGTCTGCGAGCCATTACCAAGGGGCAACTCGGCGCGAGTGTAGAGGTCGGCAGCTTTTTTGAGCATGGCCAGCAATTCGCGTATGGGAATCTCGCGGAGGACCTCACGTGCGCGGCGAGCATGGCGCATATCCCGTTCGACTAAGGCCGCGTTTGCGCGACTGACTTCGGCCAGCACTTCACCCGTCTGGAAATGGACTACCCGGTCGGTTTCCATGCTTTGATAAGGTTCGCCCCAACGCGAAATGGGTATATGTAACATAGTTGGCTCCTTAGCAGGTGGGATTGATTAAGGGCTGGGTCTTTGCTTATAAAGGCAAATTCTGAAAATAGCGTACTCCAGAAGCTGTTAATAAACGCCGACTGTGGTAGTAGCGGCGAAACCGCGGAAGGGTTTGACGCCGCTCACCCCGTCCCAAGGAAATCGTTCGCAGGGAGGTTCTCGTACACCTTCGTCCCGTTCGGGGAACCGAGGCATAAAGAATTCCCTCGTCAACGTGGTTAATAACACTCGGCCCTCCTGACCATATGCAACGAGACGATTATAATCGTCGAAGTCCACTACCTCGACGACAGCGCGCGGTTGAGGGGCATAGTAAGTGATCTTATAATGGTCCTGAGGTCTCGGCATAGGCGCGACGGCCAATCCCATCAAAGTATTGCCATAGGTGGGCGCGATATAAATGCCAGGACCTAACAACTCTTCAATCGTGAAACGTATCCATTGAGAAGTCATTTCCGTGCCTCCGCAAAAGATACCTGTAATCCCCATTTGGCGGAGGGAAGTACCCCTTTTTTCCAGTTCGAGAGCCAGGGCTTCTAACAGTTTAGGAGTAGCAAACATGCACTTGATGTCGTGTCCCGCTTCCAATATAGTAAGGGCCTGCTCGATACAGTGCTCCATATAGGCCTTCGCCACGTCTACCCAACCGCGTTTGAGACATTTCACGACCCAGCGCGGGTCTAAATCAATGCAGAAGCAGATTCCGCCACGATATTGGCAGAGATGTTCAACGGCTAAACGCAAGCGGCGAGGTCCAGAGGGACCTAGCATCAGCCAGTTAGCTCCCCTGGGAAAATACTCGTCCGGTAATGTCTCACTGAATTGCTCGTAATCAATGCGGAAGTCCTCAATATTGATGCGGGTCTTTGGAATGCCGGTGGTGCCGCCTGTTTCAAAAACGTAGATAGGCCGATCTTGATATGCCCGGGGTACCCAACGACGAACGGGACCGCCGCGGAGCCATTCATCTTCAAAAAATCCGAATTTTCTCAGGTCGGCGAAACCGTGGATTTCTTTCCGCGGATCGAAGTCAAGTTTGAGATAGGGATTGGTCCCCGCAACCGCATCAAGCCAGAATGGCGTTCCCGTTTCGGGGCTGAAATGCCATTGAATGATTTCACGAACGTGAGCATCGAGGGCCTCACGGGCTGCAGCAACACGATCTGGCAGCGTAGCAGCTGGGATGGCGGTCATGGCCATGGCTGGCTCCGCAATATTCTAAGATCCGGTAGTGAGCCGGGCTTAGAAATTGGCAACGAAGAGGAATTATTTTTGTTCGACGATGGCATATAGATTCTGGCGGGTCATGATATAGAGGACGCCGTTGACGGCGATGGGCGTGCTCAGAACAGGGGCTTCCATTTCATTCTTGGCCAAGAGGCGCAATTTCTTGCCATGTTCGAATACATAAACCACACCCTCGTCAGTTCCTATATAAACCTTATTATCCACGACATAAGGCGAGCCCCAAATGGCCGAGAGGGTATCGTATTCCCAGTATTTTTCGCCGGTATAGGCGTCGAAACAGGCGACGAAACCGCTGAGATTAGCGATATAACAGAGACCTTCATGAATGGCACAGGTCGAAAGGCCACGGCGCCACAGCAGCTTGCCCTCCTTATCCTGACCGCCGATATGCCAAACCAGGCCGGAGTTCTTATTTTCCGGAGCTTTCGGATCGAAGTTGTCGTTGACGGGCGTCAGGTCAATGTTCGTAGGACTGGCTTTGCTGGGGTCTATACACCAGAGATGTCCCACACCTTCGCCGTGTTCAGGGTCCTGTCCGACTTGAACATAAATGCGCCCCTGATAAAACACGGGAGTAGCAATGATCTCGTTCTTAGTACCGCGGCCGCCCAGAATATATTTGGAGCTCTTCGGGTTGCAGTCAAATTTCCAGAGCAGTTTGCCGCTTTTCGGCTCGAAGGCATAGAGCCAGCCATCGCCGCCAGGGAAGACTACTTGTGGCTGTCCATTGACTTCCGCGTAGCAGGGATTCGACCATTGACCGTGCAGTATTTTGTCGCCGGGCAGATTGCTTTCCCAGAGCACCTGACCTGTATGCTTATTGACCGCTAAGAAACTGGGCGCACGTGGTGCAGGAATATTCTCATGAGATTCATCATGACCGTTGCCGGTAACAACAAACACAATATCGCCCACGACTAATGGAGAACAAACAGCCAGGTTGTGAGGAAATACACCGAGTTCTTCCATCATGTCGAGGCGCCAAATGATGTCGGCGTCGATCCGATCCTTATATTTCTCGTCCTGAACGCCATCATTCTTACCATCCAGAAACCCTTCCGTATCGGCACACACTAACTCACAGCGATTACTGACATAATAAACACGATTCCCTTCGACATAAGGAGAGGAGCAAATACCTTGCTCGGGCCAATCATTGACGCGGCCGGAAGGCAATTTATCGTGGACGGCTTGCCAAAGGAATTGACCGTCCGATTCGCGGAAACATAAGAGGTTGCCTTTGTCTAAAGGAATAAGTTCCCCGCCTTTTTTTACCGCATCGCGAGGATTGCGCAGGCCACCATTATTAGTACCTAAGAATATTCTGCCACCGTAAACTACGGGGTTGCCATAGGACTGGGAACCCAGCCTGGCCACCCATTTAATGTTTTTCGGAGGGATTTTACGGCGAGGGTCGCCGATGTGCCATTCTACAGGCATACCTTTTTCGGCGCTATTCACCATGTTGCGGAACGGTGTGCCACCAAACATCTGCCAAACGCGCAAGGGAACATTACTCAGCTCAGCCTTAGGTACCTGGGCATAAGTGCGGGGACTCAAGGGAAGCGCCGGTTGGGAGGGTTGCGTCCACCATGCGACCGCGACTAAACATCCGGCCGAGAGTAGCGCTAAGAGCCAGCGACAACTGTAGGCAGGTGCGAGCATAAATGAGTGTTCTCCTGGCAAGGAATCGTTCTGGAAGTATTGGTGGGGACAGAGTCCTGTGTAGTTTACGCTCAGCTCAAGCTCAGCGGTTCGGATAAACGCGGACATTATCGAAAAAGGCCTCAGCACCTGGCGAGTTCGCGGTAATGCCCGTGGCGTAGGCATACAGCCCAGCCGCGCCTTCGGTGTTGGGAACAGGGTCTTCCGCAGTAATCGTCCAGTCCGCGGGTTCCGGCTCTTGGCGAGGCCAGACCTTACCCTGCAAAACACCTTTGCCCTCCACGACCTGGACGCGCAGTTTGAAGCGATACCAGATGCCGGGTTTCCAGGAATAGTCTACTTTGGCGTTGATGCGACCGGGAATCGCGTCCATCGGAGCATCTTCGGGACGACGAGCTTCCCAAGTACGTAAAAGTAAGCGTTGCTTGTTACCGTCAAAAGTCAGACTGTAACGGCAGTTGATCACACCCATGTCGGGCAGATTACGACGGCGTTCGTTGGCCATCAGATCTGCCTCGATAGTATAGTCGCGCACTTGCGGACCAGTGATGTACGCCAAGGCACGAGCCAGCAGAGGGTTGGGATTATTCGCTAATTTCTTGAGGACTTTGTTCTGGGGATTAGTGGGATCCGCAGTGACCTGGAACTTGCCGGCCACATTAACCCAGCCGCCGGGTACGGCACCTTCGGGAAGCGCGTCGAAGGTCTGGGAAAGAGGAATGAGAGGAGCCACGCGAACACGGGCTCGAGCGGTGAGCTGGCGCCAGCGGGCTTCGACATAGCCGTGTTGCGCGGGGATCTTGGGGTCAGCGGTGAAAACTCCTGCCGCGATCGTCCCCCGTAACGGTGGTGGTTGGGGAGCGGGCTTACCCTCCGATGTCTTCGCGGGCGCATCAGGAGCGGGTAACGACCATTGGTCGGGCGAAACCTCTCCCAGCAACTGACCGCGAGCATTATAGATACGCGCACGGAATTTCACCTGTTGGCCCGGTTCGAGCACGACGTCAGCCGGAATAAGCTGGAGCCAAGCAGGCTCATCCTTGGCATCTGGCAGAGGTTCCGCAGGGCTGGGGGGTGTCTTGCCCGCTCGACTTTCTTTTGTGCCCAGGCAATACAAGCTGTCCCCCGTGGTGAAATACAGTCGGCCTTTCCAAACAGCGGGACTACCATTGTTTTCAATGATTTCCCCCTGGGGCCCTAGCGGATTGGCGAAGGAATGTATCGTTTTGCAACCGCGCTCGCTTGGTTGAAGGATATGGAATTTGCCGGCGACCTCCATGATGTAAATCTTGCCGTCGGCCCAGACGGGCGAGCCTCGCGCCATGGTGCCATATTTGTGCTCCCAGATGGTTTCGCCAGTCCATGCGTCCAGACAAAACAGCTTGGCTGAATTGTCGGCGACGTAGATGCGATTGTCGCACAAAGCCGGGGAAGCTAAGCCGGCAAGGATACCCAAACGACGCCACAACAATTTGGGTTGGCGCTCCTGCACCTGCGCTGCGTCAAGGCAATAAACTCCGCCCATTTCATTGGTGTCAAGGTTTTCGTCGCCGTGCGTGATATAGACGCGCGAACCAGCGACCACAGGCGAAGGATTGATACCTCGCTTGGAGATCGCATAACTCCACACCGGTTTCCCCGTACGGGATTGAAGGGCGTGGAGTGCACCATCTGCCCCACCACAGATAATCAGGCGCTCACCGTTGATCACCGCGACCACGGGCACGGAATAAAGCGTATCAACGGGTTGGTCTCCCGGTTCCGACCACCAGAGCACTTCGCCGGTGCGTTTATCGAAGGCGACGAAGCGATGTCCCCCACGAGCCTGATTGCCCCAACTGGCATTGAGGAAGTGGATGATCAAGCGGTCCTCATCCACAAGGGGAGTAGTCACGCGGCCGCCATAGCCCGAGATGCGGCCGTACTCCTCAGTCAGCGAACGCGACCACACCACTTTACCGTCGGGTGAAAAGCAGAAGAGCAAGCCCTGAATGCCGTGAGCATAGACATAACCTGTTTCGGCATCCGCCGCGAGGTTAGCCCAGCCGACGCGGTTGGTTACGATATCGGTGTGGAAAATGTTGAAGCGATATTCCCAGAGCAACTTTCCTGTGTCCGCATCGAAACACATGACACGCTCTTGTTCGCGAATGTTTCCCGGCTCGGCCCCATTGATGATATAAACGCGACCTTGGCAAATGACGGGAGTGGACCGCCCCCCATAGGGCTGCTTCCAGATCACATTCAAGCCTGAAGCTGACCATTCAGCGGGCAGCCCCGTGTCACGAGATGTGCCGTTTTGTTCCGGACCGCGCCAATGTAACCAGTCTGAGGCCAAACCTGTCCAGGTTAGCGCGCACAACAGCCCCGGGATTAGCCAGCTCCGCATCGTCGCTCACTCCTGAGACGTTTTCGCCAGTTCAGTCAGGTAGGCTCTTGTGGAATAGTATCCAGGCAGGGTTATTTAGTATAGAAAAATAGCTGGCCAACAGCTAGGTTTGTGTACGCCAACGTCGGGCTTTGAGTTCATAGCGGGGCAACGCACCGGGGGATACGACCTGAATAGTTGGCCTCACCAGGAACACGGATTTGATTTCCTGAGAGATGCGTTCGGCCCAGCGTTGGGCTGCTGGGCCCTGGGCCAAATCGGGTGTGCTTGGTTCAACTTCTATCACGAAGCTTTCGGTGCCCCGATCGTTTCGCCAAGTGACGCGATACTCAACCAACTCGGGAAAGCGACGCAGTACTTCGTCGAGAGCGCTAGGGTAAATCTTCGCGCCGCGGACAACGATGAGATCATCGAGACGACCGAGAATGCCCCCCCGCAACCGCAGCCAGACGCGACCACAGGGACATGGTTGAGGATCGACCACGACCCGGTCTCCTGTGCGATAACGGATCAGCGGGCTGCCCCAACGGCCGAGATTGGTAAGCACCAATTCACCTTCCACTCCAGCGGGTACGTGCTGACCAGTTTCAGGGTCAATAACCTCGGCAAGACATTCCGTTTCCAGCAAATGGACGCCGCCGGGATTCTCCGGACACTCGATGCCTAACGCTCCGATCTCCGTCATGCCGGTGTGGTCAAACACGCGCGCCCGCCAACCCTGTTCGATGCGGTTTCGCAAATGCGGCACGCTTCCCCCCGGCTCCCCGGCCACGATCAGGAAACGCACTGCACTGTCGTTCAGGGAAATGCCTTCGCGCTGTGCAACCTCGAGCAGATGCAGGGCGTAAGTAGGCGTGCAGAATAGCACCGTAATGCGGTGTTCCACGATGGTCCGCAGGCGCGCCACACTGGACATGCCGCCGCCCGGCAGGACAAACCAACCGCTGCGCGCTGCCGCATCCCACGCTGCCCAGAAACCGAGGAACGGCCCGAAGGAAAACGGAAAAAAGAGCCGATCCACGGCCCGTAAGCCGACGATGCGGTAGATCCATCGCCAGCAATGCATTAACCACTCCCAGTTTTCCGGCGTGTCCAGCCAACGTAACGGTTGGGCGGTGCTGCCCGACGTCTGATGGACGCGAACGTATCTCGATACTGGATAGGTCAAGTTACTTCCATAAGGCGGGTGTTGCTGCTGGTCTGCTAACAGCTCTTGTTTGGTCGTGAATGGCCAGGCGTACAACTCGGCCAGCGAGCGAGGCCGAACCATCGAGCCGAGCTTCCGTCGGTAAAAACGATTGCGGGGCAGCACTTCGCTCAACATCGCGCACAGCCTCTCCAGCTGCCAGGCACTCAACATCTCGCGATTTGTTTGTAAGGCCTGCTCACTCCATTCCGACATGATGCGAACCGACTCAGTCAGGAATGGCTCCGATCAGGAGACAGTGGCCCAGGTCGTGATCTTTCATCCCAACCAGGACGGCATCTCGCCAGGTGGGGGTAATTTGACCACGTGAATACTGCTTATCAGCGGATGCTGGCGAACCTCGGCTAAGGCCTCTTCGGGAGGCAAACTGTCCAAATTCAGGATCGCCACAGCGTCTCCCCCCGGTCGTACCCGTCCCACGTTCATCTGGGCGATGTTTACCCGATGACGACCTAGCACCGTGCCGATGAAACCGATAAGCCCAGGGGCATCACGATGCTGGAAAATCATCAGGATACCATCGAGATAAGCATCCAAATGAAATTGGCCGAGCTGAACGACCCGTAAGTACTGCTTACCAAACAGTGTCCCTGCCGCGCTCAGCGTGCCTTGTTCCGTTTCCACCTCCGCGCGAATCAGCGTGCTGAAATCGCCCCGCAACGAACTGATCTGTTCCACCAGTTCAATTTGCCGTTCGCGCGCCAGGAGCTCGGCATTCACAATGTTGACACTATCCGCCAAATACGGCTCCAACAAACCAGCGGCAAAAGCCGCCGTTATCAGGCGCGTATTGCGCTGGGCCACTTCCCCGCGATACGTCAGCACCGCTCTGCGTACGGCACCTCGGCTCATTTGCGCGAGCAGCAAACCCAATCGCCGGGCCAGGTCAAGATACCAGCGCACTTCGCGGAGCTCGGCTGCCTCGAGGGTGGCCATGTTCACCGCTGACTGTACCAGGCCCTTGACGAGAAAATCAATGATCAACTGGGCGGCTTCCCGCGCTACGGAAGTTTGTGCCTCGACGGTCGAAGCGCCTAAATGAGGCGTGAGCACCACATTAGGTAGTTTCAGCAAAGGCCAATCTGCTCTCGGAGGTTCTTCGCTGAACACATCCAGGGCTGCGCCAGCTAACTGACCGCTCTGGAGCGCTTCGATCAGTGCGGATTCGTCCACCAATCCACCGCGAGCACAATTAATCAGGAATGCCCCCCGCTTCATCAGGGACATTTCGCGGGCGCCGATAAGATGGCGTGTCTGTTCCATGAGGGGCACATGCAAAGTTACGATGTCACACTGAGGCAACAACACCTGTAAGCTGGACGCCGCCTCGATCCCCAATTGGGCAGCACGCTCGGCAGTCAGGAAGGGGTCGTAGGCCAACACCTTCATATCAAACGCCAAGGCCCGCCGCACTACCTCCCGACCGATCCGCCCCACCCCGACAACGCCGAGCGTCTTCCCCGCCAACTGTGTGCCGACGAACCGTTGCCGATCCCATTGGCCTGCGCGAACACTGGCATCCGCTGCGGGGATGTGCCGAACGAGCGCCAGGATCAAAGCCCAGGTGTGCTCCGCGGTGCTGACCGTGTTGCCTCCGGGCGTATTCATCACCACGATGCCACGCCGAGTCGCCGCCGCCACATCAATATTGTCCACCCCCACCCCAGCTCGCACGATCGCCCGCAATTGGCCAGGGCGCTCCAACAGTTCGGCGGTCACACGTGTCCCGCTGCGCACAATCATTCCTTCTGCCTGCTGCAACGCTCGACGCAATTCTTCGCCCCTCAAGCCAGGACGGTAATCCACCTCTAAACCCGCCTGATGCAGCAGTTCCAGTCCGACATTCTCCAGCTTATCCGCGACGAACACTCTCGGCATAGACATTCCTCTTATTCTCAATCCGTAGTCCGCGTAGCAAATCGCTCTACGCCTCCACCATTACCTCATGCACCGGCAAGCATATTTCTTCTTTCGGACCAGGAGGATTTGCCCTTTGCACTTCTAAGCGCGTTGTATCGTTGTCATTGTACCACACGGGTTGGACAGCCCACCGATACTTCGCGAAAGGGCTCCTGCCCCTGAGATTCCCGAGCAATAAGCATTTGGCGTCGTGCTATTTCAGAAAGCGCAATCTCTCCGAAGCTTTAGCACGCTCATAAACTTGTTGCGTCACCTGGAAAGACTCCGGGCCAGCCCCATAGATCGTCAGCGGTCGCGGTGCTAATAACGCCAGGGCCACCGGAACATCCAAAACTCGAAGGACGTTTAGATAATGAGGCCCTTGCAGGTGACTCGTAGTAGGCTCTACCAGAATGATTTCAGAAATCGCTCCCTCCGCAATTGCCGCATAAGCGCAGTTGACGGCCATAGTACCTCGGCCAACTACTGCCAATGGCAACGAGTCCTCGCCGTGTTCGTGTAACCACCGCGCCACTGCCTGAATGTCCCACACGCGCATCTGATCCACCGTCCGCCCCAAGAGCGCATGAGCCCGCTCAACGTAATTCGGCGGATTGCGCTGCGTCCAGGCAAAACGGCCACAGCCCCGGGGGCTGAGCAAGAACACCTCATCCTCGGCACCAACGCAGTTCCTGGCCCAGGTCGGCAGCTTATTTTCCTCGTCTTCAGGTCCCAGCACGACCAGCAACTGCCGTTTTGCTTTTTTGGGCGAAGTCAGCCGATGGACTACTACCATCATCACGTCGTCCGTGGCCAGGATCAGCTCTCCGGTGTCTTTATTCTCCTTCAGCACTTGCGCAGCAGGCACCGGTTGCGGCCAATCGGTAAACACACGTTCGCGCAGCTGATCCAGTAGCTGGGCATGCCACTTGGGCCAATCTTCCGACTTTTCCGGGGCATGTACTTGCGCGCGAGGTACAAACGTTTCGTCTATCCGCCGATTCCTGGCATCCGCTGGTATATCGCTATCTTCGGGGAACACTCTTAGTTCCTTTCCTGGAAATAAAGGTACTTCAGGTTCCTGTACTGGACGGGGATCTTTCTTCAAGTGTCGGTTGATCCAGCGATAAGCCAAGAGTCTCAGTTCCGGATGATCCTGGTGCGGCCCAGGCACCACGCCAAACTCGAAATAAGACTGTGGTTGGGGATAAAACAGACCATAAAACTGATGCATCTTGAAACGCAAGCGCTCGTTTCCAGGCATGGGAAATATCGTATCGTTGCTGGAATTCAGGAATAATAATGCCCGCGGGGCGATAAGACCTAAGATCGTGCTGAAGTCCCAACGATAGACATTATGCGGAAACATACAATCGCAATGACCATTGATGACCCGATCCACGACGTGGGTTTCTAAGTCACTAAACCCACTGACCGGCACCGACACCTTAATACGCTCATCGGCAGCACTAATCCACGTGGTATAGGCACCGCCCCCGCTGATACCCGTGACCGCCAGACGATCCGCGTCCACCTCCGGTCGGCTACATAGATAATCCAAAGCACGAATCCCGTTCCAACATTCCACACCCGCGGGAGTATAGCCGGCGGAATGCCACCACCATCGCCCTTCGCGGTAAGTCCCATGGTGAATCCCCGCGATTTCGCCCAGTTGCAAGCTATCTATAATCAGGCAAACGTAGCCGTGCGTCGCAAACCAGATGCCATGATGTTGAAACGCAGTCTTATTGCCATCGCGGCCTCGATTGGAATGACCGCAAACATAAAGCACCGCCGGAAGCTTTTCCCCAGGTTTGAGATTCTTCGGGATATAAAGATTTGCCGTTACATAAAGTCCAGGTCGGCTTTGAAAATATAGCTTCTCCACGCGAAAAGTGTCACGCTCTAAGCTACCCGTGACGCGAGCTTGCAGGGGCGTCTTTTCAGGCCACGGCCACAAGCCTAACATATAGAGAAATTGTTGGTGCAATTCGGGACGTTGCCGCTCCCAATCTTCTCGTGAGCGAGCGTTGGCGAAAGGAGCACGCGACACTTTCGCGGTCTCGTGCCGCAGCCAAGCATAGATTAACGCATCGCCTGCCAATTCCTTGTCTGCCGGTTTCTGGGCGTAACCCAGCAAGGTTCCTGCTAAGCCGAGACAGCCTAACCAGATTCCCAGACGCATGATTCACTCCTTTGCGCTGTATATATCTCAGCACCACCTAGTTGTTCTTGCCCCTCTTCTCCCGATGGGCATAGCCCTCTGTATGCCCCAGTTCTTCACGTACCATCACCGACTTAGCAAGGGATGATAGGGACGAGGCCTAATATCGAATCCAACCTAGCGTTTCCATCCAGTTATAAAGCCAAGGGTGCCTCCAGGGATTCCAGGCCGGATAGGCCACACTTAATGCTGACCAGGCCAGCAGAATATATCCTAACACTCGACGGGCGCGTGTAGCTGCCAGCCAATCCGCTGCGGGTAACATACTGAGAAGCCACAGCGGAATCAACCAGAAAAACCATCGAGGTCCGCTCGTCCAACCGCCGTAGTTACTTGTCTTCAGCGCATAATAAACATACACCGTGTAAAAGAAAAACAGGACAACGGTCACCAGGCCCGTGCCATAGAGCAATAGCCTGTAGGAGCGGTTCAGTGAATGAGGACAGACTTTCGGATAAATGACGCTCCCCAGGCTGAGCAAGAAGATCGGACTGAGAGAAAATATGCCGTGATGGCCCACCAGCAGATGCAACATATAGACCCCAACCGCTTCGCGGGCCGCATCTATACCCCGACGCACGGCCCAATAACTGCCGGGGTATTCATACCAAATCGAGCCGAATTTTTCATAGGCGGGCCACCATTCCCCTAAAGCTAAATAGTTGGTACCCAGAAATGCCGCGATAGGGAGCAGAGCCGCGGGAATGTAAAAAATCAGCGTATAAGATATGCTGCGCAGCAGTAAGAGGCAGGCTAAACCGACCACAATCATCAGCGCAGGTAGTTCGTTGCAGGCAGCCCAGCTGGCAAAGAACCCGGCTAAACTGAAGTGCCACCATCTCCAGCCCGCCGAAGCAGAAAGAGATGGATGCTCGTCGCCTTGTTGATTACCGCCTTCCCAAATCCGCAGAAACGGATATAAGGCGAAGACCACACTTGTAGCCGCTTGCGTATGGTTGTTGAGGGTGACACTAAAGGTGCCGATAAACGTTGCAAAGCACGCCGAGCCCATCGCTAACAGACGCGCCCAATCCGTCTGACCATAACGTTCGATTAGTTTGCTGAGCAGCACTAAATATACGACGAAGGGAAGCCAGTTCCAGGTGAAAAGAATGACCTTGGAGACTAACATAGGCCGTTGCACGATAGACCAACCAAAGAGCTGCTTGATCAACCAGTATTCGCCCGCTATCAGGGTCGGTAAGAGCGGCGGTTTGCTGGAATAATAATGCTTGGTTTGGGGATGCAGGATTCTATCCACACTGGTGTAACCAGGTTCGAATAAGATCCCATGATCACTATAAAGCGGCGGGGGCAGGATAGGAGGCGTGAACGTGGCGCCGCTTGCCAGGAAAGTGCCGATCCCCAGTGCTCGGGCTAATAAAACCCCCTGTGCTTGGAGATGACTAAGATCACCAAAAGGTGGATACTCAACGCGATAACCGACACGATAGGTACCTTCATCCACCAGAGCACGGACAGTAGCCCAGCGTGCCCGATCATTCGAACTATAAAACGGCAGCGCAGGTGGTGGGGTTACAGGCCAGGGTCGGCGCGGATCGTCCCAACGATCGGCCGGGCGATGTAAACTCGGTTCTAAGACATATTCGGCCGACAGAATACGCCCTGCCAGGTTTCCCGCCGCTAATGCAATCAGTATTGCAGAACACCATTGCCGCAAGGATTGCGCAGAAGGGGCGCCCATAGCTTAGTACCCGGCAAATCAGTGCTGAGGCTGGCTCTCAGTCCGGCCAGTCTCCCTGGAAGACTTCCACTGCAGGACCGGTCATATAAACATGATTATTGGTTTCTGACCAGTATAGTTCCAAGTCGCCGCCCAGAAGATGAGCTAAGAGCCGGCGTTGCGTCCGTCCCGTGATTACTCCTGCGACGCACACAGCGCACGCGCCTGTGCCACAAGCTAAAGTCTCACCGCTGCCACGCTCCCAGACGCGCATCCTGACCTCCCGAGGGCTGATCACTTTCACAAACTCGACATTGACACGCCGCGGAAATGCCGGGTGCCTCTCCACCTTTGGCCCATAGTGAAGCACGTCGCGGTCAGTCAATTCATCTACATAGATCACACAATGAGGATTTCCCATGGACAGACTGGTCACCAAATAAGAACAGTCTTCGAGGGTTAGCAGAATGTTACAGGGCGGTTGGCCCGGCAGAGTGGTTGGAATGCGACTTGGTTCGAAAATCGGTTCCCCCATATCCACGGTGACACTATCTACCCGACCATTCCGGACGTGCAGTTCTAAATCGAGAATCCCGCGACCGGTCTCAATGCGCAACTGGGACTTCGACACCAGGCCATGATCGTAAAGATACTTAGCCAGACAACGAATGCCATTACCACACATCTCCGCTTCGCTGCCATCGGAGTTGAACATGCGCATCCGTGCGTCGGCGTGCGGAGAAGGACAAATCAGGATCAGCCCGTCGCCGCCTACTCCGAAATGGCGGTCACTCATGCGGCGACTTAATCCCCCAGGATCGGGAGGCATCGCTTGGCGAAAGCAGTCAATATAGATGTAGTCGTTGCCACAGCCGTGCATCTTGACGAATCGCATAAGCTAATCCCGTTGGTTAGACCTTCGCTTAAGGACCACTCTAAGACCTGAACGGTATATAGCCTGACAGGGTCTTAAGGGAAGCCACGACTTAGGGATTCGGCAAGGAGGCGGGAAATTAGAGAATTGCCAAGGGAGGTCCATCGCCGCCGGCAGGTTTCTGGAGTCTGATGTTAAGGTTGAGGGTATGCTGATGCTCAGCAGGGGGTTGGGACTCAGATGGAGGTGGGGAGCTAGCTAGCCACGTTACGAGCCAGATAAGGCCGACAAGCAACAACACACTGAAGGCGCCTAACAGGAACATAAACAGGTCGCGTGGCACGGGTAGGCCGAACGGCGTCTTCAGCAAATCGGCGGCAGAGACAGGCTCCACATTTATCAGGGTTGCTAAAGTTGGGGGAGCTGTTGGAGGCACGATAGCCACAGGCGGGGCATCCGGCTTCGGGGGAATGACGACAGGAGCGCTATAAGACGGGGCCACTGAACCCGAAGCGCTGAGGGGCGCGGCTCCAGGACTGGTTCCAGCCAAGGCGGGGGGCAATGCTGCCGCCGCGGGAACTGCAGACGGTGGAGCACTGCCGAGAGCAATCGGTGCTACCGAAGGCTGAGCGGTGGCGGGCACCGCAGGGGATTCACGCGGTGGCTTAGCCGATTCCTTATCGGCAGGAGGGGGTTGTGATTGGACAGGCAAGCGTACCACACGTGAGGAGGAACGCCGTCGGCGTTTGATCTGCTTAAGCGAGGGCGGAGGTTTGACGGTTTTCGGGGAAGGCGCGGCATTCGCCTCCGGTGCCACAGCCGCGGAAGGGGCTGACTGTTGGCGTTGCAGCCACGCCAGATAGGCCGGCGATTGGGAAGCGGTTTGGTCTGCCGAATCTGCGGGTAATTGCTTCAGGACGCTCTTGAAGGCCTCCGCCACTGTCGCAGGATCCGGGTAACGCTCCTCCGGGGTCTTAGCCAGCAGTCGAGCAATAATTTGCCACAACGAAGGACTCACCTGGGGATGGATTTCGGGGAGCGGTCGAGGAGCTTCGGTGGCGTGGCGTGCCAGTTGCCGCACCGCATTAGTATCCGCAAACGGTGGCTGTCCCGCTAAGCAGTGGTACAAAACGCAACCCAAACTGTACAGATCGGCGCGAATGTCCACGCGACGAGCATCGCGCGCCTGTTCGGGAGCCAGGTAATCAAAATTGCCCAAGATAGTGGATTCTGAAGTCAACTCCGCCTGTTGAGGTGCACGATTCGGCTCAAAGATTTCGCGGGCCAGCCCGACATCCAGCAATTTGACTGTGCAGCGCAAAGTGGTTTCGTGGGGCTGCGGTGCTGGTACGAGCATGATATTGCCGGGCTTCAGATCGCGATGCACCACATGCTTGCTGTGGAGATGTTGCAGGGCCTGGCTGATGAAAAAGCCGATTCGCGCCGTTTCCAACGGGGTCAAGGTGCGTTGTCGCTGCAGGATTTCTTCCAGAGTGGCACCATCGAGGTATTCCATCACCAGGTAGTAAAGACCGTTGTGCTCACCTGCATGAAACGTGCGCACAATGTTAGGATGAACCAGTTCCTGAGCAATGCTTGCTTCGCGCAAAAAACGGGCCAATAAGGTAGGATCCCGCGCTGAAGATGGAGGCAACACCTTCAAGGCAACCATCTGATTACTATCCACGTGCACAGCGCGGTACACCCCGGCCATGCGTCCCTTGGCAATGCGTTCCAGAATCTTGTAAGGACCCAAGAAGAAATTCTCGGCGTAGCCATGCAGGAGTAGCGCGGCCTGATATTCCGTTAGGTGTTGATGTTGCACTAACCAGCGAGCAAACGCTTTGGTATCGTGCGGATCTTCAGCCGATTGCCGCCATTGCTGACACAAACCTTGCACGGTTTCCGGACTGAGCAACTTGCTCCGCATAATCAGGCCGCAATAGTTTTCCACCGTATAGGCCATGAGGATTCCCCAGCTGCGTCTTCTGCAAGGCACTAACGCCCACTTTATATATTCTTGGAGATGACAGGCATGATGACAAACACACCTGACCAGATTAGGGAGGTAATGTGAGTTCCTGGCAATTGATTCTGCGTAACCTCGAGGAGCGAGACCGCGCGCGAACACTGGAGTTGGCGATAGGCACAGGGGTATTTCGTCCCGTGGAACTGGCCGTGTTGCAGGAAGTGATTGAGGAGTATATCCGTGCTCCGGAAGCTGGAGATTACCACGCCTTGGTAGCGGAGCTAACACTTGTATGCAAAGAGCCATCTTCACACTGGTTGAATTGGCCGTCGGAACAGGAAGAGGTAACAGAAACAGGACTGACGGTACATTCGCCCAGTCACTCGGAGAGTGTAGGCTCAATCGGGCAAGGCATAGCCGGATTTGTGATTTTTGGGCCGACCCCGTTGACCGCACACACCTGGGACATTTACTGGATCGTGGTAGGTCAGGAATACCAACATCGGGGAATCGGTTCGCGGTTGTTGGAGGCGGCTGAAGCACGAATCCGTGCGCAACGCGGCGCAGTGATCCGCATCGAAACCAGTTCCCAGCCGAGCTACGAAGCGACACGGCGGTTCTACGAAAAACATGGCTACCAACGAGCCGGTGCTATACCCGATTTCTATGCGCGGGGCGATGACCTGATTGTTTATTACAAGAGACGGCCAGCTTCCCAGGCATCCGACGGAGCCTGAAGATCGGCCCGCGCCCTAAACAAAACGGATTAGCTCCCAAGGGTAAACGATGCTCCAGCCCGAAGACAACTCTGCGGTGACACTGACTTCATTTTCAGTCATAGAGGGATTCATCGGTACAAGTTTCTTTAGGCTGCGCATATCGCCAGCAGCAGGGAAGCTTATCCCGCGACATGCTCTTAGTCTCGGCCTGCTGTAAACCATATCATTGGCACTTGGCTTCTCGCATCTGGAAGACACGAACAGACTGTGGCGTTATCCCGTGTCGGATTACTGCAAACAACATCATTCGCCCCCGATCCTGGGACCCCTTCCCCAAATCGCAACTCCAACGTAAAGTCGCCTTACTGCAAACAACATCATTCGCCCCCGACGCAGCCAATTCCAGCGGCGTGACGACCGCTTCCAATCGAGCGTTGATAACCGCCATTCAATCTGGCCAGACCCTGAGGTGCTGATTCCAGCAGCGAGAAAGAGTCACCTCAAATTGCGGCAGTGGCCGGTTCGCGCTTCAAATTCGGGATGGCGGCGCGAAGTACCTCCTGGAGATGGCCGGCGAAGACATAATTTAGCCAACTGACCCTGCATTCAACAGCCTGATAACGCCACCCTACGTTCAGGAGCAGCCAGCGAATTCCTTGGCGCCCCAGGTAGACATCGTCCTTCTTTTTGAGCAGACAGCACAGGTTGATTGAAGAAACAATGGTTTCCGGAAATCGCCCGCGCCTGCGGTAACTCAGCCTAAGTGGTCAATCACATTGCCGAACAAGACAGTGCAATTTCGACCGTGTCGGAAGGCTACCATAATTGCGGGGACTATGGCTTGGAAAGACGCCGACGACAAGCATTGTGGTGGCTGGGCCAGCGATATCGAGACAGTTGGAGACCTACGCGGTTTGCCAGAATCTCGTTGAATTCTGCCTTCCCCCGCTACCTGCGAACGCTACAGCTTATGACAGAATCCTCTTACTCGCTGGGGGCCTAATTTGGGGCGCGACCGGGCCTATAGGGTTGTGGGATGTACTGCACACTAGGGTGCTGTCGGAGAGGTTGGGGGAATAACGTCATAAGTTCATAAAACTCTACGGGCAGGTTACAGCTGACGGGTAACCCTAAGTCACGGGCTTCATGGTAACTAATGGGATGATCATGGGTCCAAATTCCTTG
>JANWVZ010000349.1 GCA_025056555.1 Gemmatales bacterium | reverse complement strand
GAGCTTAACGGTAGGGGAATAAATCAATGGTAATCGATCGCGGTATGAGTTTGTGTTGTCAAGCTCTTGCATCTTGGCTGTCGGCAAATTGATTTCCATTATTTACGCGGATTGTCCTGCAAAGCAGGGCCTGAGCAGATGGGGAATAACTTGAGTCAAGAGATTGCGGGGCATCGCTAACCTACTTGAACTTGGCAAGATGAGCCGCACTGGACGTGGACAAATTACGGCGGCCCGTCTGAGGTTTGCCGATAATCAAGAGCTAATAGGCATTCCGGTGGACCAACCCGTGCCATAAGGTAAGCCACATGATTTTGATGTCGAACCAGGGATTCCAATGGGTGATGTAGTACAGATCGTGTTGAATCCGTTTGCGGAGAGACGTGTTGCCACGCCAGCCGTTCACCTGAGCCCAACCGGTAATGCCTGCTTTCATGGCATGGCGGACCATGTAATTCGGGACGGACTTACGGAATTTCTCAATGAACACAGGGCGCTCCGGTCTCGGCCCGACCAGACTCATGTGACCTGCCAAGACGTTGAACAGTTGCGGTAACTCGTCCAGGCTGGTTTTG
>JANWVZ010000348.1 GCA_025056555.1 Gemmatales bacterium | reverse complement strand
CGCCCAACGACCTGGCTCAACAGCAGCGGGGCACGCTGAGCTATGGTGTACGAAAACGAATCATGCCTCGCCATCTGCTGCAGCGCCTGGTTCGGCGTCTGGTTCCGACCGGGGGGCGACCGATGCCGCATACAGCCCACCGGAGAGGATGCCAAGTATCGCCGCCACCCCGCACCCAATCGCCTGCCAGGCGCCGGCGAGGAGTGACAGCGACAGAGCGACGATCACCATACAGCCGATCAGGCACACAAACCCCCACCCCTCAAGTCGCAGCATCTCACGACCCTCCTGACTTGCATCTTACCAATGTATTCGCTGGCCAACTCACTGGCTTTGCCGCCCAACGGTCAGGGTTTAACCGCCGCTTCGCGCCCCAGTGATACAGCATTCAAGGAGGTTTCCAAACGTTAAAAAAGCCCCGATCTTGGCGCGAAGCGGTCCGCTACAACCCGTTGTTCGGCAGCAACGCTGTTTCGCTTTAATCGTGGGATATACGCTGTTTTATGGGTATTCTTGGCTCATAATTCGCTTTATCTCGATATCAAGCGCTGGGATCTTGTTGGTTATTACATCCCATACAAAATCATAATC
>JANWVZ010000347.1 GCA_025056555.1 Gemmatales bacterium | reverse complement strand
TTTCACCATTGGCAAGTACAAGGTTTTGGAAAAACTTGGTTCCGGCGGTATGGGGCAGGTATTTTTGTGTGAACACCTGCTTATGCGTCGGCGCGTAGCCATCAAAGTTCTGCCTACAAGCAAGGCTCAGGACCCAGCTGGTCTGGAGCGCTTTTATCGGGAAGCCCGTGCCATCGCCGCCGTCGATCACCCCAACCTTGTGCGGGCCTACGACATCGACCAGGCAGATAACCTCCACTTCCTGGTCATGGAATATGTGGATGGTGTAAGTTTGCAGGAGCTGGTCAAAAAAGTCGGCCCGCTACCGGTCTTACGGGCCTGCCACTACATCTACGGGGCTGCTGTGGGCCTTCAGCACGTCCACGAAATTGGCCTGGTGCATCGCGACATCAAACCAGGCAATATCCTGGTCGACCGTAACGGCCTGGTCAAAATCCTTGACTTGGGTTTAGCACGCTTTTTCCATGACGCTGATGAATTAACCAAAAAATACGACGAAAACATCCTGGGAACCGCCGATTATCTTTCACCGGAGCAAGCGATCGATAGTCACACGGTCGACATTCGAGCCGACATTTATTCGTTGGGAGCTA
>JANWVZ010000346.1 GCA_025056555.1 Gemmatales bacterium | reverse complement strand
TGAACTCGTGCAACGAGGGTAGATCGGCCGGATGAGGACCAACCACCCTTCACATCGTTTCTGGTATATCGCTTCAGAGGGCTGTCATTTCGGAGGCGCCGGCTCAGTTTCTGGTAACTTTCAAACGCTCATACAATAGGTGTGTTATGTCGGAAAAAGTTTTCCGAAAAGATGCGAGCTACCAATCCTGCGCGTCAGGGAGACAACGAATGTTGAAGAAGCGATCTGGCGGGCATACGTGTACACCCGTGGTGAGTATTGAACGCATAGCAATGAAAAGAGAGCAAGTTGAGGGGGACTTACGCGATGGGCAGCGGTTGACGTTGGCGGAGTATCTCGCCTGGCCCGAAGACGATCGCTTCATGGAACTGATTGACGGGGTGCTTTACATGAGTCCTTCGCCTGCGGGTTGGCATCAAGATATCGGTTCGCGCCTGCACAGCTTACTTGATCGCTGGACTCTAGCACATGCTCTGGGTCGGGTCTGGCAGGACCTCGACGTCATCTTATGTGAAGCTCCTGCAATCGTTTACCGGCCCGATATTGTCTACTTAGCTAAGCAGCACATGGAGCGTAACCGCGACCATCGCATTTACGG
>JANWVZ010000345.1 GCA_025056555.1 Gemmatales bacterium | reverse complement strand
GGTCAGGAGCGTGGCGGTGAGTCCTGACGGCAGGTATGTGGTGTCGGGAAGCTAAGACAAAACCGTGCGCGTATGGTACATCGGCGACCTGCCACGGTGACAGTGCAGCATGGAAAGCGCAAGAGGCTAACTGCACCGTATCTCTCCTGCATGTGTTGCATAAATGTTCCGAAGCTCAATGAGGTCTTTCTTGGCCAAATCGCCGTGGATATTGGCGGCACGGACTGTGCAAGCTACTAGAAGACAAAGCGTTTCTAGAAGCCGCTCGACGTAAGAAATGCCAAGGGACAAAGATAGTCCAACCAAGAGTCATAAGAGTCTGCTTATTAGTGAGTAAATTTGCGTTGGCTACGCGTAAATGTGAATTTGGTGGAACAGCAGTTCTTTGGGAGGATGTCCGATGGTAAGTTCTGGGATCATAGCATCGTTGAGAAACAATGTTGTGCGATAGATTAGCCGGGCCAAATGGCAGTCACACATCGCCAGTACTTGGGAGGAATGGTGGCTGGGCCGTAGTCGGCACATAAGGCCGAAGGGACTGTCAACTTGGCAGGATATTTTGGTGAGTCCCATGCAGGTCATGCGACTTAACGTGTTGAT
>JANWVZ010000344.1 GCA_025056555.1 Gemmatales bacterium | reverse complement strand
GGCCTCAGCATCGCGTGGGCGGTGGTGGAACACCTGCACAACATTGTGGGCGCCAAAACCCTGTTTGCCACGCATTACCACGAACTGACCGAACTGGCGTCGGTGTTGCCGCGCGTGCGCAACTTCAACGTCGCGGTGCGCGAGTGGCACGACCAAATCATCTTCCTGCACAAAATCCTACCGGGCGGCACCGACAAAAGCTATGGCATCCACGTCGCCCGGTTGGCTGGCCTACCGGCCTCGGTGATCGCGCGGGCTAAAGAAGTGCTCGCCAACCTCGAACAAACCGACCTCACCGCTACCGGCCCCAGCCCGCGCAAAACCCCTCGCCGCCCCCGCACCGCCTGCGAACCCCCGCAACTTTCCCTCTTCCCGCCGCCTGCGGATCAACAGGACATTCACTCGCCTTGAGGGATCACGCTGATTTTTCAAATATTCAAAAGTGACTGGCGGAGTGTTCTCCCTTGCAACGCGCAGCCAGCCATCGCGGGTCATTCAGCGCAGCATCCAACTCACGGCCAATCAATCGACCTTTTCGCTCATTGTCGGTCAGATTCATTGCGAATCGGGCTAACTCATCACTCATGGTTTTGTCCCAAGTCG
>JANWVZ010000343.1 GCA_025056555.1 Gemmatales bacterium | reverse complement strand
CGTCAGACGTTCGTCGTCCGCCGCCGTGTCCGCGAGGCGGCGGCGCAGCGCGTCGTTGGCGGGATGCCGCAGAAAACCGTCGGCGAGGATGGTGAGGCACTGCTCAACGCCGTCGCGCAACCGCTCGCGGACCCGCCCGCCCTGCTCGACCGTGTGCGCGTGGTACTGTTCCAGCAGGCAGGTGGGAGCGTCGTCCGTCCCGCGCGGCAGCCGCGTCCGATGGAGCAGCCGGTAGAGCGCCGTAAAATCCTGAAACCGGCCTTCCTCAAAAATCCCCGCCAGGTCGAACTCGACGTAGGCCTGCCGGCTCACCCAGGTCGAGTCCCGGAGCAGCCGCAGCGTCAGACCGTTGGCGACGAGGCCCCAGAGGTGCTCGGTGCGGTTGAGGTATTCTTGGACGAGGGCGTGCGGGGAGAGGCGGGGACGACCGGAAGCGGCGACGCGCCCCAACGCTTGGCGCGCGCCGACGATGTGCAGCGGCGGCGCGTCCTCCGCCGCGCCCGCCCGGTGGGACACCGCGAAGGTCAGACCGTCCACCACCCACGCGCGCGGGTTGAGGCGCGGCTCGTAACCGAGCAGTTGCAGGAACGGGACCATCCAGAGGTCG
>JANWVZ010000342.1 GCA_025056555.1 Gemmatales bacterium | reverse complement strand
CTACGAGGAGGTCCTCGCCGCGCTGGCCGGACTGCGGGCCGAGCCGCACGAGTACGAGACGGTCGTCATCGACAGCCTCGACTGGCTGGAGCGGATGATCTGGGACAAGGTCTGCCAGGAGTCCGGGGCCAAGAGCATCGAGAAGGCCGACGGCGGCTACTCGAAGGGCTACACCCACGCACTCACCTACTGGCGCGAAATCCTCGACCTGCTCAACACCCTGCGGGCCGCGAAGAACATGGTCGTGCTGCTCATCGCGCACACCAAGGTCGAGAAGTTCGAGGACCCCGAGTCGAGCCCCTACGACCGCTACTCGCCCCGTCTGCACAAGCACGCGTCGGCGCTCGTGTGCGAGTGGTGTGACGCCGTGCTCTTCGCCACGCGGAAACTCCGCACCCAGAGCGAGGACGCCGGGTTCGGCCGCAAGCGCACCATCGCCAAGGCGATCGGCAGGGACGGCGGCGACCGCGTGCTGCGTGCCGTCGGCGGGCCGAGCTGCGTGGCGAAGAACCGCTACGGGATCACGGAAGAACTGCCGCTCGACTGGGCGGCGTTCATGACCGCTCTTTCCAACCCATCCAACCAACCCACCGAGGAGGACTCCAATG
>JANWVZ010000341.1 GCA_025056555.1 Gemmatales bacterium | reverse complement strand
ACCAGCGATACAACAAGTAAAACCGCGACAGCGGGTCTAACTCGCCCGCGTGGGCGTTCTCGTGCAAAATGCGCTTGAGCGCGTAGGTGCTGACCGTCTGCTGCACCAGCTCCAGCAGCTCGGCGGCGGAAACTGGCTCGCCCGTGCCCCGCTCCACACGCGCATACTGCCCAAACGCCTCCATCGCGGGTCCAATCGCGCTCATAAACAAGTCCGCGCCGCGAATGCCCGCGTCCCAAAACTGGCTCAGGCGTCGCTCAATCTGCGCCTGCACCTGCGGGCGCACCTCGCTCCAGTAGCCCACCGCCGCCGACACACGCTTGCGACACACCAAGTAGATGCTGCTTGCCAGCGCCGCCGACTCTTGCGCCAACAACCGCGCCTTCATCTCGGTGTGGATGGGCCACGAGGCGGTGGGATACAAGCCCGCCTGCAGCAAGGCGTTCAGCACCGTCTCCCACGCCTCGGTGGTCTTGTGCGCAAACACAACCACGGCAATCCCGTCGGGCTTCAGCACGCGATGGATTTCCTGCATCGCGCGCGCAAACTGCGCCTCGAACCACGCCTTCGCCTCCGCAGGGTTCTTGTGGCGAATGCGATCCATCACC
>JANWVZ010000340.1 GCA_025056555.1 Gemmatales bacterium | reverse complement strand
TAGACCCCAACCACTAGGGGATTGAAACCAGGTAGGAGCAGGTACTCAACCTACGGTTGCTGAGATCTCAACTTAGACCCCAACCACTAGGGGATTGAAACTTTCTTGAATAGTAAAAAAATGGCGATCTACGCCTTCCATCTCAACTTAGACCCCAACCACTAGGGGATTGAAACTAAGGGCTGTGCCCTCGCGATAACAGCGAGGGCACAAATCTCAACTTAGACCCCAACCACTAGGGGATTGAAACCTTAGGCATGGCCGCCTCCCTTAACCTGACCACTCCCTGATCTCAACTTAGACCCCAACCACTAGGGGATTGAAACGTTAACCCTCGACCTCGCGCCAGAAACGGCGCAGCATCCCCTCCATCTCAACTTAGACCCCAACCACTAGGGGATTGAAACTTTGACAGGAGGAGGTCTTCAGCAACAGCCACCCCACATCTCAACTTAGACCCCAACCACTAGGGGATTGAAACGGTCAAAACAACGATCAAGTTATTTTTGTCGGCGGCCCATCTCAACTTAGACCCCAACCACTAGGGGATTGAAACGCGTCGCTAACTGCGACGCCTTCTACTCGCCCGGCGAATCTCAACTTAGACCCCAACCACTAGGGGATTGAAACAAAT
>JANWVZ010000033.1:268-27705 GCA_025056555.1 Gemmatales bacterium | reverse complement strand
CGCGAATGATGACAAAGTCAATGTCTTCTGGCCCCTTATTTTTGATGGGCGTTTCGACACCCGGATAGAGTTTCACGGGGCGCAAGTTGATGTATTGCTGAAACTCGAAACGAATCCGCAAGAGTAAGCCGCGTTCCAGGATGCCCGGCGGCACGTCTGGGTGGCCCACGGCTCCGAGGTAAATGGCTTTGAACTGGCCGAGTTCGCGCAGCACGGAATCGGGAAGTACCTCTCCAGTCCGGAGATACCGCTCGCCGCCCAGGTCGTATTCGACAGTTTCGTAACTGAAGCCTTCACGCCGCGCGACGGCTTGGAGCACCTTCAGCCCTTCACGGACTACTTCCGGACCCGTCCCATCCCCACCAATTACTGCGATACGATAATGACGCATTTGTCTCTCCCGTCTGTTCTGCTCGGTTTCGTGGCACGTCCTATCATGTCGCATAGCATATTCATAGCATACGCATGGTGCGATTGCTTATCAGGAACGAAACCATGGCACAATTCAGCATAGGTTACCTGATTCCGCGCTATGTGCTCCCGGCGGTGAAACGGCTGCCGTTGTGGCTATTGCTCTTAGCCGCTCTCAAGGGCTGCGGTCGCAACGACAACGATGTGCCTCCGGTTCCCGGCTCTGCAACTCAGCCTCCCGCGCCGCTTCGTCAGGACTCTGGAAAAGTGGCAACGCAGACCAATTCTCCGTCCAATTCATCCTTAGACTTGGAACAGGATGTGACTCGTATCTTGGCCAGTATTCCAGACGATGTTACGCCCCTACGCGAGCAGCTCCAACGTGATTGGGAGGTCTCCTTTCAATGGGACGAACGCGACGACGGTAAGATCTTCCTGGCGCAGCTCAGTTTCCGGAAACAGTTGAACGATGGCCATCTCGTTGCGCTGGTCGGGCTGCCTGGCCCTTTGGATGTCAGCCTGAGTCGCACGGGGGTTAGCGACCTTGGTTTAGCCTTGCTGGCGCGACTCCGAGTGACCCAGCGGCAGGGTCAACCCCTCTTAGCGGATATTTGGGAGCTGCACCTGGGTTATACACGAGTCAGCGATGCAGGCTTGCCGCATTTGTCCGCTTTCGCGTCGCTGCGAGTGATAGACCTGACCAAAACGGATATCAGCGATGCTGGATTAGTCCACTTGGCGAAACTCACACAGTTGCGTCGGTTGATCCTGGCACGAACGCCCATCTATGGTTCGGGATTGGCCCATTTACGAGAGCTAAAGTCGCTGATTGAACTAGACCTCGATGCTACGTATCTCAATGACGACGGATTGCAACAATTACCCGCCTTGCCACAGCTGCAGAAGCTGAATTTGCGCGGCACGCGTATTACCGATGCGGCATTAGCACGTCTCAAGGACCTGCCTGCACTGGAGGAACTCGACGTTACGAATACGCGAATCACCGATGCCTGTGTGCCCTATCTCAAGGAACTGAAGAAACTTCGTCGCTTACGTATCGCAGACCGGACGGGGCTGACCGAACGCGGCGCTATCCAGCTTCGCCTAGCCCTGCCCGAACAGGTCCAGATTGATTGAGTCAGCTCTCGCCGGGCACTACCGGACCCGCTATGACTACCGATAAAGCTGATCCCCGGGTAGCGGCCCTGGAAGTTCCTATCGCAGGCGTCGGGCCAATGGTGAGGATTTGGGGGCTGTGATAACGAGTCGGAATTTCTCGAAAGGTCTCAAGGGAATTGCCAATGCGCTTTCCAGGAACACTGGCGTTTCTATATGATGGCCTTAGTGGTGCGCACTCTGCGATGCCTCCACCGCGTCACGGAAGCCATGTTCTGCTCGAGCGACTCCTCGGTCAATGGAGCAACCAATATCGAAAAAAGCTTGATGAGGTGGAAACACGCCTTGCAGCTACTTGTTCATCGGAACCGTGGGAATGAACTAACTGGTTCAAAGGAGGCTGCACCGGCCGACTTTACGCCCGTAATTATGAGCTTGTTAGTATGCTTGTCCAGGAGACCCGGTGCGTTCGATCGGTTGGCACGTTGACGAATCATGAACAGCCTACCGCGCTGGCGTGGGCAGAAAAACCGATTGATGCTCGGTTTTGCTGAATTCCTCAACGCATGGCTGTTGTGCGCAAGTAGGCGAGAACTCTTGTTATGCAAGGGGAAGCTATTTCAGCAAGACAATTGATCCAGCGGGGAGGAAGACGGCAGTTGTTCGTCCGAAGGCTTGGCTCAGTCGCTGGGGCGATCAGCAACGGCCGGCGAAGAAACTTCCGAGCAATACGAGCCTGGAAAGGCTTGTGCATGGCACCGACGGAGCCGGGGATTTCGAGAGCGAATAGGTGCAGCCGTCATTCCGTTTGGCGATCATTGAATCCGTGACCAATAAAGGACACAAGCAGGCTCGCCATTTGTCCCTCGTCGGCGCGGGTCAATGTCGGTGCGGCCCAAATGCTTCTCCACGGGCTGACCATTCTGCAACAACCATTCGGCCAGAATCGTGCGGTCCACAATGGCGAAGAACCGATAGCGAACCTGCCGACCCGCATCGGCATCAATCTCGGGGCCGAGTGTTCCCGTGTTCGGATCTACTTCAAAGAAGCCCACTGTGCACCAGACAGCAAAGACATTGCTGCGGCTGGTAACGCGGTCATAAATGTTGGCGAAGAAAGAAGCGTGTTCTTGAAGCGGTGTTGGCGGATGATTGTCGTTGAGCAAGATGCGCTGACCTGCGCCATCCCAGCGCCACCAGGAGTCCTCAGCGTTAAGTCCTTGAGGCAGCGGTCCGCCGGCTCCTAAATAACCCGAGGCAAACCCCCAGTTCGGCCGCCCTTGGCGGGTTTTCAGCCATTCTGACCACTTCTGGGTAATATTCTGGCCACTGGCCCCCGGTTGTCCCGTCGCGGTGACCCACTCAGAAATCGCAGCCAGCACCTCCTCCGCCGGAGCTGTGTTGAGGTTCACCTTACCGCGAACTCGATAGGGGCTGACGTACATCGCTGCCAAATTGGGAGGCACCAGCTCCAGGAATTCCAGGACACGGTAAATCCGCGCCGTCGGATCGAACCAGGGCGCATAATGGTATTCGGGGTGGTTAGGATTCAGGTATCGCCGCGTGAGTAAGTGGGTTTTGTAGGCCGACACTCGAAGCAACTCTAAGGTCGATAATGCGGCATTATCCGGCTGGGCAGGCCAGGGGTTGTTCACAAATCTGGGATTCGCCTTGCCTAAGGAATGCCAAGTGTTAGTCGGCTGCATGTTAACCTGCAGCGGATTGGGATTCTGCTGGTTATGCGGGCTACAAAGAAAATCGGCGTATGGATTGGTCCTGGCCCAGGAAACGGAAGCTCCTGTCGGATTACCCTGGGCATTGACGGTACGGTCGGCCAGTCCGAAATTCGGTCGGACTGCTAACATGTCTTGCGTAACGTAAGGATTTACGACCAACGCGTTGTGATTCGGATCGTAGTCGGGTATGAGGTTGCCCGATTGCGGGTCCTTGAATAAAGCCAGCGTTTGGGGCACGTTCAGGGCATTCATCTGGGGATAGGCTAATCGGCGCAACAAGACAAGGTAATTTCTGCTTTCGACGAAGGTATTATTCTGGGCATCAGTGAAATGCCATTGCACGTTACCGTTCTGATCGGTCTTGCGCTCGAGCGTGAACTTGAGATTGTCGGTCTGGATTCGGTTGAGGGGCGCGTTATTCGGATCGGAAAGAGTCTTATCCACAGTGTCCCCACTTGGCCCGATCAGCAAGTGCGGATCGTTGTTGGTCCAGTTTCCCATGACGGGGGGTAAGTGCCAAGGGGGAGTCGGCGCGGTTTGGTTTTGGGGTGGCGGTTGCAGGAGATCGCTGTCATTCGTTTGGGCACGGATATGAGTAGAATTCGCTTCTCCCAGAACGTTGTCGCCGTTGGCTGCACCAGCGATTGGATCTACGGGGTTGTTGAGGTGCTCGGCCGAGGCTACGATTAGCCGATATCGGGGCACGGTAACTTTGCGATTGGGATCGTTCGGATCATCGGGTCCCAGGATTTCCGCTGGACTACCCGGAGCGTTCAGCAATTCGATCCAGCAATACACGTCAAACTTACCGTCCACGCGAAGGTTTTTATTGCCATCAAATGGTTCTTGATACTCAAACAAGGCTTCGTTGATAATCACACGCGGGCGCTCGGTGCCGAATACCCAGTAACGGAGATTCGGCGCAGGCGCATTGCCGGGCCGCGAGGGGTCGTCGAGAGGATAACCGTCCATGTCGGTGTAAAACATGAACGGCGTGCTATAGTTATCGGAGTCGAGATAGTCAACTATGTTGACGGCCAGTTGCGCCAGGTAACGCAACGGCTTGAGTTCATCGTCAGTGGGATCAAGCGGGTTAGCCACCCGAGCACGAACACCGTGGGGTGGCCAATAAGGAGGCGTAGGCTGCCTATTGGGATACACACTCTTAAGCCAGGGCGGAGTCGGCACATTGATCAGCGCTGCCGGGTTCTCATCCAACAAGCCGCAAACGTATAGCAGCCGGAAGTAAATATCCCGAGCCAGAGCCTGACGCGCTAAGATCGCCCGAGAGAGTTGCTGTTTAACTGGTCCAGCCGCCGGGTCATTATGTAAATCCACGACAGGGGGATACGCTGCCTGGGAGTTAATAGTGTTGACTCGACTGGTGAGATTCAACCGTTCATGGGAGGGGAACGAAGCGGTTCCCACGATTTGACCTTTGCCGTCATAACGATTGACGTTGCGAGCAATGCGGCCCGTCCATTCCCAGGTGCTTGTCTGCTGGTTCTGGACCACCCGAAAATCCCCCTGATTGAACTGGTTGGCCTGATACGCTTGAACAAACTGCCGCCCCACGCCAGGGGCCGCCACCGATCCTTGCCAAGTCCAGAAGACGCGCGGATTATTCCCCGGGCCTGGATTCCCCTGAAGAACGCCCTGGGGCAGCGGATAAGTCTGGGGATGTGCTTGAGGTAGGCTCCATCTCGGCCCGTCATCGGGATTGCCAACGGGAAGGTAACTGATGGCATTGTAAGCGTCTGTTTGCTGCGAGGCATCCGACCAAGGTTCGCGGTACAGCTGCGGAGCAAAACCTGCCCAGCGGATGTCGCTGCTTGCCACCGTCAGCATGTGCCGACGGCGCATGTCCCGCAACGTGTTTGGCAGCGCAGGGAACAAAACTGAGGTAAAGCTATCCGCATTTGTATCGGCATGACGCCACAAAAACTCTCCTTCGCACGGAAAGTAGTAACCAGGGCTTAGGCTTTGCCCCAAAACGGGTTGAAAATTCCAGAGCAACGAAGAATTCGACCAAGAATTCAAGTTGACGCGCCCGTCCAAGTCTGTGATAAAGAATGCGAATAACGGCTTATACACGCGACCATCTGGCCCCACTTGAACAGGGAAACCTAAATCCATCCAGATGGAGTCGTTGCCATAATGCAGTTGACCATCGGGCAGTCTTACCGGAAGACCAGGCGGCAAATTCCGCACATCGCCGCCAATGTCGGCCGGCGGAGGGAAGCTTGGGTGAAGCAACGGGAGCGGGCGAAAGACCAGAGCTTGTCGCAGTTGAGCAGGCAGTGCCACGTTTCCCGGCGGTGCGTTACTAGGTCGCCAATTAGGATTAGTCCAGAACCCAAGATTCGCCGGGTCATAAGGGTCGAAAAATACCTGCTGTGGCGTTGGCTCCGCAACTCCAGGGAAGCTCCGCCGGATAAACGATTGGGCGGTTACTACCAGTTGGCCCGTATTCGGATCTACGCCCAGGTGCCCGAGGAAGACATGGTTCATATCAGGCGCGGTATAGGGCGGATGAAACGTGCCGTCGTAGGTGGGATTGTAACGGCGATTGGGATTGTTATTACTGACGTAACAGACTGCATAATAACGGTCGTACCAGTTGCCGGAGCCAGGGGCGAAATAGTCATAATCCGGCCCGTGGAATCGCCCGGTACCGCAAAACGGTTCCAAGCCCTCGGAACCGAACATGTTGCGCAACAAACTGTGCATCGCGATGGCGCTTTGGAAGGGACCATTCCCGGCTTCGTCGAAAACCAGCATCCGCAGTGCATACGCGAGCAAAGCATCCGGGTCAGGCCGCGTGTTATTGTGCTCCTCGAGAGACACACGGGCCACCATGTTTTCCTGGGCTGCATAATAGTAAAAGACGATGCTGACCACTGCAAACAAGCCCAGCATTGCTACAACTACAAATAGAATCATGCCCGAGCGAGATCTGCTGACGGTCATAGCCAATTCCCCAGTTGCAGGTAATTGTCGGACCAGTTTCTGACGGTTTGATTCAAGTTGGATTCAAGCGGGAATGCGTGGTGCTTCGTCAAGGATACCCCGATTTCCGGAGGGAAACAGGTCAAGTTCTGCAGCAATTACAAGGATTCCAGAATTACTATGTCGCGCATCTGATCTGTCTTGGGATTGTAAAGTCGGAGGCGAATCCAAAGCCCTAAGAGCGGTTGGCCGCTGGTAGAATCATAGTTGGCGTCCATCACACCCTGGCCCGTAATCAACTTGACATCAAACGAAACCACATGGTTCAGTATAAGGTCGCTGCCCTGACGCCCGGAGCGCGCACTGAGCGGCCCAGGCCAGCCAGGAGCAAAGTCGTTAGCCAAATCACTGGTTTCCCATGGTCGTGGTGCGAAATAAAGGTTCGGGTTATAAAAGCGGTTATTCGGATCGCGAACATCCCGCGCCGTGTTAAGTACCCATTCTTCTGTCGGCTGTCCGCCAGGTTGTGGAAAAGTGGTAACTTCCCGGCGCAGGCTCAGGTCGAAAGCGTCGGGGTAGTAATACGGCCGATTGGTCTGAGGGGGTTGGAACCGGTGGACGACCATTCGAGGTGTCGGATCGAAGTCACCTGGCCCCTTGGCGAAGTGGGATGGTGCCAGTAGCAAGCGGCGAATGTGCAACCGATAAAGCCTTGCTGCCGCGCCATTGGTAGGGGGATCGGGGTGCGCTGCGTGATCATAAGATACGGTTGCCGCACGACGATTCTGATTAGGAACCGCTGGGTCAGGTTGGCGCGATAAAAAAACCGCGATCTCCGCCCATTGGCTCCGATATGTACCTCCCAACTGGTAACGTGATTCGGGAAAGCCAAGATAGGTGTTGCCCCCGAAATCGGCTAAGGGAAAAACTGTCGGGGATAGATCCGAGGTGAAAATTCCCGACGGTGGGCTCCAAGTTGCAGGCCGATTCAGACTTGTTTCAAAAAAATCGCCAGGGCCATTCCCGGTCAGGCGAACCGTAAAGACCAACCCGTCATCCGTATCAATTTCCGACGGCGACGTATTCCCTTCAATCACTGCGAAGTAACCAGCGGTCGGTTGCCGTTCAGGACTGGTGGGATCAATCTGGCTGACACGTAAAGAACCCTCGAAGTGATGTTGGCGCAGCAAGCGACGCAGTTGCCGCTCGAAGTTACCGGCCTCCACACCCAAATTGGCCGAACCACGTGCCACGCGCATTGCCAAGCTAGCGCTGTGATATGCCATAGCCAGGATACTCATGGCCATCAACATGATCGCCATCACGACCAACATTTCCACAAGTGAAAAGGCTTCAGGATACCAACGATTTCTCTTAGCGGCTGAAGCAGGTGCTATGATGAGAAGCATAGGTGTATTACCTCCGAGAAATAATCCCCGCTTCGAGAGCTTCCACCGCCTTCGGTAAGACAATCACTACATCGGAGTTTGCTCGCGGAGTTGGGATCACATCGCCTTCAGTAAGCCGATAGACATAACCATTTTGCCCATCCAGAATAATGGCCCGAGCTGGAGGACCGGGCGTAATCGGCCCGTTTGCTGCCAAACTGGGCTGCCCTAAACGCAAACTCGCGTTGTTGAGCCGGTAAGGACGACTCTGGGGACTTGGATCACTTGGGTCATAGTCCTCAAAAATCACCACACTGATGTCCACAAGTGTCTGGTCGGGATTGTTGGGAGGAACAGGACGGACTGATACAGCGCAGGTGTAACGCTCAGGGTCGGGAGGCGTGTTTCGCAGCCCGTTCAGAAATGGTCTCTGGTCTGCCTGCCCGGTATTCGGATTGATGTAGGCCCCGATTATCTGGTAACGTCCCTGCACATCCAGCGTCAGTCCCAACCGCTGATCGGGGGGAACGTACGGGAGACGAGTCGCCGAGATTCCAGGTAGGTTCGGCAAGTCAGGAGACTTCAGTGGCTGATACACCCAAACGAACTGGTTGGGCATGGGCTGAGGAACACTAGGGCCGATTATCTTCGCCAGCGAAACCACGTTTTCAAACGCCTGTTGCGCAGATTCGTTGCGCAAACCGCGGCGGATCTCCAAAACACCGCCTACAATCATACTCGTCAAGGCCAGTAATCCGATGGCCAACACGAAAACGGCGGTCAGCGCTTCCACGAGCGTATAGGCTCGGCGTCGCATGTGACGGCCTCCTAATTAGCACTGGCAACACGGACGTAATGATAATGATCACCCAAAGCGCGATTCAGGTTGACTGGGAAGGTAGCTATTCGACCAGTCCGTACTTGAATACCGACCAAGACACTGTTTTGTGGCTGCATGACCAGGTTACCGGCGGTTTCCTCATACCACCCGACCCACAGCACCACCCAGCCGTTCAACGTTTTGCCGCCGAGGTAGGCACTGCCAGGAATGGCGACACTACGATTCTCAGCAAAGACGATAATTGGCGTGCCTGCGGGGTAGTAAGTTGGCGGAGACGGATACTGATTTGGAATGGAACGCGACAAATCCACGGCCAGCGGCGATCTCAGAGTCCAACGTTGCGGCTGAAACTGGGGTGGCATGGTGCCTGGTTGGTAATTTGTTGGCATTGGACATAGGGACAGGATTTGATAATTGTACAAAAGATGGTTCGTGGGGTTGGGCGGGTTCAAGTACAGTTGCCTTAGACCTCGAGAGAGCAGAACTTGATGCCCCTGGAGTACCGCTTGTTCGTTCGTTTGGGGTGTTTGCCAGCCATTGCCTGGACTGGAGACATCCCAAATCCAATGCTGGTTTTCATCAGGTGGGGGAAGGTTTGGCTTTGCGACATTAGGAGGGGTGATGGGTGCCGGAGCATTAGTGGGAGGTAATCCAACGATCAGACGACTCTGTGCCTGGCCCGTCAGTTCCAAGTACAGAGGAAACTCTCCGCTTTGCTGGGCTACCTGGGGGTCGTACAAAGGTGGATTCTTTTGTGTGAGTATGTCTGGTTGCCGAGCATTGCCAGACCACCTGTACAGACTCGCGACTCGCGAGTGATACACCATGCGGTTTGCCGTGGTGTTTACCAAGCCAGGATACTCTAGCCAGCCCAAGGCGCCGGACTCGGGCAGGCGCAGCCAGCGAAGCTCCACTTCCTCCAACTGGTCGTACCAGGTTGAAGGAGCATTCGGCGGCAAATTGTTGCTTCGTGTCAGAGCTAACCCCCTGATGGTCTTCATCACAGTGGCTGCCATTTGAGCCTGCGCCAGGGATGCTGAGACGCGATTGCCGGCACTCGCCGTGTTCTGCGAACGCCTCAAGTACATGACAGCAGGTACGGCCAACGCCAGCACTGCCACCAGAACCGCCATAGTTACCAGTAATTCAGGTAGAGTAAATGCCTTACGACTGGTTGCTGATTGACTCAACATGAACCAGCTCCTGTTGCAAAATGCTGCAAGATGAGGTCGTAATTATCACTGAATCTAGTTGACTACCATAAATCTGCAATTCACATGCCACTGTTCTATGGTAAACCTGCCGTACGTTTTTTGCCTTTGAGCTTCCGTAAGTACCGTCCGACCTTAGGCCAAGGAACATAGAGGCGCCGGGCATACCATATGCAGGTTCTGTTCAGCCTATTGATGGTTATGGCAGTCTTCGAAGTAGTCAGCTCTACGTAGTTTGGACAAAAGTTAAGGCCGCGAAGGCTATCTACAGACTGGCTAATCGTTACTACTTAGCAAGTTTGGTCGGGCGAGGTCTTGCCTTCGCAGCCACCAGCAGCGCGCGCCCCCTAATCTTTCGGTGGACTATCCGCCTGCGTTGGAACTGAGTTTTTCCAGGATGGCAAGCATGGGCATGAACAGAGCCACTACAATAAAGCCCACGCAGCCCCCCAGGAACAAGACCATGACCGGTTCGAGAAGTTTGACCAGACCTTGAACCAGGACATCTACTTCCTCGTCGTAAACGTCTGCGATCTTGTTCAACATCTTATCGAGTTCACCGGTTTCTTCGCCGACGTCAATCATGTTGACGACCATGTCGTCCACGAGCCGACTTTCCTTCATGGGCATGGCAATGCTTTCGCCCTCGCGCACCGATTCGAAGACCCGCTGGAACATCTCTTCAAAGACTGCGTTCCCCGTCGTCTCCTTGACAATGGATATAGCTTCCAGGATGGGTACTCCGGAGCTGACTAACGTACCCAGCGTGCGCGTGGTCCGAGCCACGATGGTTTTTTCCAGAATACCTCCGATGATGGGAACATGGAGCCAGGTCCAATCCAGCACATAGCGACCCCAGTAGGTCAGGCGCAACAACCGGCAGAAGATCAGCCAGCCAATGAATACCAACGGGATGATCCAGAAGTAGTTCTTCATGAACTCCGAGATGTCCAGAAGTGTTTGTGTCATGGCCGGTAATTTCATTTCGAACTGGGTAAAGATCTCCTTGAACTTGGGTACGATGGCAATCATGATGAACGACAAAATACCGATGGCGGCAAGGATAACCACGACGGGATAAATCATAGCGCCGACGACCTTGCGCTTCAAACTTTGGGCTTTTTCCAGGAAATCCGCCAAGCGGCGCAAGATCACTTCCAGGGCCCCGCCCACCTCGCCGGCGCGAACCATGTTGACATAAAGGCGATCAAAAACCTTCGGGTGGCGGCCTAACGATTCACTCAACGACGAACCGCTTTCTACGTCATCCACCACGTCAATCAGCGCGTTTCTCAACACCCCTGGCTTAAGCTGACCTTTGAGGATCTTCAGACTCCGTAAAACGGGCAGACCAGCGTCTTGTAATACGGAGAATTGCCGCGTGAAGGTACATAACTGTTTCGAGGATACACCGCCAATGGTGAAGGTCTTCCCTTTCTTATCCTTCTTTTTCCCCGCCTTGGCCCCTTTCTTGCGGGCGTCCCGTACTTCCTGCAGGCGAGTAACGTAGTAACCCATCTGGCGGATTTTCTGCTGCGCCTCTTCCTCAGAGGCCGCCTCTATCGAATCCTTTACTTCCTCACCTTTGGCGCTCATCGCCTCGAACTTATAAGTCGGCATGGCATCAGCCCCTTGCTGTACATATCGGCCCGAGGTTTGGGCAGTAAGCCCTTAGGAGAGCTTGCACACCTTTTTCTGTTGGTTGGATACAGTACATCTTGGCTGAAAGTTGCCCACACCTCGCAAGTCGCTATTGTCTGTGCCGGTTGGCTTCTGATTGTTGTATTGTGCTCGGCCGGCACCTAGAGTGTTCTGCCTGAGCTTGTTTCCCTGGTCTTAAGGGAATGGTATCAGAACTAGCTTTCGTCCTCAAAGGCAGTCTCGCGGGCGACTTCCTCAATAGTGGTGACGCCGCTGAACAAAGCACGTAAGCCAGCTTCGCGAAGCGTGGTCATGCCCATTTTCCGCGCTGCCTGTCGAATCGCATCGGCCGAAGCGTTGTTGGCAATCAGATCGCGAATCGGATCGCTCATGACCAGCAGCTCAAAGATACCCGTTCGCCCTTTGAAGCCTGTATTATTACAACGTTCGCAGCCACGGCCATAGTAGAACTTCTTGCCATGAACCTGCTCAGGAGTGAGGTTGAGTTCCATGAGCAATTCTTTGCTGGGCTGGTATTCGGTACGACAATCGGGACAGATCCGCCGTACCAGGCGCTGTGCCAGAACCCCTTCCAGAGTGGCCGTGATCAGGTAAGGTTCCACGCCCATGTCCCGCAAGCGAGTAACACTGCTGGGCGCGTCATTTGTATGAAGTGTAGTCAAGACCAGGTGCCCGGTCAGCGATGCCTGAACCGCGATTTGGGCAGTTTCGACATCGCGGATTTCTCCGACCATGATAATGTCCGGGTCGTGTCGCAAGATGGCACGCAGCACATTGGCAAAGGTGACACCAATTTCAGGATTGATGGGCACCTGGACAATTCCATCAATGTCATACTCAATCGGGTCTTCCGTGGTAATAATCTTGTCGGTGGGACTGTTAAGTTCGTTGAGCGCAGAATAGAGAGTCGTGCTCTTGCCGGAACCCGTGGGGCCAGTGACCAGGATAATACCGTTGGGTTTGCGGATGAGTTCGCGGAATCTGGCCAGGGTATCCGGCTCCATACCCAAACGGTCGAGGTCGAGTTGCACCACGGTGCGGTCGAGGATACGGATGACTACGCTCTCGCCAAACATGGTGGGTAACACGCTGACGCGCAAATCTACCGGGTTACCGCCGACATTCAGTTCGATGCGACCATCCTGGGGCATGCGTCGTTCGGCAATGTCCAGGTTGGCCATCACCTTGATACGGGAACTGATCGCAGGTGCCAAATGTCGGGGCGGCGGTACCAGTTCGTACATCACACCATCGCAACGATAGCGGAGTTTATATTCTTCCTCAAACGGCTCAAAATGGATGTCGCTGGCGCGGTCCTTGATGCCCATGAGCAAGACCATGTTGATGAGCTTGCGGACTGGGGCGGCATCTTGCAACTCCTGCAAACTCTCCAAATCAATACTGGTCTCACGCTGGCGAAGATGTTTACCGATTTCGGGATCTTTCTCCAGCTGCTGGATAATATCTATGATAGACTCTTCCTTACCCGCATAGGCTTTCGGAATAGCCTCCTGCAATGCCTTGGCACTGGCCAACACGGGTACAACTTGCTTAATTCCCAGGAAGTTTCGCAAGTCGTCCAAAGCAGGCAGATTGGCAGGGTCGGCGATCGCCACGGTCAGTACGCTGTCTTTGAACGCGAGGGGCAGTACTTTGTAAACGCTGGCCATAGTCTCTGGAACGGCCTGAACCGCTTCCGGCTGCGGTTTTACTTCCTGAAGATTGACTACTTTGAGATTGAATTGTTCAGCCAGCGCCTGAAGCAGCTGTTGCTCGGTAATGAGCCCGCGCGCGAGAGCTACCTGACCAATCGGTTGCTGTAACGCACGGGATTCATTGAGTAACTCCCAGAGCTGGTCTTCGTCAATGTAACCGAGGTCCACAAGGATTTGGCCTAGCTTGCGGCGACCGCCGCTGGCTTTCTCTGCGGGACGTTTGTCCCCCGCTTTATCGCTCACAGGGGCGGCTTTGGCCGGTGCAGAACTTCCCGCGCCGGGTCGCGCTGGGGTCGGTGTTGGTTTTCTCGCCTGAGCGGCGGGCGTTACCCCTTGAGGTGACGGTGCTGGCACTCGCTGCACGGGGTTGACTGCGGGCTTGGCGGTACCCGTGCCCCCTGCACTCGGCTTCACGGGTGCGGCCGGGGCCGAGGACGGCTTTGCACCAGGAGCCACGGACGAAGCTGGTTTTGGTGCCACTCCAGCACCTGCAGTCCCCCCAGGTTTGGGCGTCGCTGGTGGATTCGCGCCGGCCGCAGTCGCAGGTTTTGCCGGTGCCGCAGGATTACCACTGGCGCTTGGGCCGGGTTTCGGGGGCTGGGGTGTCGGCGTTGGCCCTTTCTGGGACATGGTTTATCCTCGGTGTGCTTAGTTGGCAGAACCAAAGATCAGCATTTCCTGATGACACCAGCCACATGTTTCCACGCGGGTCGAAGTGAGTACTGCGTTGCTTCTCTAGCCTCGATGACTTCCGAAGCTCCTTGGACCACTCCCGAAATCACAGGGACAGTGAATGTGTCGCGAGGCTATTCTTCATCTTCATCCTCTTCATCATCATATTCCTCATCTTCGTCTTCGTATTCCTCATCTTCTTCCATGTATTCCTCTTCCAGCCCTTTCTCGGCTAGAGCGATGCGCTGGGCGAGTTCTGCTGGTCGGTTGGCGCGGAGTAACACCTCTTCCTTGTCCACCAGATTTTCCTTCCAGAGCTGGAAAAGGCTGTCGTCGAGCAAAAACATACCTTCCTTGCGACCAGTCTGAATTACCGATTCAATACGGTAGATCTTATTTTCTCGAATCAGGTTCTGAATAGCGGGAGTAACGACCATCATTTCGTAAGCAGCGACCAGACCGCTGGGCTTACGGGGCAGAAGGGTCTGTGATAACACACCAATCAGAGCGGTGGACAGCTGGGTTCGGATCTGGTCTTGCTGTTCCTTGGGAAAGACATCCACAATACGGTTGACGGTGCTGGCGGCACCACTGGTGTGGAGCGTGCCGAAGACGACGTGGCCAGTTTCCGCGGCTTCGATGGCGGTTTGGATGGTTTCGAGGTCGCGCATTTCTCCGACCAGGATCACGTCGGGGTCTTGCCGCAGAGCGCGCCGCAAGGCTTCTGCAAACGTCGGCACATCTACGCCAATTTCACGCTGGGTAACGATAGAACGCTTGTGTTGATGGTAGTATTCGATAGGGTCTTCGATGGTGATAATGTGGCGGTCGTAGTTCTCGTTGAGCCAGTTAATCATGCTGGCCAGGCTCGTGGTCTTGCCGGAACCCGTTGGGCCAGTGACCAGGAGTAAGCCGCGGGGCCGCACTATCAATCGCCGAATGGCCTCGGGCATACGGATCTGTTCGAAGGTCAGGAACTGGCTTGGAATACGTCGTAATACGATGGCCACGCGCCCGCGCTCTTTGAATACTGAAACCCGAAAGCGACACTTGTCGCCATAGGCGAAACCGAAGTCTGCGCTGCCACGCTCCTGGAGCTCCTGTTGACATCGGTCAGGTGTGATGGCTTTCATGAGCGCCTGGGTGTCGTCGGGTTCCAAGACTTTCGTTTCCAGGCGTTTCAGCCGACCTTCATGTCGGATCACGGGGGGTTGGCCTACACGAATGTGCAAATCGCTGGCTTTCAGCTGGTACACTGTTTCCAGCAGTTTTTCCATGAGCACCTGACCCGCAGGCATGGCTACCTCTCCGTCCAGGGCGACAAGAGATGAAAAAGACTCTCAAATCAGCATATCCACGATGTCCGATTGTTGGATGAGCGTGAGGACACCCGTTCTAGGCGTAAGCACTTTCGTGGTGGCAAATGCTGAGCACTTCTTCCAAGGTGGTCAGTCCACGACACGCCTTTTCCACGCCGTCTTCCAGGAGCGTGCGCATTCCGAACATCCGTGCGTAGCGCCGAATGACCTGGGTCGGCTCGCGTTTGAAAGTCAGTTCACGCAGAGTTGCGTTCATCTTCATGAGTTCGAAAATGCCGGTACGTCCGCGATAACCCGTGTGGTGGCAATTCTGGCAACCGCGGCCGCGATAGAAAGTGGCGGTTTTTAACCGTTCGGGAGTCAGTCCTGCGGCTTTGATTTCGGAAGCCGGAGGGGTGTCAGGTTCTCGGCACTTGGGACAGACCAGTCGCACCAAACGTTGCGCCATCACCCCGATGAGACTGGACGCGATCAAAAATGGCTGCAAACCGATGTCCACCATTCGGGTAATGGCGCTGGGCGCGTCGTTGGTGTGCAGCGTGCTGAAAACGAGGTGGCCGGTCAGAGATGCCTGGATTGCTGCCTCCGCTGTTTCCTTGTCTCGGATTTCGCCGATGAGCAGGATGTTCGGGGCCTGCCGCAGCATTGCTCGAATGATACGGGCGAAATCCAGACCAATCTGATGTTTGACCTCTACCTGATTCACGCCAGGCAGGTAGTATTCGACAGGGTCTTCGGCCGTGATGATCTTACGGTCAGGGCGATTCAGCTCATTGAGCACAGCATACAGCGTGGTGGTCTTGCCGGAACCGGTTGGCCCCGTCACCAGGAAGATGCCATTTGGTCTTTTGATGATCTGGACGAACTTCTGGTAGTCTTCTTCGCTGAAACCGAGGTCGCGAATGCTGATCTGCACGTTCTGGCGGTCCAGAATGCGCATGACACAAGCTTGGCCATGATTGGTCGGCAAGATGCTGACGCGCAGATCGTAATGTTTGCCGTTGAGTACCATCTTGATGCGGCCATCCTGGGGACGGCGCTTCTCGGCAATATCCATCTTGCCCATGATCTTGATGCGGGAGATGATCGCGGGCAGCAGGCGTTTCGGTGGACTGTCGCGCTGCACCAGAACACCATCAATACGATAACGGACCCGGATATGCTCGGCGAAGGGCTCAATGTGAATGTCGCTGGCGCGTAAAGTTACTGCCTCCTGGATGATCAGGTTGACCAGTTTGACGACGGGGGCGTCGCTGTCCAGAACCGCGGCCGCTGCTGCCGCAGACTCGGTTTCCGTGGTGTCAATGGCCGTATCTGTGAACTCCTGGAGCATCGAGTCCACAGACTCAGTCTCGCTCTGACCATAGTAACGGTTGATCGCCTCGATGATCTGTTCGCGCGGAGCCAATACAGGCTGAATGTCTTTGTTCAGGATGAATTGCAACTTCTGGATCGTGTCCATGTCCATCGGGTCGCTCATGATGACTTTGAGCGTGCCGTCTTCCTGGGCCAACGGTAAGATCACGTTTTCGCGGGCCACCGATTCAGGCACTAACTCGATTACCGAAGGTGGAATCGTGACCTCGGTCAAATCAACCGATTGCAAGCTGTGATACTCTGCGACCGCCTGCATAATTTCGGTTGGGGTGACATAACCCAGTTTTACCAAAGCATCGGCCAGCTTGGCCCCAGTAGATTGCTGTAACTGCAGAGCCTCGCGGAGCTGGTCTGCACTGATGATTTTCTTCCGCAGCAACACATCGGTAAAATCACCACGCCCCTTGGCCATGGCCACTCCCTTCAGTGTCTTTCCCACCTGCCGCCGCTCTCCGCCACGGCGTTCTCAAGCCTCATGGACACAACCAGCCGTACCGGACCAGTATCGGCACTTATCCCCATGTTATTATTGTTCAGACTACGCAAGAAGGAAACACTTTGCAAGCAAAAATCTCCGCGCGGAACATACCCCCCCCAATCTCCGCGGGACGGTTCCCCTGGCGGCCAGTTGCGCTGCATTCATTGATGCAGGTTTCAATAGTTACGGGCTTGGATATGTTGTCCAGTCTTGGCTCAACCCTTGGTTGGGCAGTGACGGCTCAAACGCTACAGCGTTCACTTCTTCCCCTTGTGTCGAATGGTCAGATGCTCGCCATAACTGTGCTCAGCACTACCTCCACCGGTGAGCGCGATTTGTGCACAGCCGTAATTATCTGGCGAAAGCAACTCAGGCCTGCTCATACCTGCCCGAGAGAAGGCTTGAACCTCCAAGGCCCGATCAAACGAGCCGAGGAAATCAGCGGAAACACGTCGCATTTGCCGACAATCGGAGATGAACTGTTAGTCCGTGTGAACACGAGGCATCCTAGGCATCCTATTCATGACGCCACAGCTGCGGAAGCCACACTTCGACCTCCAGGAGCGGGCAAAGCCCAGTTGCCGAGCTCGATTTCTCCAAATTGCGAGAACGGGTCTGGCACTCCTCTTAGAGTGGCTGATTAGCATGCCTGATGATTGGGTGACTATATTAAATCTGGATTGAAACTTTACGAGACAAACTATTCTCGGAGGCTTTGTCGTTTTCCGAGTGATTAACCTCTGAGGCTTTTCGTGTTCGGGGCTTTTGTGACAAACATGCCAACGGGTAAAGTCTTAGCGTGAGAAGATGCCAGATGGCGTGGCTGACTGCAGGCCCAGCAAGCGGCTAACTTGGCGAAGGGAACGGTCTTAGCGTTGAGGCGACGAAATCTCCAGCAAGCTCGTTTATCCTCCGCTTTGACAAGCCTTTATGAGGCAATCGCTTTAGCCTGAGACTGCGGGGCAGACAGGATGATGGTTACAAGCCGACTTGGCGACAGCTGGCCACACCCATTTGGTACCAAGGACAGAACCGGTTTTCCAGAGCCTGTTGCCGATGTATGCTGTTTGTTCTCATATAACAACCAGCCAATGGGAAAACAGACATGACTTATCTAATCGGGCGAATCCTGCAAATAATCGGCCTGGTGCTGGTGCCAGTAGCAGTTGCGGGAAACCTTGCGGAAATTGCACAGGCGCGATTCGCGTTGAGCCTGCGCGAATCGTTGGCGCTGGCAGTTGTCGGGATGCTGGCGTTTTACCTGGGGTATTCATTGCAAAGCCGGGGCTGAACCAGGTGGCAATCCTGACTGGTCAGAACAACCAGATCCCAGGCCAACGCGGCGCAACAGGACTTAACTCAACAACAATTGGTCGAATCCCCTGAGATTTCCAGGGATCATGATCTGGCGCACAAGTGAGGAAGGGCTATGAAACTGGGTAGGAGTACACGCGAAGCCTTCGGGTTGGCGCTAGCTGAGTTGGGCGAGCGCGATGCCGAAACTGTGGTTCTGGATGCAGACGTGCACAACTCCACTCGAACGGAATACTTCGCACAACGTTTCCCAAAGCGGTTTTTCAACGTGGGCATTGCGGAATCGAATGTGGTGAGCGTAGCCAGTGGCTTGGCAGCGAGCGGCAAGCGACCCTGGTTGGCCAGTTTCGCGTGTTTTATCATGTGCAACGCTTTTGATCAGCTGCGGATGTCTGTAGCGTTTCCTGCGTTGGACGTAAAAGTGGTGGGTAGTCATGCGGGTATCTCCATCGGTGAGGATGGCCCCTCGCAAATGGGCATTGAAGACATCGCGTTGGCGTGTGCGTTGCCCAATTTCACAGTAGTAGTGCCTGCTGATGAAGCGAGCACGCACAAAGCGGTTTTTGCGTTAGCGGAACACCGCGGACCTGCGTATCTGCGCGTCGGCCGACCTAACGTCCCGGTGGTGTACGAGGGAGACGTACCCTTTACGCTGGGACGAGCGAATTGCCTGCGGGAAGGTCGGGACGTAACCATCGTCGCCAACGGCTTGATGGTATGGTCGGCGCTGCAGGCTGCCGAGGAACTGGCACAACTGGGTATTCGCGCCCGTGTATTAGACATACATACGGTGAAACCTCTGGATCATGAAGCGCTTGCTCAAGCAGCTCGTGAAACAGGCCGAATCGTGGTCGCGGAAGAACACCTCAAGCACGGCGGTCTGGGCAGCGTCGTGGCCCAGTCTGTGGCCGAGCAGCATCCGGTCCCGATGCGCTTTGTGGCCTTGAACGATACTTATGCCGAGTCTGGTGCGCCCCAGGACTTACTGCGAAAATATGGACTTACCGCGGCCGACATCGTGCGAGCAGCGCGAAGTTTAGTGCAGCGTTAGTTCACCTTGACCTTCGCTTTCGAGCAGAATGCCTGCGCCACCGATGACATGGGTGCTGCTTCCTGGCCCGCAGCACAGGCAGCCGCGTTGGACAGAGGCGCCGCCGAAGGCAATGTCTGCAAGGAACATTAGCCTTACAATAAGCTGGGACGTCTGCGGCGACTCCAAGCGTAGAAGCACAGTGGTCGCTATGGATCCCAAAGAAGTGGACATGCGGATTGCCGATCCGCCAACGACATCCTATGGCCCGCTCGGACGGTTACGTTACCACCAGGTGTGGCGACGCTCCTGCAGACAGATATGGAATGGCAGCGGATTAGTGTGATTTGTTTTGCAGCAAGCTACGGGGTGGCGTGGTGGGCGGAGTTGTTCCGCCTGTGGAAGCCGGAGTACAAGGCGTGGCGCTGGCTCACGCTCGCGTTCATGGGGGCCGGTTTGCTGGCCCACACGCTCTACTTGGCTGCACGGTGGACGCCGAGCCCCGGCGAAGCCCGGTCGCTCCTCTGGTTGGCGTGGATCGTGGCGTTCTTAGGTCTGTACGGAGCACTGCATTACCGACGGGTCGCCTGGAATGTTTTCGTCCTGCCGGTCGTGCTGGCGCTGATCGGCTTGGCCACGCTCTGGCCCGGCGCTCAAGGTTGGCCGGACATCAGTGGACCGATGGATCACTGGCTCATCACCGCGCACGTGGCGCTTTTGGTCTTGGGGGGAGTGGGAGTGTGCGTGAGTTTTGTGGCCAGTGTCATGTACCTGGTGCAAGCTTGGCGATTACGGCACAAGCAGGCCTTGGGCGAAGGATTGCGGTTGCTGAGTCTCGAACGTTTAGAGCGCATGATTCGCCATGGAGTGGCCTGGGCATTTCCCTTGTGGACGGCGGGGGTCGTGATGGGCATGGTTCTGCTCTGGCAACGGCGGCAGTTCAGCTGGCTGGACCCGAAAGTTATCAGCGGCTCGTTGCTGGTCGTAGTGTTTGTGCTGCTTTTGGACCTGCGGTATCGGCAACACGAACGGGGCCGACGCTTTGCCTGGGGAGCGATCCTGGCCTTTGTCCTGTTGTTAGTGGCGCTGAGCATTGAAACCTTCGCGCCGAGTTGGCATCGGTTCGGAGGCGGATCATGAACCTCATAGTGTTCGGGGCGAATCATCGCACTATGCCGATGGCCCTGCGGGAACGCTTGGCTGTGGGTAAGGAACGATTGGCGGATTATCTGACGGCGCTGCAGCAGCAATTTGGCTGCGAAGTAGTGATTCTGAGTACATGCAACCGCGTGGAAGTGTACCTGGCCCGGCTCGATGGCGAAGCACCACTGCCCCGATCCCTCGATTGGGCAGAGTTCCTGCAAGGAAGGCTCGGTATCTCTGCCAGCGAACTGCGACCACATTTATACGAGCATCGGGAGCGGGAAGCTGTCCGGCATCTGTTCCGTGTAGCTTGTGGCTTGGACAGTCTGGTGGTTGGCGAAGACCAAATCGCCAACCAGGTGAAATCGGCCTATGAGTGGGCCCAGGAGATCGGCACGGTCGGGCCAGTCTTGCATGCTCTGTTCCAGCAGGCTCGAGTCGTCAGTAAACGGGTGCGCCGGGAAACCGGCATCGCTCAGGGCAAGATGTCGGTAGCGAGTCTGGGATTGGATTACCTCCGGCAAGTGTTTGCCAGTTTTCGCGATAAGACGGTTCTGTTACTCGGTGCCGGCAAGATGGGAGAACTGACGTTGAAGCATCTCCTGGAACTGCGTCCTCGGCGCATTCTGGTGTGCAATCGCAGCCTGGAAAAAGCCCAGGGGCTGGCTCACACCTATCGCGGTCAGGTGTACCGGTGGGAGCAACTCGACGACGCCTTGGCGGAAGCCGACATTATTCTGAGTGCCACTGGAGCCTCCGAGATTGTGGTTTCGCGCTCCCGTCTGCAGGCGGTGTTGCCGCGCCGGTTAGGTCGGCATCTGGCGATCCTCGACTTAGCCGTGCCGCGCGACTTCGAGCCCAGCATCGCTGAGTTGGAAGAGGTGGACCTGCTGCTCAACGTGGACGACCTGAATCGGATTCGGGAGGAAGTCCTGAAAGAGCGGCTCAAGCACGTTCCCGCGGCAGAGGCCCTGGTACAAAGCGAAACTGATAATTTCCTGGCTGACTGGAATCGCCGTCGCCTCGGGCCCGCAATTGCCCGATTGTGTCAGGAGTGGGAACGCATCCGCCTGGAAGTACAACAACAATGTTTCCAGCAGCTCGACGGTAAGCTGGCGGCTGAGGATCTTCGAGTTATTGAAAATGCGTTCCGACTGCTCCAGAACAAATATCTGCACTTGCCCCTGTCTGCGTTACGCGAAGAGGCCAAGCGCGGCGGACGGTTACTGGACGCGTTGCTGCGATTGTTCAGTTCGCGCTCTGGATCGGATTAGTCCGCACAGGCGCGGGAAAGCGAGTCTGTGTCCTATGCCGGCGCTGGTCAGCATCGTTCGGCCCCATCGGTGAAATCTGCTGTGCTGAGGCAGCACATTTGGCCGATGTTTTCAGCGACTTGCGACGGGGGAAACCGGCTGTTTAGGAGAACGACAACGAGGAAGGCAAGGAATGCTCACCGAGGAGAACACCTAACCGTGCACCCACCCAGACGACCGCCGGAAGCGTGCTGAGCTTGCTCCTGCCCTACCGGCGCGAGGAACGCGCCGGGCCGCTTGACCCCACCCCTGTTCCCCCGTGCCGAGGCCGATCCACCCTGCCTGGGTCGGCTTCGTGCTTTTAAGATTGCCGTTGCCTCAGCGACCCAGGATCAGTTATAAGCGCCAAAAAGGTCCAGCATCAACAGGCCTTGCCTCCCAGGAGGGAACTATCGTTGTCTGCCGCTACCTCCCAGTCCGCCGCTGCACGCCACGTTCCTGTCCTGCTGCAGGCTGTGCTCGAATACCTCACTCCTCAACCAGGACAGATAATCGCCGATGTCACGGTCGGGGCCGGGGGACATGCCCAGGCCATCGCAGAGCGCCTGGGCCCGACAGGAACCTTACTGGCGCTCGACCAGGATCCGACTATGCTCACTCTGGCACAACGCCGTGCTTATCCCTGTCGCGTCCTGTGGTGTCAGGCACGCTTTGATACCTTACCTGCGATCCTGGCCAAGAACAGTGTCATCGCCTTGGACGGTGTGCTGGCCGATTTGGGAGTGTCCAGCGATCAGCTCGACGACCCACGTCGCGGTTTGAGTTTCCTGCAGGATGGCCCCTTGGATATGCGGCTCGACCCAACTGCCGCAATCCCCACTGCAGCCGATCTGCTGGCTCAGCTTAACGAGCGAGAATTGGCCGAGATACTCTGGCGCTACGGCGAAGAACGTTTCAGCCGGCGCATCGCTCGACGCATCGTGCAGACGCGGCAACAGCAACCCATTCGCACGACGGCACAACTGGCGCAACTGGTACGCTCCTGTGTGCCGCGTCGCGGGCGCATTGACCCCGCCACACGCACCTTCCAGGCCTTGCGCATTGCAGTCAACGATGAACTGGGCGCTCTCCAGCGGTTTCTTGAATGCCTACCCCGATGCTTGCGCCGTGGTGGACGGGCGGTGGTCATCAGCTTTCATTCCCTGGAAGACCGCTTGGTCAAACACACATTTCGCCAGCGCGACCTTTGGCTGGTATTGACAAAAAAACCAGTGCGCCCGGATGCTGCCGAAATCCGCGCGAATCCGCGAGCCCGCAGCGCGCGGCTGCGCGCCGCTGAATTGCTCGCTTCGGGAACTTAGGGCGATGCGAAGCTTCTACCCGGACCTTGCTTCTTCGTCTGCGCGCCGGGCTAATGGCTTCCCTGGGCCCGCGCACGGGTTTAACCTCATTACCGCCCTGCCCATGCGCTATTCGTTTCCCGGCCAAAGAGGCTGGGCTTGGGTGCCCACTTGGTCCATTTCTTCCCACGGAGGCAAGGCATGACTCGCGAAACGAAGGTCGGTTTAGCCATAGCTGGAACAGTCTTTGTGCTTGTCGGCGGAGCAGTCGGCTACAAGCTTTACTTTCTCAAGCCCCAGACCACCGAAATCGCGGAGAAAACGTCGGACTCCTCCGCCACGGCTCAGGTAATTCCAGCCAAGCCGGAATCCGCTACCGCTGCCAGCCCAGCGACGGTCACCCAAGAACAGCCCACGCCATTTCAGGGTGAAATTCGCACTAACCCTGAGGGTCCACCAGTAGCACCAAACCTATCAGCTTCCTCAGTGCCAGAATCAGCGAGCCCACCGGTGCCGGAAATTCCCTCTCCCCCTCCGATCCTTGTCGAGGCTAAGCCGCCGGTTTCCCTGGCCGATGTCGAGAAAACCATCAGTACCAAGCCGGCCGAGGCGAAAGCGCCAAGTCCTGCTTCACCGGTTTCTACAGTGTCTCCTGCGCCGCCGTTGGTCAACCCGCCAACCAGTTCCACCCCACCCGCTTCTCCCCCTGGAACACCCGAGTTAGCGCCTACGGCGCCGCCATTAGCTTCCGCTCCATTGCCTCCTCAACCCTCGGTCCCTGAATCCAAGCCGAGCTTTCCAGCACCCGCCAGTAGAGAGCCCACAGCCCCAGAGTCCGCACCAGTTATCTCGCCATCGAGCGCCAATCCCGTTCCAGTAACCACTACTCCAAACAAGCCAGGCGCCGGCTCTGCGTTTCCTGCGCCAATATCTCACCCTCCAAGTGGGGCTGGTACGGAGTCGAAGCCATCGGTTGCGACAAATAGCAGCGACAGTGCAGGCCAGCTCCATTCACCCGCTGGTTCTGCCGACAAACCGGCGACTAATATCGAAAGAACACCCTCGGCCCCGAGCACCCCATCTATACCCGTGGTCATCCCAGCACCTCCCCCTTCAGATGCGTTCGACCGCAGTTACTCTGCGCCCCCGCCACCAGCTTCTCTAGTGGCTAACCGGACAACTGGACCTAAGCCGGAGGATGCTATTCCTGTCACGGTTCGTCCGCAAACCCAACCGCTGGCTCCCGCACCTCCCGACGCTTTTCCGGTCAAGATTGCACCAACTCCGCCCAACAAAGACCGCGTCGAAGTCTTCGACTACGAAGTACAACGCTATACTATTCGACCAGGCGACAACTGGGAACTGCTTAGCCGCTGGAAATATGGCACAGAACGTTTTGCTCAGGCTCTGGCGACATACAATCGGGAACGCGATCCACGCTTGGCGCAGCTCAGCGTCGGCGTTGTCGTGTTTCTTCCCCCGGCTGAGGTCTTGCAGCGGCGCTACCCGCAGCTTGTCGGCAATCACGTGCCTTGGGGTAATCCAGGAAGCGCTCCGGGTCATGTTCCTGCACCTGGATACACGCCATCCGGCACATCTGGCGCTTCTAATCCGACTCTGACCACGCCTGTGGAAAATAGCACTGGTGGCCCCTACCGATTTTATCGCGTGCAAGCCAACGACACGCTGTGGCTCATCGCCAAGCGTACTCTGGGCAGTGGAGACCGCTGGCCAGAAATCTATCGCCTCAACCGTGACGTAATCCAGGACGTCAATCACTTACCGCCGGGGACAACGTTGCGTTTGCCCAGTGATGCGCGAGTGGACAATCCCGCCGGCCCGAGATAGCATATAGTATTCGCTGGGCATCCCCGAAGGCCCAGCGTTATTCTTTTGGCGCAGCTACGCCCACCCATAATAAGGGGAAGGTAAGCCTATGGCTGTTCCGAAGCGAAGAACCTCCCGAAGCAAACAAGGTAAGCGACGTAGCCATTTGCATGCTACGCCGATTCAGGTAACTTACTGCCCCGAATGTAACGAGCCAATGCTGCCTCATCGGGTTTGTCCGCAATGTGGCAAGTACCGCGACAAAGACTATGCGCCACCCGAAAAATCGGAGAAATCTCAGACCTGAGAGTCGGACGACCAGTATGGGCAGCCTGTTAGGACAGGGAGAAAAGAAGCGATGCGTATTGCCGTAGATGCTATGGGCGGGGATCACGCTCCTGCACCGATCGTAGCGGGGGCCATAGAAGCATTGCGTGCAGATCAGAGCCTGCGTATTATCCTGGTGGGCCGAGAGGATGTCGTTCAGCAGGCCCTGGGGCAAGTCGGTTCGTTGTCCCCAAAAGAAAGCGAACGCCTGGAGATTTTCCATTGTTCCCAGGTCATCACCATGGAAGACAGCCCCGTAGCGGGACTACGCCAGAAGCCCGACAGTTCCATAGTGCGACTCTGGCAGTTGCTGGCGGAGCGCAAAGTGGAAGCGATTGTTTCCGCGGGTAATACAGGCGCCATGGTAGCCGGCGGTTTGCGCCTGCGCCGATTTCTGCCTCATGTCAGCCGACCCGGCATTGCCGCTACTATGCCGACGATGCAAGGGCCTTGTGTCTTGCTCGATGTCGGGGCCAACGTCAGCCCTCGCGCTATCCATCTGTACCAGTATGGCGTCATGGGGGCGATCTACGCAAAACATGTCTTGAAGAAAGAGAAACCCACCATCGGCCTGATGAACGTCGGCACCGAAGAAGCCAAAGGCCACGACTTGGCCAAGGAAACCCACGCTATTTTTGACAGCAGCCCCCTGCGGGATCAGTTTATTGGCAATATCGAGGGACGCGATATTCACCGAGGCGTGGCGGATGTGGTCGTTAGCGATGGTTTCGTGGGCAATGTTGTTCTCAAGGTTTGTGAAGGCGTCTTTGATTTTATCATGCGGGTAACCGCCACCGAGTTGGCCCGGCACCTGCAACTGGAACGCGACCGCGCCCAGCAGGTGATTCATCAACTTGTGGAAACTTATGACTACAGCTCTCAAGGCGGAGCGCCTCTTTTGGGCATTGATGGCATCTGCATTATCTGCCATGGCGCCAGCGGGGCCAAAGCTATCCGCAACGCCGTCGGTATGGCGGCCCGACTCGCTGCCGCGAGGCTGAACGAGATTATCGTTCAGGAACTGGAAACCAGCCCATTGACAGCGGCAAGCGTGGAAGTCGGTTAGCTTGCACCTACAACATAGTCGCAAAGTGCCGAAGGCGGCAGCGGCACCCCGCGCTTTGATCTTGGAGTTACCAGGCAAATGCAGTCCGTTGTAGCGCTCAGGTGAGTCTGCCACCGCAGTGTTGCCAACGTCAGGGGGAGCTTGGAGGTTACGCCTGCGCCGTTGAGGAACCTCCCCCACGAATCATTGGCCACCTCGTGCCAGTGCCTTAGCAGTAGCACTGCCGCTCCGTGCCTCATCAAGAACACCAGACAGTCCAACCGCATCCCCTTGCCCGTCGCCTGTGTCGCTTGCTTCAGGACTATCGGCCACTTGGGCCGAGAGCGGAGGCCGTCAGGCATACACGCGATCTGACAGCGCTTTTCGCATCACTGTCCCAGCGTTCCGGAAGTTACAACCCAGCATCCTGCAACACGCGGAATTGGCCCCGCTCCATGACCCGATCCACTGGGGTTGTGCCGTACTCAAAACTACACACACGGCTCAGATACTAATGCTGCAATGCAACCAATTGCTCTCCTCACTTGTTGCTTCTGGCTTGTTCGATATCCTCGAACAGCTTCGATCAGGTTCAGGAGTGGTCCTGGTAAGGCTAACATGCTTGGTAGAACTACTAGTCCACAGCAGATCGGCTCGAGCGACTCACATGGCAGGTCACACAGGAGTCCAGGGCAGTAGTTCCCGAAGTGGCGGGCAGTGCAATATGGCGGCCAACAGGACCGAAGGCGAGTTCATGGGGTATGCTTAGTCGCCCCGGCTCTGGCTTAGCGACCGGCTTGTTCCAGGAAGTAGAATCGTTTTGACTGGTGCCAAGCAAAGCGCCACGACGTGGCTGAATCTGCGACAGGGTTGTTAGCGGGAGTAGAATCAAAGACGACTGAGGGACGTGGCAAGAACAGACCCGAGCTGCTCGCTATTTTCCAGCGGTAAGCATGCTTACGATGGTGACTCAGGTACGCAGCAAAAGCGGGCCCGAGTTGGGCGATTTCTCGCGATATCATTGCATTCCCTTCCAGAGCCGAAGTTCCCAAGTCCTCGGCTTTACAGGCAATACGCTGACTACCGCTGTGGCAGCTCAATCTTCGCTTGCCTGAGTTGAACTCACACTTGTTGCAACTGTGCTCACTCGGCTCAGGCTTTCACAGTTTCTTATTTAGAGCATAACGAAATTTCTTCTGCAGGTTGCCAAAGTTTTTATTGACAAAGCCGAAAGATTTTGGTAACCTCGATAATGCATCGGGGCTCGCACTTCATACTACGGA
>JANWVZ010000033.1:0-258 GCA_025056555.1 Gemmatales bacterium | reverse complement strand
TTGTGGGTTGAGGCTTTGGAGGCGCGGTCGCTCCCGGCGGGTAACGTGACGGCTACACTTATCGCGGGGACGCTGCGAATTGTCGGTAATTCCGATGATAATCACATCACCGTTAACGTAAACGTAAGCGGTATTAGTGTGGTCGTGACGGGCAATTCCGGCACCACGGTCAACGGTGTTAGTACACCTGCCATTTTTCCGGCTACGCAGGTGAAAGCGCTGGACATCCGCATGAACGATGGTGACGATGTGGTGGTA
>JANWVZ010000339.1 GCA_025056555.1 Gemmatales bacterium | reverse complement strand
TACGAGCGATTTGACGAGACGCCGTTCAACACCGTTTTTGAAATGGAGAGGGTGAAAGAAGCCCTACTCGATGTTGGTTGGAAGAACCCCTACTTTGCCCGGATACAGGATTTGAAAACACCATTAGATGACCCCGAAAGGGAAGGACGGGTGTTTATCGTTGCAAGCAAGTAGGTTTTTTTACAGACAAAGCCGCCCAGCACGCGCTTGCACCTGACGCTGCTCCGCTACGCTTCGCGGCGCAGGTGAAGCGCGAGCCGTCGGGCCGCGTGGAATGCACCCTGTGGTCGTTCCATTGGTGTGTAGGTGCGGCGATGCTATGCCACAGGGTATCCTGTCGGGCATCACATCAGTTTGGAAGGCGCTGTGATGATCACACCAACATTGCGACGACAATTCAGTGTAGACGATGATGCGCGCACGCGGGAAGCAGAAGTCTTGACGGAAGATAATCGAGACGAATTGATTGACAGAGAGATTTATCGTATGATTCAGCAATGACCGATATTCCTGCCAATAATCTGCCCTCCTTTCCAACCTCCTTCATCGGGCGGGAGCGCGAGAGCGCCGAAGTCATTCAGCACCTCCATGCCACTCGCCTGCTGACTCTGACGGGACCGGGCGGCAGCGGGAAAACGCGCCTGGC
>JANWVZ010000338.1 GCA_025056555.1 Gemmatales bacterium | reverse complement strand
TTACTTAGGGGATACTGAATGCACTTAGTGGTGTCGATTGCCTCGCTATAGTCCGACTGTCTTTTCGGAGTGACATTACCCAGGGGATAGTAAATGTCTTCACGAGCGCTGGCTATCTTACCGCGCTGCGACCTCGTTTTCGGAATTACGTTACTTAGGGGAAAGTAAATGTCCGCAATCGGCTGGTGGAAAATAAGCACAGCCAACGAAGGTAGTCGAAGTATGGTATGCACAGAAAGATAAATGTCTTTACCTATGGGATGGTAAGTGTCGCCAATGGTGCGGACTGCCTCGGCATGCTCCGACCTCGTTTTGGGAGTTACGTTAGCTCAGTGATATTCACTGTCGTCAGATGGCTTGTCGGAACTAAGAATGCATTGTGATGACGGCAGTATAAGGGCACGGACAGAAAGATCAATGTGGCTACCTTGGGGATAGTAAATGTTGTTGGTAGCGCGAGCTGCATCGCTACACTCTGACTCTGTTTTCGGAATGATGTTACCCAGGGGATAGTAGATTTCTTCACTAGCGCGGGCTACCCTGCCATGCTCTGACCCCGTTTCGGAATTACGTTACTTAGGGGATACTGAATGCACTTAGTGGTGTCGATTGCCTCGCTATAGTCCGACTGTCTTTTCGGAGTGACATT
>JANWVZ010000337.1 GCA_025056555.1 Gemmatales bacterium | reverse complement strand
TCGCCGCTAGAGAAAAACACGGGCCGCATAACCATCACAACTTCCACCCCAACCCCTCGGGTATTGAAACGACGGCAGACTGGGCGTTTTATTCCCAGTCATCACAGATCTCAACTTAGACCCCAACCACTAGGGGATTGAAACTTGTTTAGTTTTCTTGGCTTTTTTCCGAGTCCGCTGACATCTCAACTTAGACCCCAACCACTAGGGGATTGAAACAGGCGATGCCTACGATGAAACGGAACTTGGTACTTCCATCTCAACTTAGACCCCAACCACTAGGGGATTGAAACAACCATCCCTGAGAACCATACCAGCTGCAGTCCCTAAGGATCTCAACTTAGACCCCAACCACTAGGGGATTGAAACTATCCGGCAAACGGCCGACTTTCTCAATAATCTCCGACATCTCAACTTAGACCCCAACCACTAGGGGATTGAAACTGTACGGGGCAGCATGGGAGTCGATGCAGCAAGGGCGAATCACAACTTAGACCCCAAACACTAAGGGATTAAAACCCATCAGTTAGATATATTACTTCATTATGCCTATACATCGCTACTTAGATTCAAACGATTGGGTGTTCGAAGCCACGAAACAGCGGCATGGGAACAGGACGACATATTTTAGAATCAGTCTGAGGAATAAAGAAAAGGATTGAAACCTTGCGATGGCGTCAGGAG
>JANWVZ010000336.1 GCA_025056555.1 Gemmatales bacterium | reverse complement strand
GAAATCAATCAGGTGCCCGAAGCGATTCGCCAAGCCGTCATCAACCACGGCGGCGGACATTACAACCATTCGATGTTCTGGACGATCATGGCTGCCAACGGCGGCGGTGCGCCGGCGGGGGCCTTGGCCGAGGCGATCAACTCGACCTTCACCAGCTTCGATAACTTCAAAGCGCAATTTCGGGCGGCGGCACTCGCACGCTTTGGCAGTGGTTGGGCTTGGCTTGTCTGGGCCGATAACCGCTTGCGCATCACCCACACGGCGAACCAGGATTGTCCGCTGATGACCGGTCAGTTCCCGGTTCTCGGTTTGGATGTGTGGGAACATGCCTACTATCTCCGCTACCAAAATCGCCGCGCCGATTACGTCGATGCCTGGTGGCGCGTGGTGAACTGGCCCGCCATCGCGGCCCGGTTTGACCAGGCACGGCAGGCGTGAGCGGCGGCGACCCGAGCCGGCGGTTGAGCGATCGATGCTTTTCTAGCGCTTCGTTTGGCGATGGACCTTGCCGGGGAGCCTTTGCATTCCGCTGGATGCCCCGATCCAAGCGAAGACTTTCCCTTCATTGACGCCGAGCAACAGCGTCGGTAAAATTCATTTAGATTTGAAAGTTCAGAAACTTCGGGCGACAACGGAATGCGATCCTTCCGCGGCTGGTTCGACCGGAGTTTCCGCCGCCTACGACC
>JANWVZ010000335.1 GCA_025056555.1 Gemmatales bacterium | reverse complement strand
AGCCCAAGCGTTTGAATTCGTGGCTCAGAATCCAACCATGAAACGATGGGTTCAGGCATTAGGTTTTCGGCTCAATCTCGATGAATTTATGGCAAAGAAAGATCGCTTCTATTTGATAACATTTGACCCGACCGATGAAACAACGCCACCCCCTTTAGCAGCTGACCTCAAGTGGACATGGCTGATAATTGTCCTGGGCGGCATACTCATTGGTTGGTTGTTAGTCCGTCAGTAATGAGTCCAATGGCATTGAACGCCGCCCAACAATCGCTTGCACCTGACGCCGCTCCGCTGCGCTGCGCGGCGCAGGTGAAGCGCAGGCCGTTGGGCATTTCCTTGCAAAATTATGTTGGTGATTTTATAAACGTGGAGTTCGTTCAATCCCTATGTTGAGTCCAATTGTTATTCCTGAAGCTACACCCGCAAGAAAAGCAAAAGGATATAAAATGCCCGAAACAAAGGAAAACCTTGTTTCATGGAATTTTGTATCTACGCAGATGTCGCAATCTCGACATTACTGGATTAGCACAGTATTTCTCGATAATCGTCCTCATGTCGTCCCTGTTTGGGGTATTTGGTTTGAAAACCGCCTACACTTTGAAGGGAGTATGGAAACGGCATGGGGCAAAAATATCTTGAAAAATCCGAATATTGCTGTTCACCTGCCTGACGCTGATAAAGTGGTTATTATAGAAGG
>JANWVZ010000334.1:381-701 GCA_025056555.1 Gemmatales bacterium | reverse complement strand
AGATAGTTAGCTGACACATCCAATAGACCGAGCACAGGTTAATGTCCATGACTCGGCGATAGAAGTCTTCATCAACGTCCACGAAATCCTTGAAGGCATAAACGCCGGCATTGTTGACCAGGATATTTGGCGTATCTTCATTGAAAGTCCCCCATAGATGGTCTATCGCTTCTTTTCTTTCTTCGACAAGTCCACGATGTGAGTTTTCACATCAATTTCAAACCGAGCAAGCTCTGACCGGGTAACGGCAAGGCGTTCGGCATTAGAGCGATTTCCAGCTTGATTTACGGCAAGGCGTGCAAAATTCGAGCTATTTTCAG
>JANWVZ010000334.1:0-371 GCA_025056555.1 Gemmatales bacterium | reverse complement strand
TGTGGAGCCGTAAATCAATTCGGAATTCGCTCTAATGTCAACCAGATCGAGGTGAGCACCCGCTTCAGCAAAGCGACGAGCAATCGCTTTGCCGATACCTGCAGCTGCGCCTGTAATGAGGGCCCGTTTATTACGAAGGGAGATCAATTGATTGAGAGGTTCCAGATCCGCAAACTCGTCAGCAGCGTCTCTTGACGCTTGCAGCGTCCTGCGCTGCCGGCAATTGTGCCTGGGCGGCAGGTTCATTGCCTCGTCATTCGCACTTCGCCGAGAGTTGATCATCTTGCGCTTCTTCTCCAGATGTATCCGATCCGCGGGAGTTGTAAGGATAAGGATAGTATATGTCCTCTCTGCGAGACAATCTCTCCGAG
>JANWVZ010000333.1 GCA_025056555.1 Gemmatales bacterium | reverse complement strand
GGCTTTCTCTTGGGTGCTCCAGCCTCATTTCCTCTCCTCCGCACGCGCTCACTCGCGCAAGCTGGTTGAGGCTGCTGCCAATCGCTGCCAGTCCGGATTAACCGGCTTGTTCGGGATGGGCAGTGCTGTCCAATGGATCGAGCGCGGGTCGCGCAGCTTCCACACCTCCACATGCCCATCGGCAAACGACAGCGCGTAGGCGTTGTTATGGCGCGTGGCCGGCGCGTCCAGCAACCCCCGATCCCCTTTCATGTCCACCGCGAACCAGCCATCGTTAATGCTGCGCTCGTGCTCATCAATGAACACCCACGCGCCCGATGGCGGCGGACGCACAATGTCCTGCTCGCGCCTGAACACGACATAATTGCTTTGGCCCTTGACCCACGTGCCGCCCATCCAGCCATTGAGCGAATAACTGCGCACCCGCGGCACGCCGTGAACCGTGCTCGGGTCCGCCGGACAACGATATACGCCCACCGACTTGTTGTACTGATAGAGACTGCCCAGCATGATCCCGTTCAAATTGGTCGAGTCCAATACGCCCGGCTCGACCGGCGGATAAATGCGAGTGTCATCGTCCATGCTCCCGCGCACCCAAGCCTGCGTGTTGACCTGACCGCGGAAAAAGTAAAACACCGGCACCAGTTTGCCGCCGTGGTCGTCGGCGTACATTTGCCAGCTCAAGGTCAGTTGCTTGAAGTGGTTGATGC
>JANWVZ010000332.1 GCA_025056555.1 Gemmatales bacterium | reverse complement strand
GTCTTTAAAGATTCGGGCAAGGTGGGCTAGGCCGTAATTAGTGCCACCAGGTCGGAGGCAGTTGGGCAAAGAAAGAGTGAGTACGTCGCTTTGTGCGCCGCCTGAAACCAAATTGCTTCAATTCCTCGAGAATTTTGCCGTTGTTCGAATCTTTCCTACGCGTTACAGAAAAAGGTATGCAGCGCGACAAGTCTTGCCGGGATTAGTAACTGCACTAGTTTGTTGTCTTATTGTAACCTTTCTACACTCTGTTTTTCGTCTATCGCGTTGTTCATATATATACATCTGAACAATCTGTTTTTGCGTAGAAGAGATATTACCTGTGATTCAGCAAACATCTTTCAGATTGCTCTTAAGTATGAGAGCGAATAACGGCTTGGCCATTGGCCACATCCAGTTCAACAAACACCTTCCGGATTACTCTTAAAGCTGCAACAACCGCTGGAGTGGCTCGAGGACGAACTCGATCCAGAAACCAACACCATCAAGTTGGACCTGCCCGAACTGGGAGCCGAGGGTGAGGCGAAGGTCTTGCGGATCGGTTACTGTTTGCCAAGTGTGTCGGGGCTAGGGCGTATTGTTAGGCTACGTTCCAACATGAGCTGGACGGCGAGTTGCTGACGGTCGTGGTGGGCAATGACGAGATCGGTTGCACGGCCAATCACCCGTTCTGGAGCTAGGACCGGCACGAGTTCGTCGAGGCGGGGCAA
>JANWVZ010000331.1 GCA_025056555.1 Gemmatales bacterium | reverse complement strand
CTGAAGGCGGATGGCGGAAGGACGGGGAGTTGGTTGAGATAGGTGTAGGTCAGGTGGGTGCCGCCAACCTTCTGGCGCGTGACAAAATCAAAGACCAGGCTGTTGAGCGTCGCCAGGAAACAGGCAATATGAACCGCACGGATTTCTTCGGCAAACAGGATCAGCGGCGCTGTGTGCCCCACCCCCACCCGCGGCAGCAGGCTGAAGATCGCGGTGCGTTCATTGGTGGCGTTGGTGATGTCGCGGAAGCCGAGGAGCCACCGGCGATCCCAGCGCCCCGCCAGGCGCGCTTCGACCTCGGCGGCGTCGACCCAGTAGCGCGGCGTGACGGTCACGGTCGGGTCGGCCAGCTCGGCGGGGGTCAGTTCGCGGCTCTGCGGTTCAGCGCGGACTTTCTCCTCACCCCCCCGCCCCCTCTCCAGCGTTGCCGGCGAGGGGGAGTCTGGGCGTCCTGATGGTTCAACCGAACGATGCGGCGCAAGGGCCTGCTCAAAAACGTCGCTCTCGTCATCTCCCACGCTGCCCACGCTCGCGCGCCCGCTGCCCACGCCCGCACGCCCACTCCCCATTCCCCATTCCCCACTCCCCGCTCCCCCATACGTCGCCCAGCGGTGCGTGAACTGGTGCAGCAGCTTGGCTTCGTAAAGCGGCAGCCGCCCCTCCCCTGGCGCGGTGTGGAATAGGTGGCTGTCGTTGGACATGTGGAACATCGTCATAAAGCGCACCCC
>JANWVZ010000330.1 GCA_025056555.1 Gemmatales bacterium | reverse complement strand
AGCAGGCATCGCAGCCGTCAATCGACGAAGCGGCTGATGATGAGGGAAACGTTCTGGCCGCCGAAACCGAAACTGTTGGACAGGGCGTGATCGACACGTCCTTCGCGGGCCTGATTGGGGATATAGTCGAGGTCGCAGTCGGGGTCGGGGGTTTCGTAATTGATGGTGGGTGGCATGACGCCATGGCGGATCGTCATGACGCAGGTAATGGCCTCCACCACGCCGGCGGCGCAGATGAGATGGCCGAGCATGCTCTTGCTGCTGGAGATTGGGATCTGGTAGGCACGTTCGCCAAAGACCGCCTTGCAGGCGAGGGTTTCCGCCTTGTCGTTGATTTGCGTACTGGTGCCGTGGGCGTTGACGTAGTTGATGGCGTCGGGACTGAGGCCGGCATCGCGGAGGGCGCCGCGCATACAGGCAATGGCGCCGCGGCCGTCCGGGTGGCTGTCGGTCACGCGAAAGGCGTCGGCGGAGGTTCCGTAACCGACCAGCTCAGCATAGATGGTCGCGCCGCGGCGTTTGGCGTGCTCCAATTCTTCGAGCACAATCATGCCGGCCCCCTCGCCGAGGACGAAGCCGGAGCGGTTGAGGTCGAACGGTCGGCTGGCTTTCTCAGGGGCGTCATTCATCATGGAGAGAGTGGTGAGGAGGTTGAAGCCGGTGACGCCGAAGGGATGGAGCATGCTGTGCGAGCCGCCGGTCAGCATGGCCTCAGCCTCGCCGCGGCGGATGA
>JANWVZ010000032.1 GCA_025056555.1 Gemmatales bacterium | reverse complement strand
CGGGAATGATTTGCGGCAGCTGCCTGAAAGATAACGCCCTGGTCAGCGCCCTGCGGCAACAAGGACGGGATTGTCTGCTCATTCCGACTTACACGCCGCTGCGAACGGATGAGCCGGAGGTCAGCACCAGTCGGATTTTTTACAGCGGCATCAGCGTTTACCTGGAGCAGAAAAATGCCTGGTTTCGGCGGAACCTGCCGTCCTGGCTGGAGCGCTGGCTGAGTTCACCGGGCCTGTTGCGGTGTGTGAGCCGATTCGCCGTGGGCACGCGGGCCGAGGAGTTAGGCGACCTGACGCTCTCAATGCTTCGCGGCCTGGAAGGTTATCAGGCCCGGGAAGTGGAACGCCTGGTAACCTGGCTGGAGCGCGAATATCGGCCGAATCTGGTGTGCCTGTCCAACATCCTGATCTCCGGAATGGTGCCCGCGTTGAAAAGCCAGTTGTCCTGTCGCGTCGTGGTAACCTTACAGGGGGACGACATCTTCCTCGACCATTTGCCGGCATCATTCAGACAGGCAGCGATTGAGCTCATTCAGCGCAATGCCCGGTATGTAGATGCGTATATCGTGCCTTGCCACTATTACGCCGACTATATGGCCGATTATCTGGGTTTGCCCCGCGAACGGATGCGCGTCATTTATCCGGGGATTAATCTGCACAGTTTCGACGAAGCGCGGAGTACGGCGACACTGATCAGCAACTCGGCCGGGCGGGATTGTTCGAGCGGAACATACGTCATCGGGTATCTGGCGCGAATCTGTCCCGAAAAAGGCTTGCACGTGCTGGTCGAGGCGGTTTCGCAACTGGTGCGTCGGGGAGTGCCGGTGCGTCTGGAGGTGGCAGGCTACCTGGGTGCCCAGGACCGTGGCTACTACGAGGAGCAGCGGCGCCGTATTGCTCAGGAAGGCTGGAGCCAACGGTTCCGCTATTGGGGCGAGGTAACGTACCAGGAGAAAGTGCGGTTCTTGAGCGGGCTGGACGTGTTGAGTGTGCCGACGGTGTATCGGGAGCCGAAGGGTTTATACGTCCTGGAGGCTTGGGCCGCTGGGGTGCCCGTGGTTCAGCCGCAGCATGGTTCATTCCCGGAACTGGTGACCCGCAGCGGCGGAGGGGTATGCGTGCCGCCGCATCAACCGCTCGCCCTGGCGGACGCCCTGGAAGCGATGCTGCGCGACCCAATCCGCCGCCAACAGGCAGGACTCCAGGGACGCCGTGCTGTCGAAACTTTCTTCCACCATCAGCGCATGGCGGAGGAAACCTGGCAAATGTGGGAGGAACTGGTCGCCGACTCGGCCAGTTGTCCGGATCCTGCTGTCAGCCAGGATGGAATGCGGCAATCGCACTAACTCCTGTCCAGCCACACCACCGGCACCGGCGGCGCCACGTCGACGGGCAGTATTGTACGCACCTGCGCGATTCCTTCAGTTGTGCCTTTGGGGATGGGGCCGGGACATGCTTCAGAAACGACGGCGAACATAGTCTTCCAGTTGCCGCCATTTTTCCTCATCCAGACCATAGCGTTGCCGAAGGAAGCCCAGGAACTGTTCGCGATAGTGCCGATGGCGACGAAGGCTGACCCACTGCTCGAGCGAAAGGCTGCTTCCGCCCGTTTCCTCAACACGGATACGGCTCTCGGAAGGTCGGCGCAGGTAGTCTAAGGCAAACTCCGTCGGTGTGCGGTAATGAGGTTCCCGCAGCGCAACCAGGAGGTACACCTTATCCCCGGGCAGATTCGTAGTCGTCCACGAAGCGCCGGCTTGGCGCAGGTGCTGGAAGGCCTGTTCCAGGAAATTGCTCTGCGGATAATCAATCAGCGGCGGATAGGCCACCGCACGAAATGCTGGCCCCGGTAACGTTCTTTCCAGGCCGGTAAAAGGCCGCGACAACAGTTCGTATTGGTAGCGGCGGAGTTCTACGGTAGCCATCTTTTCGAGTTCCGGGAAGTTCGGGTCGCCGCGCAACTCACGGATCACGTCCTCCAGTGGCGCCTGACGTTGCTGCTGTAATTCGCGGATACGCTCGGCCAGACGTTGAGCATGTTCCTGAGCCAAATGCCGGGCTTTCTCGCGAATCCAGGCCTGACGCACCTGCGGACGTGCTTCCTCAAAGCTGGGCACGTAACCCGGGAGTTCTTCGGCTTTCCAGATCAAAGCGCGATGTTGGCTCAAGCCTGGGCGAGCCAGGTGCCGTGGCTGATACACTCCATATTCCTCTTCAACGGGCTCGGGCTTCCTGACATCGCTGGCCACGTCGGTAAGCAGTCCCCGCCCCGTGATCAGCAATTCCGCGAAATCCAGCTCCCGACGATAAATCTCCAGGGGCGTCTGAGCGCCCGTTTGCTCTCTCCTGGTTTCGAGGTAGAGCGGATAGAGAATCTTCCCCAACTCGCCTGAGGCTCGAGGCATCAGTTCAAAACGATTGCGCGGCTGCGGCATGGGGAAGTAACGGAGCCCGCGGGCTTGGCAGAACCGTTGGAGGTAGTCGTCCAACGGCTCTTTTTGCGCTCCCAAGGGCGGAGGGGGGAATCTCTCTGTCGGCGCAACCGTTCGCCGCGCCTTCCGCCATTCGCTGTAGGCTTTCTGATAGACTGGGCGGTAATCGTTCAGTTCTCTCTGAAGCCGTTGCAGATCCGCATCCAGGAAGCGTGCGATCTGGATCCGCAGGAACTCGATTTCCAGTTCGTGAGCCACGTCCGCAAACGGAACATAACTCGGAGGCGTTACCCAGGTCAACGCTAATCCTTCGTAGCCCGGTAGCAGTCGGACCACGGGAAGTGACTGGGGGGGACGTAACGCCTCACGCCAGGAGGCCGGTGCCCAGATCGGCAGCGCAGGGCTGACCCACTGACCGAGAAAACTGACGGCGGCCAACGCTTCCACCTGGGCAGAACTCCAGGCCGACTCCGGCTCCGCCCCACTCACCACCGGGGCGGCCAGCGCAACGGTTAATCCCGCGCTCTGACCGAGCGTGGCGGCCAGTTCCACAGCCAGACTTTCGATGCGCCCTGCTTTCACGGATACCGGGCTGACGAGCGCGACCACGGGATAAGGCACTGCGACCGCTCCAGTAAGCACCGTAACTCCCCGCAACACCGCTTGGGTCGCCTGTTCTGCCTCGGCCATGCCCGGCTGATACCACGGCCCACTCCCAGGAGGCAACCAGCCGTGATGGTGCACGAGTTGCGTCAAGGGGGTGTCCGTTAAACCATAAGCGGCGGCAGTTTGGTTCAGGCGGAATCGCGCCGACTTTTCGGAAAGGTATAAATCGTAGCTGCGGAGTTTGAGGTTCATGGCCGGCAGCGCGCTGCTCAGGCCCAACGGACCGGCCGGCAGTAAAGCCGGGGTGACACTGAGCAACGAGGGTAAACCGAAGGCTACTTCGGTCAGTTGCCGATAGTAAGGCCACGCTTCGCCGGTCTTCGCCGGGTCTTTCGGGTCATAACGCACGTCGGCGTAAACAAAACTCACCCGGTAGCGATTGGGCACGCGAAAACCCGGCTCAACCCGCATGGGATCGGGGTCGTTCTGCTTATATTGGTCGAAGTATTTCTGCAGCTCCTGGTCGCTGGGTTCCGGAACCGCTTTGGTAAACCGTTCTTCCGAGACCTCCAGGGAGACGATGGCGACCTGGGGTAGGGAAGTGCCCAGCTCACGGTAGGCCTCCCACAGTTCCAGAGGCGTGGGAGTGTGGAAACGCTGTCCAGGAGCTGCGCCTACGACCCGCCGAGCCAAGGCGGCACGGATTTCGTCCGCCCACCATTGATACAGGTCTTCGGTGGAAGCCAGATAACGCACCGTCTTGTGGACGATCTGTTGAAGTTCCCGCTCGCCGATCTGACCAAGAGTGAAGCGCTCGAATTCCTGCTGCATGACGCTGGTGGATATGACGATGCCGAGTCGGTCGGCTTCCTCTTTCCAGTAGGCGAATTCCAGAAGCCCCTCGGCGTCGAACCCCAGGGTCGTTCCCAGGAACCCACCTCCGAGTAATTGACCGCATAAGGTCCGCTGCACCTGGTCAATTTCCTGCTCGTATTGCTTGCGGAGATTCTCGTCCTTGATTTCCGTAGGACTGGCCACATTGAATCGGCTGCGTAGCCAACTCTGATGCGCCTGCATCCAGGCCCGCTGGAGAGTTTCCAGAGCTGCCCGCCGCTGATCGTGCATCAGAAGCAATTTTTCCAGGCGGGTGTCCGTAAACCATTGCCGCAGGCCATAGCCTAGCCCCGACGTGCCACTCCGAACTCCGATCAGCACATCGCCAACAATGAACAACACCATGGCCAGGACAGCCAGCACGGCCAAAATGGTTTTCTGTCTGCGGCGGAATACCTCAAATCCTTGCCAAGCCATGCGTCTTCCTCATTGGTTCAGGCCGGATTTTTCGCAGTTTTTCCTCTCACCTGCACTTCTTCCCAGTGAGCCAAACCAGTCGAGCTGTCTCATCCTGCCTATCATCGTAATCGGAACGGGCGCTAACAGCAACTCGGCCTGCACCAGACCGCTTGAACCGGGTGCTGGGGCTTGCCTCCGGTCTGGGGATATCCTTACGATGCTGGCAAGCGCGGAAGAATTGGTAAAGTCGCCAAAAGCCGCTTGATGCCCCGTGAGGGCATAGCCAGTTGCTCGGAACTGCTATAGGGAACAGGCTCTCACACGCTCACGCGAAAAGCTATAATCGGACAAGCACAGCCGTCGCCCCACCAGGGCTTGGAACCTGACACTTATCCCAACGGAGCCATCGAGCCAACCAGATAGGCACGGAGTATTTGGCAGCCTGCAAGAGCACGAACGGCATGACTGCAAGGAGGTCGTTCCTGTGGGTTCGAGGAAAAAGAAAAACCTGGTAATTGTCGAATCGCCGGCCAAGGCGAAGACCATCAGCAAATATTTGGGCGCAGAGTACGAGGTGGCGGCCAGTAAAGGCCATGTCCGCGACCTGCCCCGATTGCGTTTCGGTATAGACATAGCGGGAGGTTGGAAACCCACCTACCAAAACCTCCCCGAACGCAAAGAGGTTCTCGCCGAACTGAAAAAAAAAGCCGACCAGGCCCAACTCGTCTTCTTGGCGCCTGACCCCGACCGCGAAGGCGAAGCCATTGCCTGGCACCTGAAAGAGGCATTGAACCTGCCCGAGGAGCGAGTGCGACGCGTTACCTTCAACGAGATCACAAAAAAGGCCGTTCAGCAAGCCTTCGCCCAACCGGGACAGATCAACATGGACCGTGTTCGTGCCCAGGAAACCCGGCGCTTCCTTGACCGCGTAGTCGGTTACCAATTAAGTCCGTTGTTGCGGAAAAAAGTGCGAGGTGGGCTGACGGCCGGTCGCGTGCAATCGGTGGCCGTGCGGCTGATCGTTGAACGCGAACGTGAGATTCAGGCCTTTCGACCCGAAGAGTATTGGAAAATCCTCGCCGCCTTGCGCCCTTTAGCGGACGGCGCCCATCCCGTCCAACCCGTCATTCGTTTACGTAAAGCGAAAAAAGAGGAAGAGGGCGAAATCGAGGACACGGAAGCCGAAGCCGCTCCCATTCAGCGGGGCGAAGCGCCGGAAGGTACCTTTCTCGCGGAACTGGTCGAATGGCAACAAACCAAGCCGCAGATACCAAACGAAACCGAAGCCCTGCGACTGGCGGCCTTGCTGCAGCAGGCTCGCTATCGCGTTGCCCAGGTGGAACAACGGGAACGAGCCGATGCCCCGCCGCCGCCGTTCATCACCAGTACGTTACAGCAGCAGGCTAACATCCGCTTTCGCTTCTCCAGCGAAAAAACCATGCGGTTAGCCCAGCAGCTTTACGAAGGCGTCGAGCTTGGCCCCGAAGGTCCGGTCGCTCTCATCACTTATATGCGCACGGATAGCGTGCGCATCTCCGAAGAAGCTCTCGTCGCCGTCCGCAACTTTATCCGCAACCAGTTTGGCGAAACGTACCTGCCCGATAAACCCAACATCTATCAATCCGGTAAGTCCGCCCAGGAAGGTCACGAAGCGATCCGCCCCACGGACCTTTCCTACACCCCCGACAAGGTGGCCCAGTGGCTGACCCCCGATCAGCTCAGGCTTTACTCACTCATCTATTGGCGCTTTGTCGCCAGCCAGATGAAACCTGCGATCTTTGACATTACTACGGTCACCGTAGAGGCAATGGATCCGACCAGCGGTATCCCACAAGGTCTTCTCAAGGCCCAAGGACGGGTTCTGCGTTTCGATGGTTACCGACGCGTGTATCAGCCCGTTGGCAAACAGGAAGATGCGCTGCTGCCGGCTCTGACGCCCGCGCAACCGCTCGATTGCGTCGAACTGCTCGCGTCGCAGCATTTCACGCAACCGCCTCCGCGCTTTACGGAAGCCTCCCTGGTCAAGACCCTCGAAAAGGAAGGCATCGGCCGACCCAGCACCTACGCCAGTATCATCAGCAAAATCCAGCAGCGCGGCTACGTGGAACAAAAGAATCGCCGATTCTATGCCACTCCTCTCGGTATGCTCGTTACCGACCTGCTGGTCGAGCATTTCCCGAAAATCATGGACGTCAAGTTCACCTGCCACATGGAAGAGGAACTCGACGAAATCGAGAATGGCCGCGCCGACTGGCGCGCTGTGCTCGACGAGTTCTACGAACCGTTCTCCCAAGCCCTCAAGGTCGCCGAGACGAAAATGCCCAAGATCAAGGGACAAGAGGCCCAGGAGAATTGTCCGCTCTGTGGTGCGCCTTTAGTTACTCGCTACAGTAAAGCGGGCGAGTTTCTCGGCTGTTCCAGGTACCCTGAATGCCGATACATGAAAGGCAATCACGAAGATTCTGAAGCGGAAGCCGCCAGTGAGATCACTTGCCCCGAATGTGGCAAACCGATGCTGCGCAAGACGAGCCGACGGGGCGACTTCCTGTCGTGTTCCGGTTACCCCGACTGTCCCGTGACCATGGCTTTCGACGCCCAAGGCCAGCCTATCGTTACCACGCAAAAGACGGCCTACACTTGCGAGCAATGCGGCGCACCTATGGTGCTGCGTCTCGGCAAACGCGGCAAGTTCCTCTCCTGTTCCGCTTGGCCCAAGTGCCGCAATGCCAAAGCGGCCGACGAGCAAGGACAACCTATCGAGACGCCTGATACCGGCGTGGACTGCGAAAAGTGTGGCAGTCGCATGGTTATTCGTCGCGGACCGCGCGGCCCGTTTCTTGGTTGCTCGGCTTATCCGAAATGTCGTCATGCGCAGCCGCTGCCGGAACACCTTAAGGAACTCGCCCAGACCCTCTTCCCCAAACGCTCCAAACCGTCCGTACCCGATGTTCCTATAGAAGAGCGCTGTCCCGTTTGTAATGAACCCATGAAACTTCGCCCAGGCCGCAACGGTCAATACTTCCTCGGCTGTTCCCGCTACCCCAAATGTCGCGGCACCCGTGATCTTCCTGAGACACTCGCCCAGCAACTGCAAAGCCTGGCTACCTCAAATTCGTCCTAGGTCTTCGTAATTGACGTCCCTGGGCCGCGCTAGCCCGCACTTATTAGTCAAGACAAAAAAGCCCCCGCCGGCTCCCAATCCTTGATGTTTTCTGAGTTGCGCAACTCTGTGCGCTTAGTAATCAAGATATAATAAACCCCCGTCAGGGACCGTCTTTGAGGCTGAAAAGTAAAGGCGCCAGCTCGCCCCGTTTATCCAAGGAAACTAAGGCCTGCGTTAGGTCGGCACCGGGTGTTAGTACAAACAGGCCCTTTGGCATCTCTAGATTCCTTTTCCCCCAGCTACGTTAGGTTGGCACTGCGTGCTAGTGAAAGCAGGGCGGTAGAGGCCCTGGCGCTAAGGGTGTCGGACGGTACCGTGGCAGTGGGGGGGGCGATGGATGGAATCAGGGCTTACGGCATGATAAACCACGGGCCAACAACATCCTGTTAGCCGTCAGCATGCTCCGTGCGGGCAAGTTTCCTGAAGGCATCCAACCCGCTGCTTACAAAACGCCCGGTCAGCTCTATCCTGGAACAAAACCCGATGATGACGGACGCAAAATCGCAACCATTTCATCAAGGTAAATGGGGGGCTAAGTGAGGGTTTCGAGTTAGCCTGAGACAAGTCTTACCACAGATAGCGCAGATGGACGCAGAGAATGACTTCTCTCTAAGTCCTGTTCTCTAGCGAAACAGGAATATGCTTGATGATGGAGATAGGGCTTGTATATGTTGGTGAAGGCATGTCCCAGAGTGTCAACTGCGCGAGCGAATTTAGTGGCTTAGCGGGGTAAGGCGGCGACGCACTCACGAAGTACCTGGATGCCGTGAGCGATGTCTCGGAGCCGATCTTGTTGGGTGCCGACTTCGCGTTCGATGAGCAGGGGCCCCCGGTAACCGACGTCGTAAAGAGTACGCACCCAGAGCCGGATATTGACAGCGCCTTGGCCCAAGGGGACTTCTTCGCCCCAGGTGCCTTTGACTTTTGGTCGGAAGGCGTCTTTCGCATGCACGGTGCGGATATCGGGGCCGAGGATGCGGACTGCTTCGATCGGATCGCCCATGTCGTAAAGGAGCATATTCGCAGGGTCGAAGTTGACTTTGACATTGGGGCAGCGGAGTTCGTCGAGGGTCAGTCGGAGCAAGGATGCGGTTTCCTGTCCCGTTTCAAAGGCGATAGTGACGCCATAGCGTGCAGCTAAGTCGGCAGCTTGGGCCAAGGTGTTGAGGAAGTCTTTCCGTTCAGGGTCGCCTGGTTCGGGGATGAAACCAGCGTGGAACATAAGATCGGTGAGTCCCAGCTCGCGAGTGCGCTTTAAGGCCCATTCGAGGCGTTGCAGGCGTTCGGCACGGAGATGCTTCGGACCGAAGCCGCCCGTTTCGCGGATGGTTTGTGGCGTGGTATAATCTTCGCCGGGAAAGCCGAGCATAGCGCCGACCATGCGAAACCCCGCTGCCTTGGCTGCCTGGGGCATGGCGTCGCCTTCATCCCAGCTGGCATGATGCGGATCACCGCAAGCGATTTGCACAACATCAAGGCCCAGTTGCTGGAGAAACGATTTCAGTTCGGGAATGTTGCGCACCTGTAACGACCAACTGCAGACGCCGATGGCAAAAGGCTCCACTGAGTACATAGGCTGCCCTCCGAATAGCAGATTTCAGGAAGCAAAGTAGGTCTTCGAGACCGTCAGCCGCGGCAAGCAATAGCATAGGCAAATCCTGGAGTATTTGCCAACGATACCTTCAGGACGATGAATTTTGTGGACTGAGCGGTTACAAGAATTGACCTTGTTGTGAACGGATGGTGTTGTTTGGATGAAGGAAATCGTCTAATATAAGAAGGGGGCGTGCCGGGCGGTAGTAGGACTGAAAAAGCAGGAGCCTGAACCGAAGCGGAGGGGCAAGCAGGCGGAGTGTGGGCTACAGTTGGGAAAGCATATTAGCCTTAGCGCGGTTGCGCCACCCAACGAGGGGGTCGGGATATGAGCGCGGAAACGCCGGAATCGTTGATGCGACAGGCACGGCAGGCGCTGGCGCAGGGGAATGCCCGCCAGGCAAAATCGTATTACTTGCAGGCGCTGGGCCTGGAACCGGAATCGCCGGATTGTCATTACGGCCTGGCGGCGACGAATTTCCTGTTGGGGGATCTCGAGGGAGCGGCATATCACTTCAAGGAAGTAATCCGTCTGGACCCAATGCGAGCTGCAGCACACGTCAACCTGGGCGCAGTTTATAACCGATTGGGGCGCTTCGAGGAGGCGGCCCAGGCGATCTTGCGAGGCATCCAACTCGATCCCAAACGGGCCGAGTCGCATTACAATTTGGGGATTGTCTATCGCAAGTTGGGACAGTTTGAAAAGGCCGTTCAGGCTTACCTGGAAGCGACGCACCTCAAGCCGGATTTCTACGATGCCCATTATAACCTCGGTAATCTACTGATGGAATTGCGGCGTTACGCGCAGGCAGCTCACCACTACAAGTTGGCATTAGAAATTAAGCCCGACATGGAGAAGGCACGGGCGGGATTGCAGGCAGCGGAGCAGGCGTTGCAAGAGGAGACCCGCGTGCTGGCGGGAACCGATACAGCACATCCTACGAGCGGAACTGCTGCCGGCGACGAGGCTGCCTGGCAACGCACCTTGGACCCACAACGAGACGGGGCCACTCTGGTCCGCTTACATCAGGCAGTGATTGAGGTGGAGAATTTGTGCAAGGATTATTGCCTGCATGTGGAGAAAGTGTTGCAGACAGGTTTGGAGGAGCTGTCCGGACGATTGCTCGCGCCGTCGGAAGGACGCGTGGGTTTGGAGAAAGTTGTGGACGAGTTCGGCCTCCAGGTGGAACGGTTGCGGCAACTGCAAAAGAATTTCCAGGAACTTATGAAACGTATCCGTGACGTCAGCAGCACCTTGTTTCCAAAATCTTAGAGCCGTTCTGCCTGAGATACGCGCCGCACGAGCAACCTGTTCGTTTTCAGAACAACTGTGGAAATCTGCCGCAGAGGGCGCAGAAAGTGCCGGCTTCAGCACGAGCAACCTGTTCGTCCTCAGAACAACTGTGGGGCGGGGATCAAAGCGCATTTGCTCTTTCGTGCCGACCATGGGTGTCGTCGGCGGATTGAATAGTGGTGTGACGAGCGGGGTGATAATAGCTGAATAAGCGTCAGCAAGCCTGGGTTGGATAGAACAGTTGTGCGGCAAGTCATAATAGAGTTCCCGTGGCTGAAGAAACGATTCGACGAGATCTGATTGACCAGCGTGGTCCCAATCGGCGGGGATAGCAGATTCTGCTCTCTTACTGAAATACACGCGCGTAGGTCATCGGCCAGGGATTTTGTATCACTGAGGAGGCCAGCTTACCTGCGTCCGTGGCTGAAGTTGATAACCCCGGCGGCTCTTGCGATACGGGTGGGACAATAGATGTCAGCAGCGGGTCTTTTCGACGTGCTTTCAGCGGGGCTGGACAAAGCCAGTGCGGAAACAGGACCGCGTTGGTTACGGTTTTTGCTCCTTAGCTTTGCGTTCGAGAAACTCTTTGATGTATTTTTCGGGATTCTCATTGAACGCATCTCGGCAACCTGTGCAGCAGACGTAATAGGTCTGTCCTTTGTAACTCACGGGAATAGTCCCCAGGCCGCCGCTGACCACACATTCAGGCCCTTTTTTGCGTTCGACGGCCAGGGCTTGTCCTTCCTTGGTAGCGCCGACCAAAAAATCGCGGCTGTACAATTTTCGCCCAACGGGTCGGTAATCATAGCGATAGACAAAACGGATGTCATCCACTAGGTTGATGGTAATCCGTTCTTCGATTTTGCGTTGAGCGTCGGTACGTTCGACCACGAGGGAACGTGTTTTTTCGTCATACTGGCCGTGGTAAATGCGGGGGGTATTCTCTGCCACAGGGAACATGGTCAGTTGGAAAACGCGCTTATCTGGTAAGTAACGAAGTTCACCGCCGCGGAAGTGCTTCCCCTGGGCGATCTCCATGACCAACCAAGCGTCGTCTCCCTTGAATTTCCAACTCCAGGAAATTTTTTCGCTCCAGAAGCCCTTTTGCTTGTCGGCGAGGGTGCCTGTCGCCGGTTCTCCCGTGGCCCGCCAGGGGCCGATTAGATCGTTAAAAGGTCGCAGGGCGTCGCGCGGAGACAGCGCGCCTTTCTCCTGCGCGAGGGCTAAGCCGAGCATAACCAATATGCACCAGGCAGCGGCTGATCGCGCCATCATGGTTGCTCCTGGGGAGTGGAAGTGAGGCGTTGACTGAAGCGGTCAAAAAAGTGTGCTGCGCGCGGTTCCACCAGGGCCCAGAGGGCCAAACCTTCCCGCAATGCGCGGAGGCACTTGTCCGCACTCAGTTTATTTTGCGAAGCCGCCTCGGCCAGGAACAAGAGCGGTTCTCGTTGCCAGCGTAACCAACCAATGGTTTCATGAACCATTTCATCCGGCCAGGACTGCAAACGGTCGAGAACAGCCTGGCGCACGACGTGGTTGTCCTGAAGAAGTAACAGGGCCGCGGCTTGTTCGCGGAAGCTGGCACTTTCCGAAGAATCCGCCAGTCGTGCCAGCAGCATAGGTACCACTTCGGGATTGCGAAGCTGGAGGAGAACTTCGGCAGCGGTGATTCGCTCTTGAACTGAGCGCGCGTTTTCCTGAACCAGACGGAGCAACTTCGGGCCGGCGGCCGTCAGTCCGCTGGTTCGGCAACAGCGGATCGCCGCCAGACGAACTGCTACGGATTCGTGACTTAGATAAGATTCCGCTAACCGGCCCAGGCGTTGCCAATCGCCTGGTGCCTGGGCCAGCGCCCGCAAAGCTTCGGCTAGCGAGTCGGTCGGTACCGAACTTTGCTTTTCGAGCCAATTGAGGATGGGTTGCCCGTTCGCCGGATAATGCGCCGCCAATTCCCCCCACCAGCGGAAGAGCTGGTAACGTTGTTCGTCTCGAAGATGGGGATGCTTGAGAAAGCGGTCGAGCGCGGACAGAGCTTCGGGATGGCGCAGGTGTGTCCAGGCGGTCAAGGCAACGTTCAACTCGCTGGTTGAGCCGCTATCGAAGAGTTCTGCTAAAGCGTCTAACCCCTCCTTGCCGCAGCTTTCCAGAGCCCGCACCAGAGCAAGCCCCACGGTAAGCTCGCGCTCGTCGTGCACCCGGAGAAACTGAACCAGATGGCTGGCAGACTCACTGCCGCCCATTTCGCCCAGAGCCAGTGCTGCTGCCTGACGCACTTGAGATGAACGATCAGCCAACAGACGGGCCAAAGCCAAACGTGCCTCAGGATCAGGAGACCGAGCCAGTACGGTTGTGCTCGCGAGAATCCAGGGAAGCTTGCCGCTGCGTGCCCAGTGGAGCGCTAATTCTCGAGCCGCCGCGGCATCCAGAACTGCGGCTAACTCCAAGGCACGAGGACCGAGCTTTTCCGAGGGTGGAGGTTTCTCGGGGTCGGCATCTTCCGAGGACAGGCGCTGAGCCAATTCCACTAACGCCTTGGCCAATCCGCAACCGCGCCGGCAGATTTCCTGCTCGACGGCGCGCAGCTCCCAGGGATTCTCACTCGCTAACCGCTCCAGCAATGCTGACGTCTCCAGCTGAGCCAGTTCCTGCCCTGATGGGTACGGTGCGACGAATTGGCTGGCAACCTTGGGCTGCCAACGCCAAACGAAGCCCTGAGCGGGGTTTTGTCCGATGCGATATTGGCCTGCCAGGTATACCGCTCCCTCCGGCCCGTTAGTCACCACGGTCAGCCATAACTGTGCTGGAGCACGAGCGGTCAGATAAGTGACGGGTTTTTTCCTGGCTTCCGGGTTGGCCGGCAGTGTCTCGGCGAAAACTTGTCCGGGCCAGACGCGTGCCCATAACCGCACCAACGTTGGAAGGCGGCTTGCGTCCTCCTGCGCATACACGAAAGCCGGCCCCACCAAGGGTGGGAAAACATAATCGTCGGGCCAGCCAGCCCACCAGGACCAAGGTGGGAGCGCCAATTCAGTCGCACGGGTATCTTCGAAAATGCCGACCACATCCGGGTTCTCCATCCCCGGAGAACGTCCAGGGATCAAAAAGTTCCTCCAGGTATCCCAAGCATACCAGCGTGGCAAAGCGTCCCGGGTGGTACCCAGCCAATGATTTCGTCCCAGGCCGTCGCTGACGCTCGCTCCACACCACAGAGCACTTTCCCAATGGAGCAGACGCAATGGCCCCGAATTGTGGGGCACCAATGTCCAGGAACTGGCGCAGCGAGGCAGGCGGAGGGGCTGCCTACCGGGCTGCGCTAATTCGCCGCCCCTGGTGCCCAGCCAGAGTCCTCGAGGTGTGGCACTCAGGTAAATCGGTCCGCGCGCGGGCAAACCGCTAAGCACCACGTCGCCCGGCTCCTCCAACCCGGTGGCACTCAGCCGATAACGAAGCAAGCGATCCTGGGCGGCAACGTAAAGCCAATCGCCCCAGGTGCAGATAGCCCTGACCTGGCGCAGCGAGGTAGGAGTGACGTCGCCCTGGCCGCCCGGCGAGCGCCCTGAACCGGGCAGACAAACGATCAGCCGTGTGTCATCAGCGACTTTGTCCACCACCCACCATCGGCCAGAGCGGTCGCAGGCTAACGCCAGGGGGCATTGCAACTTTCCCGCGGGCACTACAGCCTGAACCGCCCAGTCGGAGGCCATCTGAAGGTAAGCCCACGGCTCAGTGTTGTCGGTTTGGGCCAGGGTCAACCCCACGGCGATGAACCAGACTATGCCCCCAGCCAGCTTCCCGCGACTGCTCGTCCGATACATAGTCATGGTGTACCCCTGTTCGGCGCGGGCGCAGCGCCAACCTGACAATGCCCCGCGCGCTGTCTAACTTAAGACGGAACGGCCCATCGGTCAGTTCCCGCTCCTCAGGGCGTCGCCGTCACCAGGTTCATCAACCAGTGATTGGCGTCCTGGAGCATCGCGGGATGAAGGCGATGCGTCGTCGGATAAAGCCGCAGGTCAACCGCCAATCCAGCCAGATGGAGTAATTGAGCGGCTTTGCGAGCTGCCGAGAGCGGGATGACCGCGTTGGCAATGCCGTGGGCAATGAACACGGGCAGGGAACGCGCTTCGGGCAATCGAAGTAATGGCCGCGTCGAAGGCAAAGTGCCATTGAGTACCACGAGTCCGCCAAAGTGGTGAGGATGCCGCAGCGCCACCCGATAGGCCACCTGGGCCCCTTCGCAGAAACCGACGAGAAAAATCCGCCGCGGGTGGATCCGCAAACGTCGGCTTGTTTCCTCGACCGCCGCGAACAAGTAATCTTCGATGAGTTCCTCCGCTGGCCACCGTGAATCGAGCCAGACATAACCGCTCTCACGAACCCGCTTGCCCCGTAAACTGTAAGGCCCTCGCAGAGCTATCGCCACGTAATTTCGCCGAGACAATGCTGGCATCCACGGAATTAACTGCCGCTCACTGGCCCCGCGCCCATGCAGAAATACCAAGAGCGGATACGCGTATTGGGGTTCAAAACCGGTCGGGAGAAACGTCAGGATGGGCCAGCGCTTTGGTGCCGATAGCTCGGACAGGTAGAATCCACTTTCCGGTACCTGAAGGCGTGCTGAAGCTGCACTGAAAAGTTGGTAAGTGTACATGCCTGACCCCGCTTGCCGCAGGTCTCGCCGGGTTGTCTGCGGCAGATTGCACTTTTCGGATGAAGCCTTGCCCGATTGACGACCGCCCGGAGTTTTCTCGAATTCGCAGCAAGTTTACTTTTGCCCCATCGAGGTGTCAACGCAAAGCTCGGCGAGTCTTGAGCAAAAATCGCTCAGAAAACTCCGCACATTACGCATCCTGCGGGCTAGGTTGCCGACGCAAAATTCGACAGCTACGAAGAACAAAGCAGCCACGAGAATCCTGGGCGATAGTAACGGCGAAGAATTGCGGCCAGCCGTGATTTCTCCCGCGTTTTCTTCGGCATAAGTTCCCCGCCTTAGCTGTGGTGATGGTTAGCCCGAATAACGCCCTCTCGCAGCTGCGCGCTCACCGCTCGGTTGGATTACGTACCGCGGCTTTTTTCTCGGACTTGTTTCGCAACGTCGCAACATATCTTTTCTGCTTGAAAGAACCCGCTGTTGTCCGAACAGCTCGGCTACGCTTCCAACCTTACGCCGCAGCCTTGGCTTGGTCCGTCGGGGAAATCTGCACGATGCGCCGGCAGCTTGGAACTCCGCGAACACTCATACGCTGCATCTGCTTATCCAACGGCAAGGAGTACCATGCGTTTTCGTACATTTTCATTCAGCAACGAACACTCTTACGCTGCATCTGCTTATCCAACGGCAAGGGGGATTCCGTCAGAGGGGGCAATCGCTTCCATCGCTTCCAGGACAAGCGCTCTCTCGCACCAGCGGATGACACTCTTCGCCGCGGTGTATGACCCCGACGCAACGAAGCATGAACCGCGCACCGTTCGAGATGTGCAACAGGTTCGGAAATCTTTCCTCAAATTGATGTCCACGAATAACACGACGGTTCGCTTCTTGATGGGTGCAACCGGCCGCGGAAAGATTGGGCAAGCCAATAACTGCCGCGCAGTTCTAGCACAGCTCTCGGAGGCGCAGGATCGGTTCGGTGGCCAGGCGCATCACCAACTGCGGGAAGTCCAGGGGAGCGGTGAACATCATTCCCAACTCAGCGCCACAGCCCGCAGGTGCGGTAATACCAAGCGAAACACCACCAATGGCCGCAACGGTTGCACATCATTCCAACTGTGATGGGCGATCTTGACGTGCGTGGCCGGTACGGAACCTTGGCCCAAGGTCGGGTCCAGTGCATACCATCGCCCCTGAATCCACACCTCCAGCCACATGTGCGGAACCAAAGCCCGCCAATGTTCAACGTAAGCCAGCCCCAGCGCCAAACGGGAAGGCACACCGACGGCACGACACATCGCTGCGGCCAGAACGGCATGTTCCGTACAATCGCCCTCCCGCGTCCGCGCCACCTCATCCGCCGAGGCAAATCCCTCCGTGAGCGTGCCTTTTTTCATGTTGGCATAGACCCAGCGCTCAATGCGCAAGGCTTTCTGCCACGGTTGTGTTTCCGTGCCGATAGCGCGACGGGCCAGTTCCTGTACCAGTTTGTCCTCGGAATTGACGACCGAGTTGCTTCGCAGGTACTCAGCGGGCGGTTCCTGAGATTGGGCACCTTCGCCGGTCGGAACCACTCCGCCGAGTACCTCCAATTCCAATAGCGCTTTCTCCCGTCGGAGCATGCGTTGCCGGCTATCCTGCGGGAACAATCCTTCCGAAAATTCTCCGTTTACCATCTGCAAGCGATACACGATTTTCTTCACCTGGTGCGGATTGGGAATGGGCTGAGGCAAGCGCACCAGCTGTTGCAGGCCGATATCCACCACGGGTTTGTCGCCACTAGCCAGTGCTTGCTCCCTGTTGGTGCGAATCAGCGTCATCTTGCCGAACTCAGGCCAGACACTTTCCTGCCGCACCAGCCGACCCTGTTCGTCCAGCCAGAGCAGTGTTTCGGGTATTTCGAGGTTAGCCACTTTGTCAAAGCGTTGGCGTAAGCGTAACCATTTTCTCCCCTGAGTATGCGGGCCGGCTTCATAATCCTCCGCCTTGACGTGACAGCGGACGAAGCGGTCGATTTCCGGCAGGAATTTGACGTAACCTCGTTCCCGTCCCGGTTGCCAAGGGTGTTCGGTGAAGAAACGCTCTTCCGCGTATAAACCGATGGCCTCGGGCGACCAGGGAATCTTCACTTCGCGTGGCGGCTGTTGCCCGAATTGCACCTGCATGACCAGTTCATTTCCCACCACAGTACCGCGCCGAACGATGCGCTGCTCCCGACCCACCTGCATCGAAACGGTAATGCTGGCCACCTGACCGGCGGGGGTTTCGTAATTCGCCAGACTCATCGCCAGGAGCATCGGCTGCCCGAAGCGGCGCACCGTCAACTCCAGAGTACTGGTCGCGAGAATAAACGGCTTGCCCCGAATTGTTACTTCCTGGAAACGATGATGCGCATGGCCGCTCTTGGCTCCTTCCAGATATACCGCTTCCCACACCTCCGACAAGACCTTGCCCAGTTGTACGTCATTCCCATGATTGGGAGGCTGGGCCAAGACACCCCCACCGCTACTGCTTCCTGACAGTCCCAGGAAAGCCAATATCACCAGCAGGCAGGCGAGGTTCCAGCCCGAACGAAGTCCGTAGTGCTGACAACGCATGGTCACCATGTTGTGGTTTCCTCGGAGCAAGGGGTGGCAGCTGTTTGAGGGAGATCGGTACAATTCCCTCTGAGTTTATCTTAGCCGATGGGCAGGGCAGAGGCGTGCTCCAGACCGCCGCCGTGCAAAACACATATCAAGCTTGGCCCGTCCCGTGCGCGTAACAGGCGGGGCAGGCATACTCGGCAGGATCGCCCACTTGCGTCAGGCACGATGCCGACCTCGCCATTTTCTGGGGAGTGCTTGTACAGACAACTCGGCGCGCGGGCGATAGAATGTTACGGACAACCGGGCACTCCCTCCCCAAGATGTTCGAGGCGGCTCCTCCTTCGGAAATGCCTATGAAGCGACTGGTCCGCGCTGAAACTGTCCCCCTCACCCCCCAACTGCAGGCGCATTTGCTCCGTGACCAGTATGGCAGCTTCCGCCTGACCCGCGCTATTCGCCCAGGCCCGGCCCTGGAAGTCATTCCCCAGGCGGGTTATCGGATTGAACTCAGCCCCCATTCGTTGTCCCGCCTGGCTGGCAGTGTTTCCGCAGAGATGCTCTGGGATGTTTGCCTCGATTTGCTGGCACTGTTGGGGGAGACCGTGGACGTTTACCTGCAAAGCAGCCACTTCTGCAAACGCTCCGACTACGTCCGCCGCGGTGTGGACCGTCCCGTTCTGATGAGTTACTGCCTCGACTTTGAAGAATTGCTCTTACACGACGGCTGTACGGGGTTGGCGGTGATTGACCCTGCGGATCAGCGCGAAGTTCACCTGGATGAGCACAAGGTGCTCATTGTGTATGCGCGCGATTGGCAGCCCTTTGCTCGAGTGCTGGAACGCTACGGCGTCCCGCGCTGCGATGACCTGGCCCTCATTCTCGAGGCCGTGCATTACCATTGTTCCCGTCCTGAATATCCTGCCATGTTCCAACGCTTCGCGCACCTCCTGGGCGCCGAACCAGTCTTGGGTACCGTTTGGGACGCCTGAGAAGAAGTCTCCCCTTACTGTGTCGCGATTCAAACCAAGAATATCAGCGCACTGGTCAGCGATTTCCACACCTGAGAAGAAGTCTCCCTACCTTTGTAGCGAATCAAACTGTCCTGGCGGATGTGTGCAGATTTCCGATTCCGGGCCTGAATGCAATAAAGCACCGCGCCTCTCACCGGGAAGGGCAGCTTGGGTTTCGAGATGATTGGGGTGAAATGGTACTGAATGCGATAAAGCACCGCCAATCCCACCGGGAAGGGCGGAAGTTTGTATCTGGAGGTGCGTAACTTGGATGGGCCACGGCACCGCTTGCCACCGCAGTGTTTCTTGCGTAAGGATTATTGAACGAGTTGTGCGGAGGGATTAAGCTGAAGTTGGAAGCAAACGCAGGCGTAGGCGAGCCCTTCGCGGTGCCGAAAAGTTGGCTCGGGTGGTCCTGCGAAAAAGCCAACTGTCAGAAATCCAACAGGCTAAACAAGCGGAGTAACAGCATGCCGGAAGGAATACGCATAGCGCTGGTGGGAGCCACTGGAGCGGTCGGCGAGATGATGCGCCGGGTTCTGCTGGAGCGGAAATTTCCGATTGCCGCGATCAAGTTTCTGGCTTCAGAGCGAAGCGTCGGCCGCGAGGTCGAGTTTGCTGGCCGTTCGTATCCCGTGGAGGCCTTGCGCCCCGAAGCCTTCGCCGAGGTAGATTTGGTACTGGCCAGCACGCCTGCCGCGGTGAGCCGAGAGTGGAGTCCGATTGCCGCGCGCGCAGGGGCCTACGTGGTAGATAATTCCAGTGCCTGGCGGATGGATCCGGACGTACCGCTGGTTGTGCCGGAAGTCAATGCCCACACTTTGGTGCGCGCTGCCAAACGCATCATCGCCAATCCCAATTGCTCGACGATTCAGATGGTGGTGGCGTTGAAACCGCTCCATGATTTCGCTCGTATTCGTCGCATTGTCGTGTGTACTTACCAGGCCTCTTCCGGCAAAGGGGCCAAAGGCGTTTATGACTTGCAGACGCAACTGCAGGCACTGCTGCGCGGTGAAGCGCCTCCCGCCCCGTTAGCCCATGCCGCTCAACTGGCCGGCAACGTCGTCCCTCACGATTGGAAACTCGGAGAAGACGGTTACTCGGAAGAAGAATGGAAAATGATTCGGGAGACGCGAAAAATTCTCGGTGATGAAACCATCCTGGTCTCGCCGACGACGGCGCGGGTGCCCGTCCATACCGGCCACAGCGAGGCCATCAATGTCGAATTCCAGAAACCGATTACGCCCGAACAGGCCCGGGAACTGCTGCGCCGCGCTCCTGGCGTGATCGTACTCGATGATTACGCGCGCGGTGAAGTGCCCATGCCCATCCTCGCTGCGGGACGCGATGAGGTATTCGTGGGCCGTATTCGCCGCGATCCCACCGTGGCCCATGGCTTGAATCTGTGGGTGGTGGCCGACAATCTCCGCAAGGGCGCTGCGACCAACGCGGTGCAAATTGCTGAAGAATTACTGCGACGCGGTTTGTTGCGCCGGGGCAGCTGATGTCTCGGCTGCGGCCCCCCCTGCATCCAGAGCCTGCCGCAACTCACGGATCAGCTCGGCCAGGGAAGCCTTAATCTCCTCCCAAGGTCGGCGATCAGCCTCGGCCAGGCGTGCGACTAACGCACTGCCTACGATGATACCGTCGGCAAACGGTTTGAGAATGCGCGCGTGTTCGGGTCGGCTGATGCCGAAGCCGACGCACACCGGCAGATCCGTTATGCTTCGTAAAGTTTCCAGACGCTGCCGCAGTTCTTCCGGCAAACGCTCGCGCATGCCTGTAATACCAGTAACACTGACACAGTAAACAAAACCGCTGCATTGGGCGACAATCGTCTGCACACGATGCCAGGGTGTCGTCGGCGCCACCAGTTGTACCAGGGCCAAGTCGTGTTGCCGACAGATGGCGGCCAGCGATGCCGCTTCCTCGGCGGGCAAATCAGGCACGATCATCCCACTGAAGCCAGCGGCAGCGCAGCGCTCCGCAAAATGCCCTTCCCCTTGCCGATAGACTATGCTGTATGACACCATAGCCATCAGCGGGACATCCGCTCTGAGAGAAAGTCCCGGCATCGGCTTAGGTGCTGCGATGGAGCGCGCAGGTAGTGTTAGTGCGGAGCTGGGCCCAGGCGTTTGTCGGTCGCCCGGAACCACCCCCGGCTCTTTGGAGAACGCCTGGGAAGAGCTGGGTGGGGATTGACGGCGCGCGCTCAGCCAGGAACTGGCCAACTCCAGAATCTCATGCACGCGAATGCCTCGACTCAGGGCGCGCGTGTAAGCAGCCTGAATGAGCGGGCCGTCCGCGATCGGGTCGCTGTAGGGAAAACCGACTTCAATAACGTCCACCCCGCTCTGGATAAGGAGGTCCAATAATTCGCCGGTCGCCGACAGCTGCGGATCCCCCGCTGGGACGAAGGCCACGAGTGCAGGGCGGCCCTGCGAACGCAACGCGGCGAAGCGTTGCTCCAGCGGATGGTCGGGCGACAGGCGTGTCCAGGTCCTCATGTTCCCTCGCCAGAATCACTAAATCTCCAGACCGCGCAAACGGGCCACCTCGAAGCAATCCTTGTCGCCACGCCCGGAAAAGCAAACCACCACGACTTCATCAGGCGCTCGCCGCCGGGCAATGCGGAGCGCCTCGACCAGCGCATGAGCCGTTTCCAGGGCCGGCAGGATGCCCTCCAGTCGGCAGCATAATTCAAATGCTTCCAGGGCCTCGCTGTCGCTGGCGGTGGTATAACGGACTCGGCCCGTTTCCTTCCAGAAACTGTGTTCCGGGCCGACTCCAGGATAATCCAGCCCCGCAGACACGGAGTGTACGTCAGCTGTTTGGCCTTCCTCGTCCTGAAGAACATAGCTGAAAGTGCCATGCAATATCCCTGGAGTACCGCAATTAAGGGTGGCCGCGTGATCGCCCAGTTGTGGGCCGCGACCTCCGGCTTCTACGCCGACTAATTCGACCTGCTGATCTTCCAGGAACGGATAAAACATCCCCGCGGCATTACTACCCCCACCCACACAGGCCACAACCACCTGGGGGAGCTGGCCGAGCTGTTCCAGGGCCTGTTGCCGGGTTTCTCGCCCAATCACTGCCTGAAAATCGCGAACCATCCAGGGAAAGGGATGCGGTCCGACCACACTGCCGAGAATGTAATGCGTGGTTTCGACACTGGCCATCCAATCGCGCAGCGCTTCGTTGATGGCATCGCGCAACGTGCGACTGCCCGACCGCACCGCTACTACTTCCGCCCCCAGCAAGCGCATCTTGAATACGTTCAGCCGTTGCCGACGTACATCTTCCTCTCCCATGTACACCACACAAGGTAAACCCAGCAATGCGGCCGCGGTCGCCGTTGCTACCCCGTGCTGACCCGCACCGGTTTCCGCAATGATCCGCTTCTTCCCCATCCGCTGAGTCAGCAGCGCCTGACCAAGGCAATTGTTTATCTTGTGAGCGCCGGTGTGATTGAGGTCTTCGCGTTTGAAGAAAATGCGTGCTCCGCCAACATGACGGGTGAGGCGTTCCGCGAAATAAAGCGGCGTGGGCCGGCCGACGTAGTGCCGCAGGTAATACTCCAGCTCGCGTTGAAATTCCGCATCCGTTCGCGCCGATTCGTAAGCGGACGTCAGCTGCTCCAAAGCGTACATGAGCGTTTCCGGAACGTAACGTCCGCCGAACGCACCGAATCGGCCTCGCTCATCGGGCCAGCCGCTGAGAGAGCGGCCCCCTTTGCTCACCGCTTGTGCTGCGCCGATCATAGCTGCAGCCTCACTTCCTCCCGCTGGACCAGCTTCACAGCAATCCCAGCGTTTCTTCCAGGCCATACATCAGATTGAAATTCTGTATGGCAACGCCGCTGGCCCCGCGCACCAGGTTATCCTCACAGCTCAGAATGACGATCCGCTGCCGCACCAGCCGCAACGTCACGTCGCAGAAATTCGTGCCCAGGGTATCCTTCGAATTGGGCAGGTGCGCTACGACACGCACAAAAGGAGCGCGGGAGTAATAATCGCGGTACAGCTCGAACAACTCCGCTTCAGAAACCGTCCGCCGCGGTCGCGCATACACAGTCGTGAAGATGCCGCGATCCATCGGCACCAGATGCGGAGTGAACAGAACCCGCACGGGGGCCCGCGCCACCTCGCTCAGCACCTGTTCCATTTCGGGAGTGTGCCGATGGTGGCCCACATTGTAAGCCGACACGTTTTCGTTGCATTCAGGAAAGTGGGTGTGTGGCCGCGGGGACCGGCCGGCACCGGAAACACCGCTTTTGGCATCGGCAAGGATGTCCTCGCGTTCGATGACATCGTGAGCCACTAACGGAGCCAGCCCCAGAATCACCGTCTGCGGATAGCAACCTGGATTCGCCACCAGACGGGCCTCTCGAATCCGCGGGCCATAAATTTCCGGCAAACCATACACCGCTTGGCGCAAATGGGCCGGATCCTGATGCGGCTCGCGATACCATTCCTGATAGACCTCAGGCTCACGGAGCCGATAATCCGCACTCAGATCAATCACCCGCAAACCGGCGTTCAGTAGCTCCGGCACGACAGCCATGCTCACTCCGTGAGGCAAACACGTGAACGCACATTGCACCCCCCGCCGCGCCAAGTCCCGCGGTTCCAGGTTTTCACAGCGCAACGCTAACCGCCCCGTCAGAATGGGGTGGAGTTCCGCTACCCAGGGAGTGCCCTCCTGGCGGGAAACTACGGCAGCAATCTCCACACGCGGGTGGCGCAACAGAAGCAACATCAGCTCCCGCGCAGTGTAGCCGGACGCCCCCAGGATGGCCACGCGAATTTTGTCACTCATAGCCTGTGCCCGCGATAGCAGTATTGTGCCACACCTTTGGTATCAGCGCCGAGGGACCTCGGTGTGCGTTATTATAGCGGCACGTTACCGAGACCGGGTTGCACCCAAACACCCCCGGTCTGCGTGTCCCACGTGCGACCGCCCAGGCGGGGATCCTCGGATTGAGATGGGGAGACACCCCACGCCAGGAAATGGTGGAAGTGCTTCGGGCGTGCTGACTCTTAGGCGGTCTGTCGGACCTGCGGACATGCCGCGCTGATGGGACGTTGCAGGCTCCCGCTTCGCTCCCCTGCTTGCATCATCGGTGAGAAATAGCGGTGCTCGGCTGGTTCCTGCGACCTGCTCTTGACGCGTAATCGCAAGAGGATTATGTAGCGGCACTCCGTGGAGAAGGCACGCGCAGACATACCAGCACGATTCTGGGGGTCCTAGATCGCCGTTGCAAGTGCAGGCCATTTCACTGGAGGCCTGTCTGCTCGCCAACGGGGAATCAAACGAGCAGAGATGCCACGGCGGCAAGGAGGATTGGCGGTGAACCGGGGTCAATGGTGGGCTTGGCTGAGTAGCACAGTAATAACCGTAGGCATCGTGGGCAGCCTGACCGGACAACAGAACGACACACCCAGCAACAGCGGAGCGCTCCGGCCAGCCAGTGCTTTGCAGGAAGCCATCAACCTTTACCGCAAGGGCGAATATGAAGAAGCCGCCCGCTATTTCGACCTGGCTGAGCTGGGCCGACACCAACTCAGTCCTGCCGACCAGAAACGCCTGGAGGAGTACCGCGGCCGCAATGCTGCCGATTTGCAGGGCCGGCGCCAGACCGTTCAGCAACTCGCCGCCGCTCAGGAAGCCGTCGCCAACCAGCAGTGGGCTGAGGCCGAGCAACTCCTCAAGCAATTGCGCTCCAGCAAGTATCTCAAGCCGCAGGAACAGCAGACCGTCAACCAACTCAGCGATCAGCTCGCGCGTCGCCAGGGTCGGCGCTGGTTGTTGTTCGGACGTAATGACAACGCCTCCCCGCGCGTAGACGCTGAAGCGTTGCTCGCCCAGGGCCGCGAAGCTCTCAAGAATAACGAATTCGACCGCGCGGAGACCTTAGCACGCCAGGCTAAGGAAGCGGGCTATTCTGCCATCTTCCCCTGGAGCGATTCCCCGGACAAACTGCTGCGCGACATTCAGGCCGCTCGAACGAAACAACAAGCCAATGCCGCGGGTACCCCCCCTCAGGACCCGGATAAATTATTGTCCCAGGCTCGAGAGGCCTTTCGTCAGGGTGACCTCGAGCTCGCCGAACAGCTGGCGCAACAGGCCAGGCAGGCAGGCCATTCCTCCTGGTGGCCCTGGAGCGATACGCCGGAGAAACTGCTGCGGGAAGTCCAACAGGCACGCCAAACCCAACGGCAGATGACCGGTCAGCAACTCAAGCTCCAGCAAGGCAGACGCCTCCTGGCCGAGGCTCACCAGGCCATCCAGGCCGGCGATTTCAACAAAGCACGGGCTTTGCTGGCTCAGGCTGAGCAACTTCAAATCACCTGGCCTCCTTACGAGCCCCATACGCCGGAGAAAATTCGTCAGGCGCTGGCGGCGGCGGCGGAACAATCGTCGAACTCGGTGCCGCGCCAGCCTGGGCCTGCTCCAGGGAACGATACCGCTTCGGAACCGAACGATCCCATCACCCGCCACAATGCTCGAGACAAGCTCCGCCAGGCGCGGCAAATGTATCAGTCAGGCCGCCTCGACGACGCTGAAGCCTTGGCCCGCCGCATTCGGCTGGTGCCCGAGTGCCGCTGGGGGCTTTTCGAAGACACCCCGGACAAACTGCTGGCCGACATCTACAAGGCCCGCGAACAAGCCCAGCAGAAACAGGCGGATGCCTTGCTGGCTCAGGCACGTCAGAAACTGGAACAAGGCCAATTCGAGGAAGCCGAGAAGCTCGCCTACCAGGCCCGTGCGCTGCGGCCCCGTTCTTCCATCTGGCATCTGGGCGAACATCCGGAGCGGTTGCTGGCGGAAATCAAAGCACGTCGGCAGCGTGCCCAGCGTCCCCGAATCCCCGAAACCGATTCGACCACTGTGCCGCTGACCTCGCGACCCGGGGATTCCTCGGCTGCGAAACAACAGGCCCAGCTTCTGCTGGCGCAAGCCCGTGCTGCTCTGAATGCCGGTCAACTCGTTCACGCCTTGCAGTTAGCTCGCCAGGCACGGCAGTACCAGGTCACCTGGAGCCACGAGGAAGATTCTCCCGACAAAATCGAAAAAGCCGTCCAGGCCTTGCTCGATCAGCAACGGGATCGGGATCAACCCCAGCAGGCCGCGGAAATCCGCAAACAGGCGCTGTTGCTCTTGGCCGATGCTCGCGAACATCAGCGGCAGGGCCGCATTTTGCCGGCGTTGCGCCAGGCGCGCCAGGCGCAGCAGCTCCGTGCGGCTTATCGCCCCGAAGACGAAACTCCTGAACAGATTATTTTCGAGCTGCAACGTCAGGCCCAAAGCCATATCGAAACTTTCAATCGCGCCGCGCTCAGTTGGCGTCAGATGGGCCGATTCGATGAAGCCGAGCAGTGCCTGCGCTATGTGCGTCAGCTTCAGGTCGAACTTCACGCCGACACCCTGGCCACCGATCAGCAATTAGCGGAACTGCAACGTCTGCGTCAGGGCCAGGCCGCCACTCCCTCAGAGCCGGCCGATCAGGGCCGACGTTGGCTGGAACAGGCCCGCCAGCAACTTCGTGCCGGCGAGTTGCTCCGCGCTCAACAACTGGCCCGCCAGGTCTACGAGCACCATTATCATTTACGCCTGGAAGCGAGCCAACTCTTGGCCGAAATTGACGAGGCCCAATACCGCCAGTCGATCCGCGAAGCCAATCGCTTCTATGAATTGGGCGTGCGGGCGTACAGCCGCGGGGAATATGCTCAGGCCGCCGCTTACTTCCACAGCATCAATCCCCGTTTGCTCGATGAACGCAAACGCGCTCATGTCCAGGAAATTCTCACCAGTAAAGAAATGCAGCCTCATGCTCTGGTGCAGGCCGGCCAACTGCCACCGACTCCGGAATCGCAACCCGCTTCCAGCACCCCCTCCGCATCCACGGTCCCCCCCACCTCGGAACCGGCCCGTGCCGACACCCTGCTCGATAAAGTTCAGCAACAGCGCGAAGTCGAGTTGCAGCGCCTTCGCCGCATCAAGCTCGACGCCGAACGTCAGGCCAACCGTTTCGCCCAGAACCACGAACTGGATAAGGCCATCGAAGTGCTGCGTCAGGCCGCCCACGAGCTGAGCCAATCCGAGCTTCAGAACGAAGCCGTCCAGGCTATGCTCCGCCAACTCGAACAACGGCTGCGCACTTTTGAAGCCAGCCGTGAACAATTGGCCTACGAACGCTTACGCCAGGATACCCTCCGCGGTGCCAGTCCCCGACAACGGGAAATCCTCGCCGACATCAATCGCAAGGAGCAGGTCGCCCAGCTGATGCAGCAATATGCTCAATATCTCAAAGAAGCCCGCTACAAAGAAGCGGAAGTCGTCGCCCTGAAGGCTAAGGAACTCGATCCCGACAATCCTGCGGCCGAAGCAGCCTTGTTCCGCGCTCGTACGCTTCGCGCCCTCAGTGACGAGGAACGCATCAAATTGCAGAAAGAACGCGGCTTCGAAATGGCCATGCAGGCCGTCAACGAGGCTTCCGCTGCGCCGGAATCCGACCTGCAATATCCCAAAGACTGGTGGGAACGCAGTAAACGGCGTAACAAGTCTATCGAACCGCTCCGTCCGGAATCGCCCGAAGATCGCGAGTTGTCTCTCCGCCTGCAGCAGAGCGTGTCCATTGACTTTCGCGATAAGCCCTTGACTGAGGTTCTGGACCATCTCCGTTCGCTCTACGGCGTGAACATCGTCGCTGATGAGCCGGCCTTGCAGGCCGCCGGCATTTCTCTGAATCAGCCGGTCACCATCCGCCTGGACAATCGCCCGCTCCGCACCTGCCTGAATCTCATCTTGCACAACGCTCGCCTCACCTGGGTCATTCGCGATGGCGTGTACATCGTGACCACGGAAGAGGGCAAACGGGGGAAGCTGGTGCAAAAGGTTTACCCTGTCGCCGACCTCATTTTGCCCGTGCAGGATTTCGGCACCGTGGGCAGCAGTCAAGCCAGCATTCTCAGCGTTCTCGCGCAGAATATGAACCAGCAGCAACAACCTCCGCTGAGCGCCCCCTGGACGATCCCGGGAGGGACTCCCGTCGGTCAACCGACTACTTCCGCCAGTTCCAGCCCGGGGCAACCCCAGGTACGCGTCGAACCCCCCAAGACCAGTCTGGAACAGACGCTCATCCGCCTCATCCACGAAACTATCGAACCCAGAAGCTGGGATGTTGCCGGCGGACCGGGACACATTGACTATTATCCCCTGGGCATGCAACTCGTCGTCAGTGCCGATCCCGAAATTCAGGAACAGGTCGAACAGTTGCTCCGCCGGCTCCGCGAATTGCAGGAATTACAGGTTACCGTCGAGGTGCGCTTCATCACCCTGAGTGAGGCGTTCTTTGAACGTATCGGCGTGGATTTCCAGTTCCAGATTGACGATGACGAAACCCGCTTTGATCGCGCCGTGGTGGCCCAATCGTTTGCTCCCGCCGGTATGATCAACGAACCCGATCACCTGGATAAAGTCGTCGTGGGTTTGGCCCCCGGCGGCGCACTGTCTCCCGACTTGGATATTCCGTTCCGCACCTCCAGCTTTGCGCGCGGCATACCTCCGTTCGGCAACTTTCCCAACGCCATTGGCAACAACGGCGGTCTCGATTTCGGCTTCGCTTACTTGAGTGACATTGAAGTCTTCCTGTTCATGGAGGCCGCGCAAGGGGATACCCGCACCAACGTCATGCAGGCGCCTAAGATCACCCTGTTCAGCGGCCAGACTGCCATGCTTATGGTTCAGGATTTCCAATTCCTCGTT
>JANWVZ010000329.1 GCA_025056555.1 Gemmatales bacterium | reverse complement strand
ACGAACGGACACGAATAAAAGCGAATGAGCACGAATAAAGATGAACGAGAGTTGCTAACGGACAATGCGTTTGTATTGAAGTTTCTCGGCGCCGAAGTTGAGCAGAATGGCCAGCCGCAAGTTGGTCGCAGCCAGGTAATTCAATGCTTGAGCTTCATGACGCGGATGAAAGCTGGAAGCGACTTTGGTTTCGACAACGATTTGTCCCTCGACAATGAAATCAGCTTCGTAGTTGCCGACGATCACGCCGCGATATGTCACAGGCAGACTCACGCCGGTTTCAAAGTGAATGTTGCGCAACGAAAACTCATGAGCGAGGGCGTTGGAATACACCTTTTCCAGATAGCCCGGTCCCAATTCTGAATGAACGGCCATTGCTGCGCCGATAATGGCATACGACAACTCCTTGAAGAGTATCTCAGCCATAGCGGTCGTCCTTTCTACTTCTCAGCCCTCGCTTAGAGCGATTTCCAGCTTGATTTACGGCAAGGCGTGCAAAATTCGAGCTATTTTCAGTTTCTACTGTGGAGCCGTAAATCAATTAGGAATTCGCTCTATACACGCCCACCCATCTTCATTCGTGCCCATTCGTCCCTATTCGTGCTCCTCCACAACCATTCGTGTCCATTCTCCCTCATCCGTGTTCATTCGTGTCCCTCTGTGCCCATCCATCGTTATTCGTGCCCATTCGTCCCTATTCGTGTTCATTCGTGTTCTTCCATAACCATTCGTGTCCATTCGCCCTCATTCGTGTGCAT
>JANWVZ010000328.1 GCA_025056555.1 Gemmatales bacterium | reverse complement strand
GCCTTTGGCGCAGCTTGCCGGCGAATAAGCGCCGCGCGCTTCTGACCCAAGCCCTCACCACCCCCCACTCGCCACTCGCCACTCCCTACTCGCCCCCCGCCGACGCACTCCTCAAGCTGCGCATCCTCGACCCCGCCTGCGGCTCGGGGCACTTCCTGCTGGCCGCCGCGCGGACGCTGGGCATGCAGCTGGCGCGCGCCCGCAGCGGCGAGGACGAGCCGGCCCCCGAGCAGGTGCGTCACGCCATCCGCGACGTGATCCGCCACTGCATCTACGGCGTGGATAAGAACCCGCTCGCCGTCGAGCTGTGCAAGGTCGCGCTGTGGATCGAAAGCCACGAGCCGGGCAAGCCGCTGACCTTCCTCGACCATCGCATCCGCTGCGGCGATTCGCTCGTCGGCGTGCTCGACCCGGACGCGCTCGAGCAGGGCATCCCCGACGCGGCCTACGAGCGCGTCGAGGGCGACGAGCCGAAGATCGTGAAAAGCGTGAGAGGCGAGAACCGCCTCGCGCAGCGCGGCGGGTTAGCGCTGCCGACGATCTTCAGCCCGGCCGGGACGCTCCACGCCCTGGCCCGGCAGGCCGAGGCGCTGGAGGCGCTGCCCGACGACACGCCCGCCGACATCCAGCGCAAGGAGGCCGCCCACCAGGCGGTCGAGCGGGCCGCCCGGCGCGAGCGCATCGCGTGCGACCTGTGGACGGCGGCCTTCTTCCAGCCGCGCACGGCCGACGTGCCGCTCGAGGCGCGCATCAGCGGGCTGA
>JANWVZ010000327.1:432-769 GCA_025056555.1 Gemmatales bacterium | reverse complement strand
TACCTCCTGCGGTATGGGAGCGGCTGAGCTTTGCTCAAGAGAAGTTAGAGGAACTGCGCATATTAGCTCGTTATGTGGCGGGAGATGCAGTTGCTCGCTCAGTAGCCGAAGAAACCCATCGCTTGTGGCAGCAGGAGCCTTTAGGAATTCACCCGCCTACTCGTCAGAGAATAGCTGCTTTGACGGAGAAAGACTTCCATCGTGAAAAACCCTACAGTGAGCGTCAAGCTCTCCAGCGAGAAGTGCTCAAACTTCCGCCTTTTCCTACGACGACTATAGGGTCTTTCCCTCAGACTGAAGACCTGCGTAGCCTGCGCAAAGCCTACCGAGAAGGGCA
>JANWVZ010000327.1:0-422 GCA_025056555.1 Gemmatales bacterium | reverse complement strand
TACCCCCGAAACCTACAAAGCCCGCATTCGCGAAAAAATCGCTGAGGTCATCCGGTATCAAGAAGAACTTGGACTGGATGTGTTAGTTCATGGAGAGTTTGAGCGCAGCGACATGGTAGAGTTTTTTGCGGAGAAATTGGAGGGCTTTGCAATTACAGAACAAGGATGGGTACTCTCCTACGGTTCTCGGGTGTATCGGGCGCCGATTATTTATGGGGATGTGTGGCGCTCTGCTCCCATGACCGTAGAAGAAATCCAGTATGCCCAATCCCTAACCCAGCGTCCCGTTAAGGGTATGCTTACGGGACCTGTTACCATTCTCAACTGGAGCTACGCCCCCCCTCATCTCTCGCGGGAAGAAGCTGCTTACCAAATCGCATTAGCTATTTATGATGAGGTGAAAGATTTGGAGGCAGCAGGTA
>JANWVZ010000326.1 GCA_025056555.1 Gemmatales bacterium | reverse complement strand
CGCCCTTGCCCGATGTGGATTTACTCGACCGCCTTCCGCGTCAGACTCGTCCACCGCATGACGAAACCGAACCATACGCTGCCGCGGTCGCAGCTGGGATGTTGCTCCGTGATGTCACTCAGACGTGCAATGCGCGCCAAGACCGAACCATACGCTGCCGCGGCGTCGGGCGGCAATGAAGAAGGCGTTCTGTGGCGCGCTGGGTAAATCATTGTGGCGGAGACGGCTCAGGTTGCGCCAAACCGATATAATCTCATACTTGGCTGAGGTCGTGCTCAGCGTTCGTCGGAGGGGTGGCCGAGCGGCCGAAGGCGCCGGTCTCGAAAACCGGTAGGCAGGCAACTGCCTCGTGGGTTCGAATCCCACCCCCTCCGCTATGCAGGCCGAAGAATTCCGCACTTGGGGGTACCGCCTTATTGATTGGATCGCCGACTATCTGGAGCATGGAGAGCGTTACCCGGTGTTAGCGCCCGTGGCTCCTGGAGCGGTTCGCGCTCAGTTGCCTGGCGATCCCCCGCAACATCCCGAACCGTTCGAGCAAATCTGGGCCGATTTCCAGCACTGCATCCTTCCAGGAATCACCCATTGGCAATCGCCTCAGTTTTACGCCTTTTTTCCGGCCAATAATTCCTACCCGTCCATCCTGGGGGAACTGCTCGCGGCCGGTTTAGGCGTTCAAGGGATGCTCTGGCAGACCAGTCCGGCCTGCACCGAATTGGAAACTCACGTGTTGGATTGGCTCGTTGCCTTGCTGGGCCTGCCCGAAAAGTTCGCTTCCCACACCCAAGGGGGAGGCG
>JANWVZ010000325.1 GCA_025056555.1 Gemmatales bacterium | reverse complement strand
AGAACGATGGCCGATCTCCGCCAGGCGCGAGCGCGTAAGTGTCGGATGCGTTGCTGGAGCAAGGCGGCAATCGGGCCGCGCATGAGCAGCCGTTGGCGTGCTAACGTCTTGTAGCGGGCGATGGCTTGGCCGTACTGGGCCCAGGGCCGTTCCAACATAGGGGCAACTTCGCGCTCGATAGCATCCAGGATAGCTTGATCGCATTCTTGAAGAGCCCACAGCAAAGGTTCGTGGATGCCGAAAGGCTGAGCGCCCTCCGGAGGGGGCATGTTCTTATCAAGGTGGTGGCCGAATGCGGATACAGGTAAGAAGCAGACCCGGTCACTGCCTGCTTGTGCTTGCTCACAGAACTGTCGGAATTCAGGGCGTTGTTCCAGGAAGAAGCGCAAAAGTTGGCGTTGTTCCACATGGCTGGCCCCACGAAGGTTACGGCAACGGTGGTCCCACTTAGTGAAGATGAGACCAACGGGGATGGGAACGGTTTGTCCATCGGGGCTGAGCGCACGCAGGCGGTTAATGAGCAGGTCTATCTCGTTCAGTCGCTCCAGCAGGGTGTCGTGCGATTCGGTTATATCAATAAGAATTAGCACGGCATCACAATCGCACAGCCACTGCAAAACCTCTTTTTTCAATTCAGGTGTGCCTGTAGATTGGCGTTGCACCAGAGCACCGGCGTAATCCAACGTGCGTACTTTCCAGCTTTGTCTCTGATAGGTGGCCGTGAAGGAAATACGGAAAGGCTGGACGAGCGCTGTGGCGGGCGGCACACTTCCTCGTTTGAGGCATTTCCAGGCGTAATCCAGGTGGTTCAGGGAATCGTCGGGGTTGTCCTCGTCGAACGAGATACTGAAACCGA
>JANWVZ010000324.1 GCA_025056555.1 Gemmatales bacterium | reverse complement strand
ATGCTCGATCATGGAGGCTACATTGACCAGAATGCCAGGGCCTCGCCGGCATAGTCCAGAGCATTTTCCAAGAGATAGGCATAGGCTGCTGCCAAAAGGTTCGTTTAGACTCATAACGCCAAGGGGGTTACACTCCTTTCTCGAAGTCATGGCGTCAGACTCACCAGCGTCGCCTGCTGTGCGGGAAGCTTCGGCACAACAAGCCTGCGCTGCCCGCACAGCAGACAACGGGCAGAATGGAATTTACAGAAAGAACGATACACAACAGTTCTTCGAGATTTGAAAGTTTTGAATCACACGGAAGCATGCTTAATCTCATTTGCTTGTTCTGTGCCGTATGGTCATATATTGCGGTTCAAGACCATGGTGTAACGGTTGAAGGTACGAGACGATGTGATGAGGCTTGATCAGCGATACACCATAGACATCTAGAGAGGACTGGAGGCAACGGATTTAGTTTGCAAGGAATGGAGGGAGCTTGAAGATGCTATTAACCAGGCAACATAATACCGTACAAATATGCGATACTTCAGGCCTCGCAACGACGGTTGAGAAAGGGCACGGAAACGGACCGCATCGATGTCAGGACACTGCAGCCGGCGGTACGCGAGCAGTTGCGCCGCACGGCGCTTCGGTTGCACAAACAGGGCCACACCCAGGAGGCGATTGCTACGGCGCTGGGTGTGCGTCGCCCGACGGTGAGCCAGTGGCTCAAGCGGGCGCGCGCCGGCTTGGGCGTGAAGGAGGCCCGGCGCGGGCGGCCGCTGGGCGATGGCCGCACCCTGACGGCGGCGCAGGAAGAGCGCTTGCGCCGCGACATCACCGAGGGCAGCCCGGATCAACTGCGGCTGCGCTTTGCG
>JANWVZ010000323.1 GCA_025056555.1 Gemmatales bacterium | reverse complement strand
GGACTGGCAGCCGCTCAATACGACCACGTCGGTCCGTAGGCCCATCGCCAAGATTCGTTCCGGACCCAGAAGCTCCGGCCCGTCAGCCTCCGGCGCAAGGCTGAGCGCCACCAGCGTCCTGGATGCATCCTGCGGGCTGCGGACGAAATGCGTGGCGAAGTGCAGCGCTGCTACGGGTTGCTGCATTTCCCTCACCAGGCGAGCAGCGGTCGCCTCCGCTCCGCGCAAAACGACACCTTCCGCTTTCCACGCCCGGCGGCAACTTTCGACTTCCACGCCACTGCCCACTAGGCGCGCGAGTTCCAACTTCGGCTGCCCGCAAGGAGGCTGCCGCCGGTCCGCACGGTTATAAATTGGATCCCCTACACCCACAAAACGCCCCGAAACCGAACACCTGTCGGCGGAAACAAAAAAGCTCGGCGCCGTCCGCAGTGCATGCTGCTCGGCAAGAAACAGCCTCCGGGGGGACACCGGCAGGGCTGCCCACGGAACTTCAAACAGATTGCCATCCAGGATTAGTGTCCAGACATGGCTAGTGCGTGCAGCCGGGGATATCTCTCCGAAAAGTTGGTTGTATAGAGTGAGACCGAACTCCATAGCTCGGGCATCATTGCTTTCAATCCCTTCGCGAAAGGCGCGCGCGGCCTGCTCAATGGCCGCCCGGTCGGCTAAGCGCACCAGCCGGATTTCGTCCTTGCGCAACTCCCAAAGATACGAGTTCGGGGAATCGAGAAAAATACTGAAGGTGGTCGACGAGGGCGGCGCATCGGCAAGCTTTCGACAGGCTAGGGCTACAGGATCGTAAGGAGGCAGCCAGGCCTCGCCCTCAAGAGCGAGCCGGGACTCCAGGTCGAGTATTTCCTGTCGAAGCCGCGCCGCTTGGGTTCGGGTTTCGGCGGATGACTCCTGGGCGAGAAGAGAACTCTCGAGTGTCTCGAGGTACTGCACTTTCGCCTGGTAGTCGGCGAGTCGGGCAGTGCTTGGGCGAGAAGTGAATGTGCGGAGGGCAGCCAGACGGCCTTCTTCTGCCGCGACCAGCGCCTCCAGCGCCAGCGCCTTGTTTCGAGTCCGGATAGCCTGTTCTGCAGCGAACCGGATGAAGGACGTGCGTAGCCTCCCCAGCTCCGCCTCCCAGCGCGCAGGAAGCACACCGGCGGGCAAGACTTCCAGGCGGTAGCGCCGCGTGGAGTCCAGCGCGGAGCGAAAATCGGCATGAGCTGAC
>JANWVZ010000322.1 GCA_025056555.1 Gemmatales bacterium | reverse complement strand
TGCCGCGCCCCCTCGGGCGTTTCCTCAGTTGGCTGACGGTGGCAGTCACTTCTGCCCGATTGGATGTCAATCTCTTTCGCTTCGAGCCGATACGCTGGGTCGGAAAGATCGCCCCACGCCCGATCTTGTTCATTCACGGTGAGCGGGATAAGTATCTCTTCGACTTCGATGAACTCTACGATGCGGCCGGTGAGCCAAAGCAGGTCTGGCGGCTGCCCGGCGTAGAACATACCAAAGCCAGCGAGGTACAACCCGAAGAGTACTACCGCCGCGTGTTGGAATTCTTCCAGAAATACCTATAAAGCAAGCTTCCAAGGCCACAGATGACCCAGCTTTCCAGCGAAAACATTTTCTAGGCATTCTCCGGTTCCCGGTATCTCCCTGTTCTCCGTGCTTATCCTTCCCGAGATAACTGCGTCCATTTGTGCAATCTGCGAAATCTGTAATAATCTGTGATAACCCGTGTAATCTGTGTAATCTGTGATAATCTGTGATAATCTGTGTAATCTGTGTAATCTGTGGCATGAAACTCAACCTGCGCTTCGACGAACACGATTGGGAACGCATCGCCCATGACTGGTCGGCCTGGTGGGAAGGCGACCTGAAACGGCCGATGATTGTGTTGGAATGCATTGAGCGGCGCAATGCCTATGACCCACACTGCGCCGCTACCTTCCTAAGTAACTATGCTCTCGATGCGCCCATCGAACCTATCCTGGATCAGTTCGTACCTCGCCTCGAAAACACGCACTGGCTGGGCGATTCGTTCCCGCGCTTCTGGCCGAACTTCGGCCCTGGCATTGTCGCCGCCTTCACCGGCAAAGTCGACGTCCGTCCAGCCTGGGACACCACCTGGTTTACCCCACGCCAGGTCGTCCCCATCACCGATCTACACGTGGAAGCGGAGGCAGACAACCCTTGGCAGCAACGCGTAGAAACCATCACGCGCGCGGCAGTTGAGCGTTGGGGCAACCAGTTGGCCATCGGTCTGACCGACCTGGGTGGCAACCTCGACATCCTGGCCTCCCTGCGCGACACCAAGCAATTGCTCATAGATCTAGTGAAAGCGCCGGATGAAATAGACCGTCTCGTCAGCGAGACGACCCGCCTGTGGCTGGATTGCTTCGACCGTCTCTGTCGCATCATCGAACCAGTTGGGCGCGGCGTCTCCTGCTGGGGGCCGCTTTGGTCGCCGGGACGCGGCTACATGCTCCAGAGCGATTTCGCCTACATGATTTCACCGAAGA
>JANWVZ010000321.1 GCA_025056555.1 Gemmatales bacterium | reverse complement strand
ATGAGATGCTGAATGCAAGAATGTAGAACCAAACAACGGGATGCCTACTCATTCTTTTGCTTAACCTTTTCGTAGTGAGGGTGCGGGCTAACGGCCTGCGTTTCAGCCGCAGCGCGGAGCGAAGCGGAGCGCTGTCGGCTGGAAACGCTTGTTGGGCGGCATTTATCGCCTTACACGTATTGCCACAGTAATGCTCCCTGCATTATCAAATAGAAGTTTATCACAATCGTTCATTCGCAGAAACAAAAACCCTGTATCTCTTGGATTGCCAACGTATTGGTATCCTACTTTGAACGGCTGACCATTTCCTATCTTGCCGATAAGAGAAGAACCTTCTCCACGAATGGGATAGCACTCATCAGTATTTCCTGGAGATGCGCCAAAATCAGGTCCGCTGAATCCAGGTGAACTTGATCTGCCAGTCCACTCCCCTGAAACATAAACTATTTCCAAGAAATCGCCTTGTCTGATTTCAACATTTGTATTTTGCCAGGGCTGATTAGACTGTACGGTAAACTCAATCTCTTCGCTCCAAAATAAAGGTGTTAAGGTCGGTGGTACGACACTGACACCAGGTTGACTCGCTGTAGCGTTCAAAGCAATTGGTGTATTCATTGAAGAAGCAGATGTAACAATCGGTGTCTCGGTAGGAAACTCTATCTTTGCTATTCCAAAAGGGTTAACTTCACGAAGTCTTCCACCAGCCAAAAAGACAATCACTGCCAATAGAAAACCAATGATGATGTACAAAACACGAGAATCCTTGCTTTTTTCTTCCATGTGCTTCCGTTTTGCTATCTAGCGATAGCCGCCCAACGGCCTGCGTTTCAGCCGCAGCGCGGAGCGAAGCGGAGCGCTGTCGGCTGGAAACGCTTGTTAGCCGCCGTTTGAGATAACCGAAACCAACTCAAAAATCAAAGCCTTATCCGTTCCGTGTTCTGTCTCTGCTAAAACTTCACCATTTGGACTGACTACCATTGCTCCACCAAACGATGCTTCGGGCAGGGATGAATCTTCCAAAGAATTTACAATCAAGCCAGTTACGCCAACTTTCTTAACTTCATCTACATAGGCTTGGCGTTCTTCGTTCTGCCATCTTTCCAAATCAGGCGACTTCCCGTCAAAACTTCGTGCCAGCGGCAATATCAAAATATCAGTATCTCGGCTTATTCTGGCTTTTACATCATCATCAAATAAATCACCACACAACAATACAGAAACTGTGCCAAACTCCGTATCTACTGCCTTTACTTCCTTGCCTGTTGCAAAGGGTGGCTGTTCGATGATTTTTCGATGAACGTGGATGACCCT
>JANWVZ010000320.1 GCA_025056555.1 Gemmatales bacterium | reverse complement strand
AGGCGACCGACTCCACCACTCAGGTTACGAATCACGAAGATCGCACTGACCCTGCGCTGACGGCACCCGGGGCGGTGCTGGGTACGAAGGCGTACATGGCTCCCGAACAACTCGCCGGTCAACCTGCCGACGAACGTACCGACGTGTTCCTGCTCGGCGCCACGTTATATCATCTGCTGACAGACCAAGCGCCTTTCGCCCAAGGCCGACCCGCGCAACCACCCCGCAAACTCAAACCGTGGCTGCCTCCCGCACTCGAAAAAATTTGTTTGAAGGCCATGTCGGATTCCGTAGAGGGGCGATATCCTGTTGTAGAAACCATGGTAAAAGATCTAGAGATATGGTTTGTTTCCGAACCTATCGTTGGCCCTTCGATTGATGCATTGGACGACGAACAATCAACATCTAGCCCTGCCGACGCCGCAAATTCCGAAAACTTTATTTCAGTTAATGGTGAGGAAAGAAAAACCTCCGAAATTCTCAGTTTTAGTCAGAAATTGGAGCGTCCGTGGACTTATTCTCTAAGGCTTAGAAGCGAGTCCCGAAATGAAGGTTGCGCACCTGCTTTGTTAGCGGTATTAGTATGGTTGCTGTTCAGTTTGGTGATCGGTTTTCTAATCGAAGGACCTGGCGGCCAAGTTGCCATCAACGAAGAACCGAAAAATGTCGTGCTGACCCAGTTACCTAATGGGACGCCAGCCAAATCAGAGTTACCTCAGAATCCCCACTTAGTTATGGCGCAGGAAGTAGCGCAACTCCGGAGACAGTTGGATGAAATGTCTCAACAATTAGCGCAACTGCGGGCAAACTTAGAAAAAGAGCAAGGTCAAGTCAAGGACGCATGGGCCGTTGCACGTTCGTTATTGACTCGCTTGCACGAATTCCTCGATAAAAGTCGGATCGAAAACTTCCTCGAAAGCCTCGAACGGAAACAAAAAGTTAGTGATGAGGAAAGAGTCTTCCTTCAATTAATACTTTGGTACTTAGAGGAGGTACCCAATATCTCGGAGAAACTTCCCCAGCCCCTTGAAGACAGGCCTAGATTGGCGCCATTACCATCATCACAAGGGGGCATCGCGTCACATAGTCTACGTGAATTCCTGCATACAATGAATCGCTGGTCTGAAGCTAGCCCAGAGGCAAGCTCAGCCAGCAGGTCGGTGATTTTGATAGCTCGTACCTTGAAATTACTTGGTGATTTGCGACGTTGTGAAGAGGTTGTACAGCGGGCTATAGATCGTCGGCCTGGGCTATGGGAACTCTCGGAACTTTGGGAATGGCTGGGTGATCTCTTCTACGAGCAAGGCCGACTCGAGGAAGCTGAGGCCGCATATGT
>JANWVZ010000031.1 GCA_025056555.1 Gemmatales bacterium | reverse complement strand
CTTCATTGGCAGCTGAAGGTAAAGCCAACACGTACATGGAGAGAAGAGGAGGTTTCCACCTTGATAATGCCTGCATGAGACAGGGGATGAAACATGCCGCGAGCGTGCGGAAGACGGACTCCGTTCCCTGAGCAGTTATGACGAACACCACACAAGCTTCCATCGCAGTCGTTTATCATGGGGATGCCGAAGCTGACTAGTTTTAACCTACAAAGCTGATAGTCTTAAACTTATGCTAAGCGAACTGCGTCGTAATAGACAACGATAACTGCCCTTTGGGCAAGGGATAAGGTCATGCTGGTGAGAATCATCCTTGTTGCATTGCTTACCTGGCTGGCGGTATTGGGTATTGGGCGTGCGGAACCGAAGGCGGCGTCGTTAGAGGAATTAATTCGTCAACTGGGCGACCGCGATTTTCGCACCCGCGAATCAGCGGCGCGGCTCCTGCTGGAGTTGGGGGATAAGGCCTTGCCGGCATTAGAAGCCGGGATGCGGGAGCCGGATCCAGAGGTGCGCCGACGCTGTAAGGAATTGCATCGGCAGGTGTTGACGCTAAGTCTGGAAAGCAAGATCAAGCGGTTCTTGGCTACGCAGGGAAAGGACGAGTCGGCTCATTTACCCGGCTGGCAGAGGTTCAGCAACTGGGTAGGGGCGGATGCCGAGGCCCAGCAATTTTACGCAGGTCTGGTCCGAGTTGGTTACGAACTGCTGGACAAGGTCGAACGCGCCAGTCGTTCCGAGGACGCCGAACTGCAACGCCAGGCTCAGGAGGGGTTCGTCCGGCTTTGTGAAGGGATTTTTCAGACCGTTTTCAATAACGCCTCCGGAACTGCGATGGCGGTAGCGCCGGAAAGTTTTGCCCTGGCGATTTTCCTGTCGGGTTATCCTGGGAATCAGGGTTTACAACCGCAGCTGCGGGGGCAGCTGTACAGTTTGTGTTACCAGCAGAATATTCGGCAGATCCTGACGAGCCAGGATGCGAGCGGTCGAGTGCTGCGTCGTCTGGTGGCGGCTTGGGTCACGCATGACCGCGATGCCAATGTTCATGCTCAAGGGATGCAGCTGGCGCTGGCGTTTGACATGCCGGAGTTGGCAGGGGCAGCTAAGAAACTTGCGGAAAACAAACAAGTCGCCGGGTATGTCCGCGGCCAGGCGCTGAGCGTAGTGGCAAAGTATGGCGGCAAGAAGGAAATCACTTTCATTGAGCGATTCCTCGGCGACGAGAGCAATGTGACTACCTTCCAGGTCAGCAAGCAGAATAAGCCGGTTCTCTATAAGACGGAAGTGCGAGACTGGGCGTTAGTGCTGCTGCTGCATCTGACGGACCAAAAGTTGCGGGACTATCCGTTTCCCGCATTTCAGGCAGTCAATTTCGGCGGCCACATAGACCCCATACGGACTTACATGCCCCATTACTTCGGTTTTTCCGAGCCACAGGAGCGCGAGGCCGTCTTTCAAAAATGGCAACAATGGCGCGTAGATAATCCGTTGCCATGACAGGATGGCGCTATGACGAGTAAGCCCATCGGGCCGAACGCGGGTGAGGCCAGCCCGCCGCAGGGTTTGTCGCCGGATCTGTCTGGTAAAGTTCTGGCAGACTTTCGGTTGATTCGCAAGTTGGGCGAGGGAGGCATGGGACAGGTCTATTTGGCCGAGCAGATTTCCCTGCATCGGCGCGTGGCGGTAAAGTTGCTGAAGCGCGACTTGGCCGGCCAGGAAGTTTCCCTGAAACGGTTCCGTGCCGAGGCCAAGATCATAGCGCAGTTAAATCACCCCAACATTGTTCAGGTTTATGCGTTTGGTGAATGCGATGGTTGGCACTACATGGCACTGGAATATGTGGATGGTCGGCATTTGCGGGATTATTTGAGGCGGCACGGACCAGCGTCGCTGAGTGTGGCGCTGCACATCCTGCATCAGGTGGCCCTGGCCCTGCACCGCGCGGCTGAACTTGGCCTGGTGCATCGGGACATTAAGCCGGAAAACATCTTGCTCACTCGTCGCGGAGAAGTGAAGATCACTGACTTCGGCTTGTCGCGGATGATGCACAGCGAGGAAGCCCAGCGCCTCACGCAGACCGGGATGACTATAGGCACGCCGTTGTACATGAGTCCGGAACAAGTCGAAGGCCGAGCCCTGGACATCCGCAGTGACATCTATTCGTTAGGCGTTACCTGTTACCATTTGTTGGCCGGTCGTCCCCCCTTTGAGGGCGAAAACGCGTTTGCGGTCGCTCTGCAACATGTGCAGGCCGAACCACCATCGCTCAAGCTGTATCGGCCCGATTTGCCGGACGAAGTGTGCGCCCTGATCCATCAGATGCTGGCCAAACGGCCAGAGGACCGTTTTCAGAGTCCGGCTGAACTCTTACGTGCGGTCGTGGAATTGCAGGAGCGTTTTCTCGACAGCAGCACGCCCACTATTGCGATAACGGAGGCTTCAACCGAATCTGGGGGTTCGAGTAGTGCTGCCGCACTGAGCCAGAGCACGCGCACCTGGTCCGTGGCCGCGGCATCGAGGCGAACGTTAGGTCGCTGGCTAGGCGGATTGGCGGCAATGGCCTTGAGCCTCGTTGCGGCGTTCTGGGGGGGCTGGTTTCTGGGTAAACACTGGTTCGGTTCGGCCGCTTCCGATGACGAAAAAGGCCCATCGGAAGTACATCCAGATTTTCCAGCTTTACGTGGCGTCTGGGGCGTGACCGCACGTGAGCAGGAAGAGGCCCTGATGGTGCTGGTGCGCGTGACGGAACGACCGGAGAAAGATCCCATCAAACTCCGCCAAGGGGTACAACATCGGGTGGACCTGGCGGTTCTGTTGTTGCGTTCCTACGGGGAAGACCGGATGGCCCTGGATCGGGCCGAACGACTGTTTCGGGAATGGGCCCAAAGCCCGGTAGAGGCCTATGGATTACTGGGTGAGATCGGCCTGGCTATGGTGCTGGCTTTTCGGGATCAAGCCACCGAGTCTAATGAACGTTTTCTGGGTGCGCTCAAGCGAAGCCCTGGTTTACAACGTCCCGCGTTTGGCTTGACTCCATTTCTGCAGCCCGAATGGTATCGTCTGGTGGTGCGCGCTCTGGAACACAATTACATCAATTGTCGCATGCAGCAACTCCCTTTCCCCAATGAATTAGCTCGTCTGCGTCAGGATCTTCCTGCCAAACCTCGTGCTGCCAAACCATCTGGCTGAGCGCCTTCGCTAGCGTGTTCTTTCGCCGTCGCTGCACTGCTTATTGCGGCAGGTTTCACGAAACTGGTCTTACTGTAAAGGAGCTACCCACCAGTTTTCATGATACGGAGAGTGCCTCCGCGTCGCTTTTCCTGTCAAGTTCCCTGGCCGTGAGGGATACGAAGGGAATGCCGGCAATATCTCCCGAACGTTGGTCTTGTGGTTTGGCTGGCGTAGAATTAGGTTAGCGTTAGATACCAGAGAAACTGAGCAAAGACTTCGGGTTGCGGACAGTGATGGTGGAGGCTACAGAACTCGCTATGGGGAATCCCATTTATGACCGAACCGACTGCAACACACCCCCTCGCGGAACGCGTACGCCGACTGAAACTTCCCGAGGATCTGGATAGAAGCCCCCGCCGTTGGTCTCAGCGTTTGCCTTGGTTGCTGTGGATGGCGACTTTGGTGGTGTGTCTCATATTAGCTTGGCAGCTCAGCCGATACGCATCCTCTCCTTCGGGGAGTTCGCCCCAAGCTCCAACGGCCACGATTCAAGCCCCCGTGGAGCCTGTGACATCGGAGAAACCGTCCCCCGGCACTATAGTCCTGGAGGCGCTCGGTTATGTCGTGCCTGTGCGCAAGGTGCAAGTGAGTCCGAAAGTGGGTGGCCAGATAATCCGCCTTTACATCGAGGAAGGGAAGCACGTCCGGGCCGGCGAACTGATCGCCGAGATCGATCCGACAAAGTTTCAGCACGAACGAGATCGCCGCTTTGCGCTCTGGCAACAGGCTAAAGCCCGCTACGAACTGCTCAAAGCCGGCAACCGTCCGGAAGAGATACGTCGTGCGGAAGCGTCCTGGCTCGAAGCACAAGCCGCTCTGCGGCAGGCAGAGAATGACTGGAAACGGCTGCGGCTGGCCGGACGTGTGGCTACTCCTGAAGAACTCGACCGCTCCGAGAGTGTGCTGCAGCAGGCTCGGCAGCGGGAACGCGCTTTGTACGAACAGTTGGAATTATTGCGTCAGGGCTTTCGCGCCGAGGAGATTCGCCAAGCGGAAGCCGAGATGCTGGCTCTCGAAGCCGCTTATCGCGACGCAGAGTACGATTTGCAGAATACCAAAGTGCTTGCGCCGATCCCAGGAGTCGTCTTGAGCAAGCGAGCTGATGTCGGGGACATGGTACTCCCCAATGTGCCGAGTAATCTATCGGCCAGCATTTGCGATTTGGCCGACCTGCGCAATCTGGAAGTGGATGTGGACATCAGCGAACGCGACCTCCGCCACGTTCGCCGGCACCAACGCTGTGAGATTCGCCCGGATGCCTTTCCCCAACTGGTCCTCAACGGGAAAGTCAGCCGCATTATTCCCCAAGCCAATCGCAGTAAAGCCAGTGTCTCGGTGCGCGTTGCTATTTTCCTGCCAGAGGACGTTGAGCTTCTTCCCGATACCCGCGCTCGGGTGCGCTTCTTCGCAGAGGTTCTCGAAGGACGCTGAATTTCCAAGTCGGCCTGCTTGGAAACATAATCCCCAGGCCAGCGACGCAGCCGACAGTCAACTTCAGTGTTGGTGACTTTTTGGGGACTACGCTATCCAGGGCTTAGACTGAGAAGTCCGGGCGAAGCCATGGCAAGACGTGTTGCATTTCGCGCGCTCCGGGGCGCGATTAGTCGTGAGCTTGAGATTGAAGGGCCGCTTGGGCGGCAGCCAGGCGCGCAATCGGCACACGCCTCGGTGAGCAGGATACGTAGTCCAAACCGATGCGGTGGCAGAATTTGACTGTATCGGGATCGCCTCCGTGTTCGCCGCAGATACCGACTTTCAAATCGCGGCGTTGACTGCGTCCCTTTTGCACGGCCAGACGCATTAGTTCGCCGACCCCATCCGTGTCAATCGTCTGGAAAGGATCGCGCGGCAGGATGTCGCGTTCGATATAGTCGCGGATAAAGGCGCCATAATCGTCGCGGCTCATCCCCAAGGTCATCTGGGTCAGATCGTTAGTCCCGAAACTGAAGAATTGCGCCTCGACCGCGATTTGGTCGGCGACCACACACGCCCGAGGGACTTCGATCATGGTACCAACCTTGTATTCCACGCGCACGCCCTGTTCCTGGAACACTTGCTGGGCTACCTGGTGAACGATCCTGGCCTGTTCCTGTAACTCCCGCGGAAAACCGACCAGCGGGATCATGATCTCTGGTTCGACAGGAATACCCTCTTTCTTGACCTTGCAGGCGGCCTCGAAAATAGCGCGGCATTGCATCTCCGTAATTTCGGGATAGGTGATTCCCAATCGGCAACCGCGATGCCCCAGCATTGGATTGAATTCATGCAGTTCGCGGACTCGGCGTTGGATGCGTTCCAGGGGCAGGCCAAGTTTCTTGGCCAATTGAGCCTGCTCGTCCGGCGTGTGCGGCAGGAATTCGTGTAACGGGGGATCCAGGGTACGAATGGTGACCGGCCGACCTTGCATGACGCGGAAAATGCCCTCGAAATCGCTCCGCTGGAAGGGCAACAATTTGGCCAAGGCCTGGCGGCGGTGTTCGGTGGTTTCGGCGAGGATCATTTCCCGCATGGCATCAATGCGGTCGCCTTCAAAGAACATGTGTTCAGTGCGACACAGACCGATTCCTTCGGCGCCAAAGGCGATGGCCTCCGCAGCCTGATGCGGCAGATCTGCGTTGGTCCGCACTCCGAGACGGCGCTTTTCATCGGCCCAAGCCATCAGTTCAGCAAATTGTTGGTAAACTCGGGATTGCTCCGGGCGCAGTGTTTTGTCCAGTAACACTTGCACGACTTCGCTGGGACGTGTGGCGATTTGTCCCTCGAAAACTTCGCCTGTGAATCCGTCAATGCTGATCCAGTCCCCGCTGCGAAGGACGCGATTAGCGACGCGTACTTCGCCTGTCTCGTAATTGATGTTCAGAGCGCCGCAACCGACCACACAGACCTTCCCCATCTGCCGACTAACGAGCGCGGCATGGCTGGAGGCACCGCCGAACGCCGTCAGGATGCCCTGCGCCACCGTCATGCCGCGAATGTCCTCAGGGCTGGTTTCGCGGCGCACCAGGATCACCTTTTCGCCTCGGGAAGCCCATTCCTCGGCGTCGCTGGCGTGGAGCACGATTCTGCCGCTGGCAGCGCCCGGACCGGCGTTAATACCTTTGGCCAACAGTCGGCCCTCGCTGATGGCGCGTCGTTTCGCTTCGGGATCGAAAATCGGCTGGAGCAACTGGTTCAGCGCATCCGGTTCAACTCGCCCCAGAGCCTCTTCCCTGGTGATCAATCCTTCATCCACCATATCCACAGCAATGCGCACCGCAGCGAATCCGGTGCGCTTGCCATTGCGAGTCTGGAGCATGTAGAGTTTACCTTTCTGCACGGTAAACTCGATGTCCTGCATGTCGCGGTAGTGCCGTTCGAGAATGTCGCGCACCCGCTCCAGTTGTTCGTAAACCGCGGGCATTTCCTGGCGCAGTTCGGCGATCTTTTTCGGCGTACGAATCCCCGCTACGACGTCCTCTCCCTGAGCATTGGTCAGATACTCGCCGTAGAGCACCTTCTCGCCAGTCGCGGGGTCGCGGGTGAAACACACGCCGGTGCACGAATCTTCGCCCATGTTGCCGAAAACCATTGCCTGCACATTGGCCGCCGTCCCCCAATCATGCGGAATGTTGAACTGTCGGCGGTAAACCACAGCGCGATCATTCATCCACGAACCGAATACGGCACCAATGGCTCCCCAGAGCTGATCGTATGGATCTTCGGGAAAGTCCTTGCCCAGGCGGGCGCGGATGGCTTGTTTGAACAAACGCACCAGTTCCTTCAGATCGGCGGTGGTCAGTTCTGTGTCATAGTGCACGCCGCGACGATGCTTCATGTCGTCGAGGATTTTCTCGAAGGGATCAATCTCGGTCTTGGATTGCGGCTTCAGGCCCAGCACCACATCGCCGTACATAGCTACGAATCGGCGATAAGCGTCCCAGGCAAAACGTTCGTTCCTGGTCTGTTCCATGAGTCCCTGTACCGTGCGGTCGTTCAAGCCGATATTGAGTACGGTATCCATCATCCCCGGCATGCTCGCCCGAGCCCCGGAGCGGCAGGAAACCAACAGGGGATTTTTCGGGTCGCCATAGCGGGCGCCGACCAGTTCTTCCACACGGCGCAAGGCTGCATCCACCTGTTCTTTCAGTTCGGGCGGATAGCTGCGCTGGTGCGCGTAGTAATAGGTGCAAACTTCGGTAGTAATGGTGAAGCCTGGGGGCACCGGCAGGCCGATGTTCGTCATCTCGGCCAGGTTCGCTCCCTTGCCTCCCAGGAGATCGCGCATTTGGGCGGTTCCTTCCGCCTGACCACCGCCAAAGAAATAGACATATTTTTTCGCCATCGTTATTTCGCTCCTTACTGAGAGGGCAGCCTGCGACGGGAAGATCCGGAGTGGAAGTGCTGAGGTCAGCTCCAGTTGGCCTCAGGTGCCCTGAGAACCCGAAGCGCCGAAGCAGTGTACAAATCTCCGCCGATAACGTCAAACCACGAGCGATAAGAAAAGCTAATTCACCATAGGGCTGCGGTGGCGCCGTCGTGCAATCGGCGGCCCGCTTCGGGATGAGGCGAAAGGCGCCGCGGCGGCGTTGGCGCTCACCATAGCGGCCAGCACACAGACGGCAGCTATTCCCAGGATGCATCCGAAAAATGCTCGGCCCAGCGCTTGGAGCAGGTGCTGCGGCAGCGGCGTGGACAGCAGGGCGAACAGGGCGCCAAAGATCGCAGTCAACAGTCCGAAAACGATCCACGAACCCAGGGACTGCCCCCACCGGCTGGATTCTTCCCACGCCCATTCCGCACGCAAAAGTAAGGCCTGCAGGTCGTAGCCGAGATAACGACTTTGTAACTTCGGACCCAGTTCCACCCACAATTCCACCGGCAGCGCCTGCGCCTGTCTGCCCCACCGTCGCCGATATGGCCGCAGCACATGTTTCAGGTCTTGTCGCTGGGCCCAATCGAGCCGTTGCCACACATCGCTCTGCTGTGCGCGCAGTTGCCGGAGGAGACGGTCCTTCTGAACGCGCAAAGCGCGTTCCGCCTGGGTCAACGGTCGCGAAGCGAGGGCTGCCTGTTTCATCGCCGTCAGCCATTGCAGGAATTGCCAGGTCGCCTTCTGGTCGGGTAACAAACATAGAAACGCGCTGGGAGGCTGGTCGGGGTTATGAAGCAACCGCTGCCAGATCATGTCGCGAAGTTTGGGCGTCACACCTGCAGGCAAAGGCGCCTTTTCTATCCGCAGGCGTAGTTCTTCTGCTTCATTCTTGGCCGAATTATACCGTTCCCAGGCGGACGTCAGCTCGGGATGGGTACCGCGCCTGGCCTGATGGATGGCCTCCCCCAGCGCGAGATACCGATGTTGCAGGCTCTGCAGAGAGCGGGATAAAGGCGGCAGGGAGGTATCCGTAGCGGATGAGGTCTCCCTGTGCTGCGACATTGACGGAACACATTCCACACAGGGCAAATCATCCACGGTCAACGCATGGACCACCGGAACGGCGTCCGCCAATCGGCGAATCAGTTCATTGACAAACGCGCCCGCGGAAAGCGGGCGGCGCTCCGGGTCGGGCGCTAAAGCTCGTCGCAACCAATCCAATTCCGCAGGGCTCAAGCCGTCCGCAATGGGTTCGCCCCTGCTTTGGCGGTGATTAATCTCGCAGGGACTGGTTCCGAACGGCGCTTTGCCGGTACGCAAGTGGACGTAGGTCGCGGCCAGACTGTACACGTCTATACTGCGATGGAGTCGTCCGGGCTGGCCCTCGGTTCCGTAAGCTTCCGGGGGCAGGTAGCCGTGTGTACCTGTTCCTGTATGCGAAGCTGTGCTCAATCCCGTCAGTTTCAGCAATCCCAGGTCGCCAACCTTCACCTGCCCGCCTACCAGGAACAAGTTCTGCGGCTTGATGTCGCGGTGATAGACGCCACGGGTGTTAAGAAAATCAATTCCCTCAGCCGCCTGCTCCATGTAAGCGAGCAAGTCGTCCAGAGGTAAGCCCGCGGAACCGGCTTCCTGCCAGGCTTGCAACAGCTCCCAAAGCGTCCCCTGGTCAGCCAGTTCCCAGATTGTTACCAGATGGCCGAGCAAAACTTCATAACGGATTAAGGTCAGCAACTGGGGATGGTTTCCCAGGCTCAACAGCAATTGCAAGGCCTCGAGTTGACGTTGAACGGCAGGATGATCGCTTTGCAGCGAATCGAGGCTAATCTTCACGGCTCGAGGAAGACCATCCACCTCTTCGCGATAAACGATAGCAAACCCGCCGCGGCCCAGTTCCTCGTTCAGTTTCCAGCCATATCGCCGCCTCAATTCATCTACGACTGCGGAAAAACCAAATCGGGCGGTCTGTTCGCTCATCCCCCGCCTCCTTCTCGAAAGCGGTTCGCTGCCGAGATGCATCAACCCTGACGCCCGCCAGTCGCTCACATTCAGTGCACAAGATGATCCGTGGATCGTAGCCTGGTTCGAGACCGCGATCCAACGGCCTGAATCTTATGGCACCGCGAGCGAACGATTTCAGGGCATGTCGTTATTCTAAACAGAACGGATTCGATGGAAAGATATAACTAGCTCCGTGCCGCCTGATCAGATTCGCTGTCCGGACTGCACGCCCCATGACAGGTGTGTTCTTTTCGACCATGTTGGACCCGCGCCGCATGATCACATTCGCTGTGCGGATTGCACCAGGCGCGAGGCATCGTAACCTTCGCGGCGCAAGCATTCGGCCACGACACTGGGCGAACTGGACAATACACTGGCCAACAAATCCGCATTAGTAATAGGCAGACCCCCTCGCGCTAAGGCGCGTTGTCGCGCTTGTTCGAGAATCTTCAGCAGATGTTGGGAAAAGCTGGTTTGCTGTAAACTCAAACGCGGTTCGGGCAGCTGCTGGGACTGGTCAAATAATTCCAGGAACAACTGGCGCAAGACGCTGGCCTGGAGCTGATTCTGCTCCAACCAACGAGCCACCGCTTCGTCTGCCTCTTCCAATAAACCGACGAATAGATGAGGGCTGCGGATATTCGGCCAGCAAGTGCGCACCGCAGCATCCAAGGCTGCGCGTAATGCACGCAGTGCCGACGCGGTGAAACATTCCTGACACAGCCGACCCGTTGCGGTAAATAATGCCGGGGAGTTGCTTCGAGACATCACCGTTGCCGATACGTTCCTGACGATGCTTTCTGTCTGCCGCGAATATTATGGTACCGCACCATCGGCACCAGGGCCCGATTTTTTCCGTTGATTCCTCTGGGGACTTTCTGGTATACTCATTATCGGGAAAAACAATGCTTATGAAAGGGTCAACCGTGCAACAACCTCCATCCCGCCCCCGACAGAAAAAGGACAAGGAATTGGTAGGTTTGGTCGGTATCGGTTTAGACAATCAGGATGGACACACTCGTCTGACCACCGGCGAGCATTTTGTGCTTTATGGCGGCTCTCAAGAGACGCATGAACGCATGGTGGATGCCGTCGTGCATGTGACCGAATCGTTGCGGCGTAAAGGCAAGAGCTTGCCGGAGGCCAGCGTGGAGGAGGTGGTTGATTTACTACGTGAAGCTCACGATCGGCATCGTTGACAGTCGCTGGCACGCAGAAACCATCGACCACGGCCTCAGCCGTTGGAGCGGTTGACAACATGGGACGCTTCCTGCCTGGGACTGGTAGCGTCCGTGTTGTACCGACAAATCGGAATGCTGTTGGATCGCTAACATCTGTCGCGTTGATTCTTGGGCATACCTGATCCTCGTGTAGACGAGAAATCAGAACGCTGCTTGCTCGACGAGATTTGTCCCTGGTATCGGTAACTCAGTTGCGTGTGTGTTGTATTGAGAAATCAGAACTCATGAAACCCGTCGCGCTCTCTCGCGGGCTAATACCTACTTGCGTATGGCTTTCCCGATGCCTGAACCAACCGCCACGAGATACGTCGCAGACTTCTCGGCAAGGAAAGAATGCGGGGAGGCCAGCGATCAGGTTCGCAGAAAAACATTTGGCCAGACCGACAAAATACTCTGCGGGCATCCTTCGCGATTACCCTGACTCTGTCGGACTCAGACTTACATGTAGGACTATTCCTCCGTTCACTGACCTCAGCCTGCTTCGCGACGAGAAGCAAACTGCTCAACACGCCGCCTGATGTGCCAGCGCCACCAGCGCGGGGGAGGCTTATTTGGCTGAGGAAATTTCATGGAAAGAAATGTTCTTGAACGTAACTTCCATAGCATCGCCGGAATGCAGTTGCCAAGCGATAATGCCCTTATCGGGCATTTTGGGAAATTCACCGTCCACAGTGGTTACGCCATTGATCTTGATAGTAACGCGTTTGCCGACGCAGCGAATCGAATAGTCGTTAAACTCGGTGGGTTTAACGGCTTTAGCGACTAAATCCTTGGGCGCGGCCTGCATCATGCCACCGAAATGTTCGCCGTACAAACTGCCCCAGTATTGCTGACCGATGTCGCACTGGGGGCCGCGCACGACAAACTTCTCCTTATCCAAGATTTCGCTGCGAATCTGAACGCCGCTATTGCCTCGGCCGTTCTTCAGACGTACCTGGAAGCTCAACTCGAAATCGCCGTATTCCCGTTCGCTGCACAAAAAGGTGTTGAACTTCAGCCCGGTCGGTTCCGTGGAACCCACGATTGCGCCATCAACAACTTTCCAATACTGAAGCAACCCCCGCCAACCGCTCAGGTCCTTGCCGTTGAAGAAGCTGGGTTTTTCCTGACTGGCTGCCGGTAAGGAAGCGCCCAGACCGGCGAGCAGGATGGCCGTGATGCCAGCTGTCAATGGTTGCGTCCGCATGTTGCCCTCCTTGACTGAAGACCGCCTTTCGGACCGGCCCTCAGAGGCTTGTGGGTCTGGCTTCTGCTGTAGCGTGCTGCTGCAATCGCTACTCATTATAGAGATTCATGGCTTCCATCCCAGACAAGCAAAGCCAACCGACTGGTCTGGGGAGCGCGCTCGAGACCATGCTGCGAGCACGAAGCTCCTAACAGGATGGGGGTTCTAAGCGGAAGCAGAGTTAGCAGTGCGCTATAGAGTGACGTGCGTGGGTCAGAAGAGTCCGAGGTCAGAGTGCTCTATCCCTGCGGGTAGAAAACGCATATACTGTTTGCCGACCGAAGTAGTCGAACTGTCGCAACTTGGGTAATCCCGAAGCCATCGAAGAGCAGGGAGAGATTTCCAGGGGACTATGAACACACAGCATGATGGGGCCCTAATAAGCGTGCGTCCGCCCTGCCGGGAGTTACTGGGCGTGCGGATCATTGCCACCGGGAGCTATGTGCCCGACGGCGTGATAACCAACGAGTTTCTGGGACGCCATTACGGTTGCGATCCGGAATGGATCATTCGTCGGACCGGAATCCTGGAACGTCGTCACGCTTTACCCCACCAGGCCACCAGCGACTTGTGCTACGAAGCGGCGGAATTATGTCTGCAGCGTGCTGGAGTGCCCCGCAGCGAAGTTGATCTACTTATCTGCGCGACCTATACGCCCGATATGTCATTTCCCTCGACAGCGTGTCTGTTACAGGATCGGCTGGGACTGAATTGTGCGGCGTTCGATCTCCAGGCGGCCTGCGCCGGTTTCATGTACGCCCTGATCAGTGCGGCTGCTTTCGTGCGGGCGGGTGTGAGTCGGCTGGCATTGGTGATCGGCGGCGACACCAACTCGCGCGTCGCCAATCCGCGCGACCAAAAAACCTATCCATTGTTCGGCGATGGCGCGGGGGCAGTGTTGTTGACCACGGCACCTAAGGAATACGGCATATTAGCCTACAGCCTGGGCTCCGACGGTCGCGGAGGCGATTTGCTCAGCCGACCTGCGTGTGGCAGTCGCCTGCCGCCCAGCGCCGATCTGCTCGCTCAGGGACTCCAGTATCTTTACATGGATGGTCGTGCAGTCTTTCGTTGGGCCGTGAACATCTTGTGCGACACCGTGCGCGACGTTCTGGAACACGTTGGCCTGTCCATTGACGATGTGGACTTATTTATCCCCCACCAGGCGAACATCCGCATTATCAACGCCGCCCTCGACGTGCTGCGTATTCCCCGCGACAAGGTCTATTGCAATCTCCATAAATATGGGAATACTTCCGCTGCTTCCGTTCCCCTAGCTTTGGACGAGGCGGTTCAGGAAGGACGCCTCCGCGAGGGCAGTTTAGTCGTCATGAGCGGGTTCGGTGCCGGCCTGGCTTGGGGCACGGTGGTGATGCGCTGGTAGCAGCTCGCCAAGAAAGCTATCCCTGTTTGGAGCGAGCGTACCACAGGATCAGACGTTCGGTTTCTTGGCGCGAAGCCAGGATCCGTAATGCCAGGCGTTGGCGGGGCGAATCCAGAAAAGGACTGTAACCGAAGTTTTCGTCAATCACCTGCACGGCTTTCTCGACGGCCGCCAAGCCTCCGCGTGTGCCATAGCCTCGCGCCAGCCAGAGTATCATAGGCAAAGTCAAAGCCAGCATTTCCAGGCCGATCAGGAATGGATAATTCATGAAGGCCGGGCCGAAAAATTGCAGTGACTGAATCTTGACCAGGTAATAACGTTCCAAGAGCTGCCAGGCTGAGGGGGGCAGTTCCGGCAAAGGTGCTTCCAGTTCCTCGAAGGTAACATCAGGCAGACCCTGTTGCAGAGGAGGAAGTTTTCCCCGTCCACGCAACATCCGCCACATAGCCCACATCAAGCGCCAGCGACTGCGGGAAGCCAAGCCGCGCCTGACTCCCTGATCCTTGCGCAGCGAAATGGCCAGAAAGTTGCGGAATAGTATCCGCCCTACCCAACTGGGCTGGCTCGCTGCTGGCGCGGTTTCGGCGAGTTCCGCTTGCGCCGCGTCTGCCAGCAGCTGCAAGAACTCGCGTAACCGGGCGCCGCGCACTTTGTCGAATCGAGCTTCCCAACAAACGCGCGCAATGTAGAGCAGAACCAACCAGCGCTGCACCAGGCTTGACTCGCCCTTTTGCAGGATGCGCAGAAATTCGTCGGCAAAAATGAGGATGTCGCTCCAGCCGAGCACGTCGCCTTGCCCCAGAGGAAGGAGTTGATCCGTTGTCGGCGAGGAAGCCTGGGGGTTCATTTCGCGATGCCAACGCTCGAATGCCTCGGCAAACTCCTGCAATTCTTCCAGTTGCGCGACCACGGGCCTGCCCTTGTTCGCTGTGGCCGACGGGCAGGCAAAGCGCAGGCTTACCCGATAATGATTTCCCACGGGAACAAGCACATAGGGAAACAGACGGCAGGCGAAAGGCTTGGCCTGGGGCCCAAAGCGGGCGTGAATGCGACAAAGTCCTCGCTCATCCAGAAAAATGCACCGATCTCCTTCGCGCTGATTCAGCCGCCATTTACCACGCCAGAACGGACCGTATCGAACAAATAACGGTATCCCCTGAAACTCTGGCAGTTCCGACCAGCCTTGCGACTCAATACGTCGCCGTTCTTCAGGCGTAACCGGCACCCAATAATCCGTGCAACAGTTACCACACTGATGACAATCCCAATTCTGAATTACCGGCAAATGGCGAATGGGAAGGGGCATGTACGGTTCCCTCGGCAACTGGATCTTCGGCAAGCTGCGCTTCGGGGCTTTTGTATGCGTAGGCGAGCTGATTGGATAGCGATAAAATGGCACGGAATTCCGAAACCGCGGGATGCTGAGGCATGACCGATACCGCGCTGAGTCAACACGAACGGGAACACACGCCGGCGGCGATTCGCGCCCGCCTGGCCAGTGGCCCGACCCACAGCTACCTGCGCGATTTCGTTTACGGAGCGATTGATGGTACCGTTACCACTTTCGCCATTGTAGCCGGAGTGGAGGGGGCAGCGCTCAGTGCCAAGGTCGTGTGCATTCTGGGCCTCGTGAATCTGCTGGCGGACGGTTTCAGCATGGCCGCCAGCAATTTTCTCGCCACGCGCACCGAACAGTTGCAATTGGAGAAGGCCCGTCACACCGAACGCGAACACATTGCCCGTTTTCCGGAAGGGGAACGCGAAGAAATTCGTCAACTCTTCGCTCAAAAGGGCTTCCGCGGCGAAGTGCTGGAGCAGATTGTTGAGGTGATCACCGCGGATGAAGAACGCTGGGTGCAGACCATGCTTACTGAAGAATTAGGGCTGCGCCTGGTCAGCCCCTCGCCGTGGCGCGCTGCTTCCATGACATTCCTGGCTTTTGTGCTGGTCGGGTTGGTACCTCTGGCTTCGTACTTGGCGGCCAGCATCTGGCCGGCTTGGCAAACCTATGCGTTCAGCACATCCTGCCTGCTGACCGCCGGCACTTTCTTCACCGTAGGTGCGCTGAAGAGTCTGTTCCTGCAGGAGCCGTGGTATCGCACCGGCGCGGTAACCCTGGGGGTGGGCGGTATCGCTGCCGTGGTAGCCTACTGCGTCGGTTACTTGCTTAAGCACATTTTGCCGGTAACCTGAGGGAGAGAGCAAAATGCGGCCACGATATATTTCGGCAGTGGTTCTCCTCGTCTCGGGACTGGCCGCGAGCTTCACCCTGTGGCGGGAGCGCTTTTCTGGACGTGAGCCGGAACAACCCCAGGCGACACAGATGCCATCGTCTAAGACGCGTGTTCTGATTTTGTGCACGGGTAATTCCTGCCGCAGTATCATGGCTGAGGCCATCTGGCGTCATTTGGCCGCAGATCGCTTTGAAGTGCACAGCGCTGGCACTCAGCCCAAAGGAATCCATCCTCTGACGCTGCGGGTCCTGGCCGAACGTGGAATCCCCACCGAAGGTCTGCGCAGCAAAGGTCTTGAAGAGGTGGACACATCGGCGATCGATCTGCTGGTTACGGTGTGCGACTCCGCCCGCGATACTTGTCCTCATCTGCCCGGCCAATTTCAGCGTCTCCATTGGCCTTTCGATGATCCCCCAGCATTTCCAGGAAGCGAAGAGGAGAAGTTGGCAGTATTTCGACGGGTCCGCGATGAGATCTGGGAAAAAATCGCTTCCTACCTACACAAGCCACCATCCTCGGGCGCAAGATAAGGCCTGCTGACCGTTTTGCTTTGGGATGTAAGAGGGCCAGCCGAGTTCTCCTGCCACCGCCCAGGCACCTGTGCTTCGGCTTGGCCTCGACACCCCGCAATCCTGTCGTGCTACGAACCCACCCAAACCCCACTCAGGAGGTCCGCGATGTATCGCACAGCAAAACTGCTCAGGCTGGCAACTATCCTCGGTCTTGGCACGTTACTTTTGGCCGACACAGCCCGCGCGGATCATCGGCTGATTCGGCCTCGAGGAACTGTTGTCGGTTACTCGATCCACGTGGCGACGCCCGTCCCGTTCTATCCAGCCCCTGGCATCATCTACGATCCTTGGCAACCAGTGATCGTGCCGCCTGGCCCTGTTATAGTTCAGCCTGCACCTGTCGTCGTGGTGGACCCGTGGTATCCTCCCCTCGTACCGGCCTACTATCCCTCCCGAGTCACAGGGGTGTACATCGGGACTCCGGGAATCGGATTCTATTATCAGCGGTGGCGTTAGCCGTAATTTGCCATCGTGCTGACGTGCAGCGCCCGTCCTTGCTGACATGTCCTTCGCTGCCGCAGAATGTGTTGCAGAAACCTTGACCGTGTAGCGCTCGGTGCTTCCGCCCGCGACCAAAGCATGGCAGCAGTCCAACAGCTGGGTCTGTTGACGAATTTAGCCATCGGGAGTCTAAGTCGGGTGTGAATCAAACCACACCCTTGCCCGACAACTAAATCTGCTGACGAACTTAGCCATGGCAAGCTTCAATCGTGGTGATTATGCTTGCTTCAGGAACCATGCGCCAACTAAATCTGTTGACGCACTCAGCCATTGCAGGAGCGCTTACAGTTTGGGGCGATGATCCAAGCTGAGTACGATGACGATGATGCCGAGTGTCAAACCCGGCGCAAACAAGTCTCGTCGCGGCTGATTGGCCGACCAGGCCAGCAGTAGCCCGCAGGTCAATACCAGGGCCACCACGAGCCATTGGCCCAGATGTCGTTGGGCGGGAGTTGTTCCCAACTTAGCCCAGAAGATTCCCGCGAGACCTGCGCCCAGCAGGCCAGTTCCTGTCAACATCATTATTCCAGGCACGCCGAGCATTTTCCCCTCCCGCATCTCCTTGGCGATGGGGTGGGGCTGGTTGAGAGGTCTGCACTGTATAGCCTCTTGCCGATTTGTCTGACAAGACCAATCGGGACTTCTTGCATTGATTTGCCGTCCGCCGGGTTTGTTGCATACGACAAAGACGATAGGATTGAAAACACTCGTTTGTCTAGCCCTCGAACGTCACTGGTTAGATAAAGGTGTCAGGGGGCAGATGCTGTGAGGCTGCAATTGGAATCCCAGAGCATGTTGGTAATCAACGCTATCAGTAAAAATAGCAGTAATACACATTTGGGGAAATATGAGTAAAATACGTTATACGACGGCCACACAATCAAGGCATCGTCAGACCTGTTCGGAATGCAGAGTTACTAACTTGTTTGAAGTCGGGGTCGTCAACGCGCGTGGACCTTTCCGGATTGCCTATGTTCGCAATAGGGGGCGTCCGTGTCGGCGCATTGGCCAAAAGAGAGAAGTGAAGAGAAAGAAAGGACGGGAAGGGCAGGCCGTTATAACCCTTTAGCGATACCGAGGAAGGACAATTACCCTGAAGTCGAGCACCATGTATTGCGGAAGGGTTTGTGTAATTGGAATTGCCACTATGACGATAATGATTATAATCATACAAATGTATCAAGAGAACGCAAGGTGAAACGAGGTAAGGAACGATGCGGCTTTCTACGCGGGCAGAATATGCCTGTTTAGCGGCCATCGAGCTGGCGTGTCGTTATGACTCAGGTCTGCCAGTTTCACTGAAGACGATCTCGGATTTGCACGGGATCTCAAGTAAATACTTGGTGCAAATCATGATACAACTCAAAGCCGCCGGGTTAGTACAAAGTGCCCGCGGTTCGAGTGGCGGTTTTCAACTGGCACGTCCTCCCGAGGAAATCAACCTGCTGGAAATCCTGACCGCAATAGACGGGCCTTGGCCTGATCAGCACAAGCTGGCAGCACCCTCTCAAACTCCCACGGCCCAGGCACTTGCGTCTGCACTGAGTCAGTTGCTCGCCTTGGAACGGGACTTCCTGCAGGACATTTCTCTGGCGGAGTTGGCTCATCGTGCTCAGAAGCCTGTCGCTGACATGTACTTCATCTGACTCGCCCCTGGCAGGACCGAGAAACTGGACATTGGTGTCCGTCGAGGTCGGTCCGTGCCCTACGATGACACCCGGCCATTAACCAAGGGGAAGCTATGTCATCAGCGTCATCTTTCCAATCTGACCAGCTGAACTTCCCGATCCCGCCTCACGGGGGTCAACTGGTGAATCGGTTGGCCTCTGGCGAAGAACGCAATGAGTGGCTGGCCCGTCTGCCTGAATTGCCTCGGCTGACGGTTCGACTGCGAGAACGCTGCGATTTGGAAATGCTCGCCATCGGAGCCTATAGTCCTTTGACGGGATTCCTCACCCGCGCCGACTACGAGCGCGTTGTCGGGGAAATGCGGTTGGCCAATGGTTTGTTGTGGAGCATCCCCATTACACTGGGGGTGTCGCGTCAGCAGGCCGACCAGCTAAGGGAAGGAGACAACGTTGCTTTATACGACGAACTTGGTGATCCGTTAGCCATTTTGCATCTGCAGGAAAAATATCTTCCCGACAAACGGCGCGAGGCAGTGGAGGTTTATCGCACGGAAGACCTGGCCCATCCAGGAGTGGAATACATTTACAAACAGGGAGAGGTGCTTCTGGGCGGTCCGATAACTGCACTGCAGCGCCCCCGCCAGGAACTGTATCCCGAATGGCACTACACGCCTGCCGAGCTGCGGACAGTTTTTCGGGAACGTGGCTGGCGTCGCGTGGTCGCCTTTCAGACGCGCAACCCCATTCACCGTGCCCATGAATATCTGACCAAGTGCGCCCTCGAAATAGTGGATGGCCTGCTGATTCATCCGCTGGTCGGCGAGACCAAGGGAGACGACGTGCCTGCGCCGATCCGCGTCCGCAGTTACTTGGCCATCCTCGAGCGATACTATCCCCAGGATCGAGTGATTCTGAGTCTGTGGGGGGCCAGCATGCGCTATGCGGGGCCTCGGGAAGCGGTACACCATGCGCTGGTGCGGAAAAACTACGGGTGCACCCATTTCATCGTCGGACGCGATCATGCGGGCGTCGGGAAGTATTACGGTACCTACGATGCCCAGCGTATCTTCGATGACATCGAACTCCAGGACCTGGGTATCACGCCCTTGTTTTTCGAGCACACATTTTACTGTCGCCAGTGTGGCATGGCTTCCTACAAGACCTGTCCCTGTCCCGCGGAGAATCGCCTGATGCTCAGCGGCACGCAGGTACGGGCTATGCTGACCCGCGGTGAATGTCCACCCCCCGAATATACCCGCCCGGAAGTAGCCCAGATTCTGATCGAGGGCTATCGCCAGATGCTCCAGGGCGCCGCCTGACAGAAACTGTTCACAATTCCGGTCAGCAGCTCTTGGGCAGCTTCCGCAGAAGTGCAAATCCGTGCTTGCAGACCGATGCGCCAGTCTTCGACTTTGCCAGGGACACGGGACCAGGCGAGACGGTTCGATGCTTACGAGGGGCGCCTGAACGTTGCAGCGCCTACCCCTACAATGAGTGAAACGTTAGTCGCGATCTTAACCAGTTCCGGACGTCCATTTTTTTCTCCCGCCCCCCAGACTCCCCGCAATGAGATAGATGCCAGGCATCATCTGAGGCAGGGCACACTCGAAGCGACGCAGCCCTGAGAGCCGACCGCAGAAAGAACGCCGAAACTCCCTTACGCTGCAAGGAGCGTGAATCGCGAAAGCGTTGGTTATAGTGCTTGAACGAGTTGGCGATAGGCTTGCTGTAACCGCTGGGTGATGGGGCCAGGCCGACCGTCACCCACAAGACGATCATCTACCTGGATAATGGGCAGGATTTCAGATGTGGTGCCGGTGAGGAAAAGCTCGGCCACGTAAGGTAAGTCGTTTATGCGCAAGACTCGCTCTTCGACAGCAATACCTTGCTCGCGGGCCAGACGTAACACCAGAGCGCGAGTAATACCCGGCAGGATGCTGGGCGTAGCTGGGGCGGTCAGCAATTTTCCGTCCAGCACACCAAAACAGCTGGTGCGCGAACCTTCCAGCAAAGTGCCATCGGCCTGATAAAGCAACGCTTCGTAGGCACCGGCTTGACGAGCAGCTTGGGCCGCCAGCACGTTGGGCAGCAGATTGGTACTCTTGATATCGCAGCGTTTCCATCGCAGGTCTGGATGGGTGATCACCTTAACCCCGTGCTGCCTCCAAGGTTCCAGGGAGTCGTGAAACTCCTCGACGTAGAAAAATTCGAGCGGCACCGCAGGTTCGGGAAAAACGTGATGCCGTGAGGACTCAGCGCCCCGAGTGATCTGGATGTAGATGGTGGCTTCCTGAAATCCATAGTCGTGGATCACGCGAAGGACCCGCCGCCTCAGACCTTCGAGATCGCTATAAGGCAGATGAATCGCTTCCAGACTGCGGCGGAGACGAACCAGGTGTTCGTCGAATAAGAACGGCTTGCCACGATAGACGCGGATGACCTCATAAACGGCATCGCCAAATAGAAAGCCACGATCCAGCGCGGGTATCCGCGCCTCGGCCAAAGGAAGACATTGACCATTCACGGAAGCTATCGCTCGCATGGGATGTGATTATACGATGATGGCAGAAGCTGACCACCGTCTGAGCTGAGGCTGTCCCCATGAGCGATAAAAGCGAGAGTGTCTTACCCTCGGCGCCTATTACCAGCGTGCAGCCGGGAGGCGGTTGGTGTATGGCTCTGGAACTGGCCTGGGGCCGGGTGCGACGGGCGCTGTTACGCCAATTCCGCCCGGCTTACGTGACGCGGAAACAGGCCGAGCGGCAGGGAACCTGTCCGAATTGCAGCCATGATCCCGTAGATGCGCGCGATCTGAAGTACTACCGCAACGTGTGCGGCTACTATTTTGACAAAGGCGATCAATACACACGTCCGCGAGGGTTGCCTTTAGCACCGCTGGGGCGCGCTGAAGTCTTGATCAGCCTGCTCCTGGCGGGTGGGGTGATAGTGTTGTCCGCGAGTGGTTGGTATTGGTGGCACTGGCCGGCTTGGCTCGCCGTCAGCCTCATAGCCGTAGCAGGACTTTCGGCAATCCAGGTGGTTTATTTTTTTCGCGACCCGGAACGTGCCATCCCTGACCAACCGGGACTGTTAGTCAGTCCCGCGGACGGCTTGGTAACACACGTGGACGTGGTACCCGCTAAAGATTTTCCCCAAGGACGGGCCTTGCGCATCAGTATCTTTCTTTCCCTCTTCGACGTGCACATCAATCGCGCTCCGTGTGGCGGACGGGTAACAGCTCGGCGTTATTTTCCCGGTCGTTTTGGGAATGCATTGCGTGGCAGTGTTGCGGAAAGTAACGAGCAGTTCTGGACTGATTTCGAGGATTCCGAGACTGGACAAGTGGTTCGGGTCAAACAAATTGCCGGGCTCGTGGCGCGACGTATCGTGAATTGGCTCCGCGACGGAGAAACGGTAGAGCGGGGCCAACGCATCGGCCTGATTAAGTTCGGTTCACGTACCGACTTGCTGGTCGCGGTGGATTCCGGATGGGAGCCATGCATTGAACCCGGCCAGCGTGTCTTGGCTGGCAGTACCGTTCTGATGCGTCGCCGCCAAACCGCGACGATGTAGTACGCAGCATCTCCAGGAATCGGCCTTGCGATTTTGCGCGGACGACGCTTTAGTGGCCTTTGTACGTGCCTGGATTGAGTCAGAACGTCGGACCCTAAACTGGCCTGCGTCATCCTGACGCGGCTGGCGGGGTGCTCTCCGAGGCTATGGATTGGCATGGTATTATTCACGGAGAGAACCACCTGGGCATTAAGGACTTAGGCTGAGCGGCGTTTCTTGGCGGAAGAAAATCGAACATGAAACTGCGACAGATATTCCGGGGCTTATTGGTTGTGGTGCTGGTCGCAACGGGTTGGCTCGCCTGGACCATTTGGAGGTGGACTGATCCGGAAAAACTGCGCGGCGAAGTCCTGGCTGCGCTGGCCGAGCAGTTCCCCGAAGCGGAGATCCGTGTGGGGAAAGTACAGCTTCAGGGTTTGGGAAATGTTTTGCTGGAGCAGGCACGGCTTGAACCCCGACATTCGCCCAGTCAGGCTGCAGCCTTGGAAATTGGGCGGGGCCTGGTCCGGTTAGATCGGCTGGCCCTGGCCCGCGGAGAAATCCGACCTGTGGAAATTGTGTTGCAGCAGTGTCAGCTAGGCGTAGCTCGGCAGCGGGATGGTACCTGGCACTATCCGCTGGTTTCCCTGCGGGAAGACGCTGCAAGCGGCAGCATGGCGCTCATACGTGTGGAGCAAGCTAAGGTGATGCTGGACGACGAGGTGCAGGGCGAGCGCCTTGTCTGGGACGTGGAACAGGCTGAAGCGGTGCGCCACCCGGAGGGGGTCTGGAAAATACATGGGTACGGCACACTGAGTTGGGGCGGGCGACTGACTGTGACAGGCCGTTGGCACACCAATCGTTTGCCCGCAAGTCAGCAGTCGGAGTCGGGCAATCCGGGAACAATCGCGGTAGCCTGGCAGCTGGACGACGTGCCTCTGCGGCCCGATTGGCGCGCTCGGCTGGCGCGATGGACAGGGTTGGGGCAATTTACTGACGTACAGATCTCAGGATGGTTGTCCATCAAGGGTGAGTGGCAGACGGGATTGTCAATGCTGGACCATCCGCTGGAGATCGCCTTGCGGGAAGTTCGAGTCGAGCACGCTAAGTTGCCGGAAGCGATTTGCGGCTTGTCGGGACGTATTCGCTGGGACAGCGGACGACTGACTTGGCAGGATTTCCAGGGAACTTTGATGGGAGCGACTTTGACCACGAGGGGCATCTGGCACGGTCTGGATGCGCAAGCCGATGGTGAAGTGGAGGTTAGCCTGCAGCCGCTGCAGGTGGACCCCCGGCTGTATGACAAGTTGCCCCCGGCGGTGGCCAAGGTTTGCCGCGAGTTTGCCGCGCTGGGGCTGGCCCAGTTGCAACTTCACTGGCAGCGCCGCCAGGGACAGGCGCAACTTAGTGCCACCGCCCGTGTAATGAACTTGAGTATCGCCTTCGACGAATTTCCCTATCCCGTAAAACAGATTAGCGGCGAGTTGGTTTACAGTGAGCTTCCGCGACAGTCGCCTCGGTTGCGGGTCCAGTTGACCGGTTTGGCGCAGGGTCGTCCCGTCCATGTGATCGGTGAGGCCTTCGGTCCAGGATTGAAGCCGGACAATCCGTGGCGCTGCGGCCTGCAGTTGGAGGTCAAGAGTGCGGAAGTGCCAATAGACGAAACCTTACTGAAGGCCTTGCCGCCGCGGACCCAACTGATAGTTCGGGAGTTTCGACCGCAGGGTTGGGTGCGTGTCCATGCCAGGATTCATCGTCCTGCCGGAAGTGCCGAGCATCCCAACCCGCCTACGAGCACGTCCATCCGAGTGGAAATCGAGCAAGGTCAGATCTGTTATCGGCGTCTGCCCTATCCTTTAGAACAAGTGCAGGGAATCCTGGAGATTGAGTTGCCTGCGGAAACTTGGCGTGCGGTCGGTTTCAGTGCGCGGCGGAAAGAGGGTTTGCTCTTTGCGGAAGGCCAAGGCCAACCTACGCCTCGCGGCGAGCATGTAATCCTCACCCTGCAGGGACAGCAGGTTCTGCTCGACGACGAACTTCGTCAGGCACTTCCGGAGAAACTCCAGTCCATCTGGAATGAACTGCGTCCCGCAGGACGTGCTGATTTCCTGGCGAAGTTGGAGTGGGTCGGTGAACAGGTGCCTCGCGCGGATGTGACTCTGACTGCGCGGGGACAGTGTTCTGTGCAACCGCGATTCTTTCCCTACCAACTCCAGGAGTTGACCGGAAGCGTGCGATACGTTTCGGGACAAGCGGTTTTCAGCCCCCTGAGCGCTCGCCACGGAGCCAGTCGGATTTTTGTGGGGAGAGGCGAAATTGGCGGCGTGCTTCGTTTGCAGGATGCCGGCGGTTGGCATTTGGAACTTTTTCAGGTGCGGGGCGATCTGCTCCATGTGGATAAAGATTTGCTGTCGGCCTTGCCGCCCGGTTTACGAAGGGTGCTGGAAACATTGCAGCCGGACAAGCCCTTGCGTGTAATTTTTGATATGCAGGTCGAAAATCCTCGTGGTTCCCAGGTGCAGACGATTCGTTGGGATGGCCACGCCAGCTTCGCGCGGTGTACCTGGCAGTGTGGCATTCCGTTGCGGGAAGCGACCGGCTACGTAGCGCTCAGAGGAGCCTGGAACGGTGGACGCCTCGATGCGCTAGGCCATATCCAACTTCAGGAAGTGCAGGTGTTTCGACTGCCTTTCCGCGAGGTCGCATCCGAGGTGCAAATCCGCGAAGGTGTGGTGTATCTGCCTGGAGTGCGAGGCAAACTTCTTGGGGGGCAAATCTTCGGACCGATCCGCTATGACTATGAACCACGGCCTGAATTCCGCCTGGATCTAACGATAGCCCAGGCCGATTTACAGGCGTTGGCGCGTCAAAGTTTGGGACGACAGGGCAAGGCCCAGGGAAAAGTGTACGCCCGCCTGTTGATGTCCGGCCAGCCCGGCGATTGGCGTACGCTGACTGGGCGAGGCAGCCTCAGCATTACGGAGGGACACATCTACGATGTGCCGCCGTTTTTCAACCTGTTGAGCCTGTTGGCAGGTCAGCTGCCCCGCGATGCCGCGTTTCAGGAGGTGCAGGCACGGTTCACCCTTGAAGGCCCACGTGTCCGCTTCAGTCGGGTCGAATTCCTGGGCGACGCGCTCACCTTGCGGGGACAAGGTTCAATGCGAATGGACGGCAGCGAGCTCGACTTGGAAATGTATGCGCTGTTGTGGGGTCGGAGCTTGCCTTTACTGCCACCCGGAATAGACCGCATTCCGCCCCTGATCAGCCGACAATTGTGGAAAATCCATATGCGCGGCAGTCTGGAGCAAGTCATCATCACCCGCGAGCCGGTGCCGTTGGTGGCAGACACGTTGCGGTTACTGTGGCAACTTGGCCCCGGTCGCTCCGACGACCTCAGTCCGGAGTAGCTCGGGCGCGGGTGGGCTAGGAACGCGTTTCCACGGAAAGGATTTCGATTTCCAGATGCAGCGTTTGCTCAGCCAAGGGATGATTCGCATCGAGCACGGCGATGTCGTCCGCGATTTCCTTGACCCAGAAACGCACGCGCTGATTCCCGATTTGCGCGCTCAAGCGGTCGCCTACTTGGACGCCCTGGGGCAAATCGGCCAAGGGTACTTCCCGTTCCAAGTGGGGGTCCCGCAGGCCGTAAGCCTTTTCCGGGGGAATGGTGATGGTGCGGCGTTCGCCTTGCTCCATACCGATGACCGCTTCCGAAAGACCTTCGATGACTTCATCACTGCCGGCGGTGAACTCGAGTGGCTCTCCGCCCAGCGAAGTGCTGAAGACCGTTCCGTTGTCTAAACGCCCGGTGTAATGGATTTTCACCACATCCCCGGCATGAATTTTCGTCGCCATGGGAATTCTCCTGCGTACCGGCCTGAGCGCACCCCAGAGCGCCAGACGGGCTTTTACCGGCTGACTCATGTCTGCAGGAACGGAAAACCCAGCCGGCACCAGCTCACCGTTCCAGCTTCGAGCCGGCTTTCGCGCACTATAAAGCAGCGAACCAATTCACGGTTTCTCCCAGGGCAACCCGCATCCTCCATGACGCTCAGGCTTGCTCTCTTGATGGGGGTGACCTGATGAAATCAACCGCTCGGTGGTCCTTTGTGCCTAAAGAGCGCGGAGCTGACTCTTGTAAGTAGTTTATGCTCTCCGACGGCTTACGGCAAGTAAGGCCGCGGGCTCTCTTAGCCGGCTACCACCCTTTCGTCGTACGGACACACGGCCAACCTGACGGTGCATGTCAGCAAAACTCACGGCAGCCGTCCTTCGTCAGGAATGTCCGGTCTCAAGGCGCGCAACGTTTTCCTATGTCCGCCAGTTCCGTAAATATAAGTGCGAATCGAACCAGATTGAGCCAAGCCTCGCTCTTGGAATCGCGACCAGCACGGAGCCAACTATGAGCGTTTACCTGGGCATAGATATTGGCACCAGCGGCACCAAAACGGTCGTCTGCCGCGCCGAGGGCACAATCCTGGCCACGGCTACCGCCGAACATCCATCTTACTTTCCCCAACCCGGTTGGTCGGAGCAAGATCCGGAGGACTGGTGGAAAAGCACGGTGCAAAGTGTTCGTCAAGCCCTGGCCCGTGCGGGTGTGGCAGGCCACCAGGTGCGCGGCATCGGCCTGAGCGGCCAGATGCACGGCTCAGTGTTTCTCGATGCTCAGGGACAGGTGTTGCGGCGGGCGATCCTGTGGAACGATCAGCGCACTGCCGAGCAATGCCAGCAGATCGAACAGGCGGTCGGCGGTCGGGAGCAGTTGATCCGCTGGGTCAGCAACCCGGCCTTCACGGGATTTACCGCGCCGAAAATCCTGTGGGTTCGCCAGCACGAACCCCATCTTTACGAACGCACCCGCAAAATCCTGCTGCCTAAGGATTACATCCGTTATCGCCTCACAGGGGAATTCGTGACCGAAGTCAGCGACGCCTCGGGCACCTTGCTCTTGGACGTTGCTGCGCGACGGTGGTGTCGCCCTTTGTTGGACAAACTGCAAATTGCCGAGGATTTGCTGCCAGCTTGTGTTGAATCGCAGGAGATTACTGGCAAGGTCAGGCCGGGAGTAGCCGAGGAGTTAGGAATAGCCGCAGGCATACCCGTGGTGGGCGGAGCGGGTGATCAGGCCGCGGGTGCCGTCGGTAACGGGATCGTCCGCGCCGGGATTATGAGTGCTACCATGGGGACAAGCGGCGTCGTCTTTGCCCATAGCGACCGGGTACAGACCGATCCCCAGGGCCGTGTTCATACCATGTGCCATGCCGTCAAAGGCACTTGGCACCTGATGGGGGTGGTGCTTAGCGCGGGCGGCAGTCTCCAATGGTTCCGCAATCATTTCGCCACGCCGGAGATCCGCCTGGCCGCTGAACGCCATGTGGATGCTTATGATTTGATTCTGGCCTTGGCCGAGCAAGCACCGCCGGGAGCCGAGGGTTTATTCTTCCTGCCGTACTTGACCGGCGAGCGCCACCCTCACTCCGATCCTTGGGCCCGAGGAGCGTGGGTTGGCCTGACTGTACGGCATGGTTGGCGCCACTTAGCTCGCGCTGTGGTCGAAGGTGCGACTTTTGCTCTGCGGGATTGTCTGGAGGTCATGGCCGAGTTGGGCATCGTTCCCCAGCAGATTCGTCTTTCCGGCGGGGGGGCACGCAGTGCCTTCTGGCGCCGAGTTCAAGCCGACATCTACGGCCAAAAGGTCGCCCTCATCAACGCCACGGAAGGCCCGGCGTTCGGCGTGGCTCTGCTAGCCATGGTCGGTACGGGGGCCTACGCTTCCGTTCCCGAAGCCTGCGACGCCACCATTCGCGTCACGGAAGAAATCGCTCCCTGCCCCCAACGCCAGGCTTTCTACAACCGCTGCTACGCTACCTACCGTCAACTGTATCCGGCCCTGCGGCACCTGTTTCCGGAGCTGTCGCGATTAAGCCACATGTGAGTAAGTCTTTGGCTCGTTGCTCTAAGCACGATTTCAAGGTCGCGCTCTTGACATCGGCGAGGCCCGCAGCGAATCTGCAGTGTTCGGCACTGTGTCATCGCGGCTCGGGGAGAAACTTAGCCAGTAAACAGCCGAGGCCTGCCGCCAGTAATGTTACATTGCGTGCTCCTGGCTACATGAATCCACAGTAAAACGCGCGGCCTACGAATCACTGACGCGCTTGTTGCGGGCTGAGGCATTATCTGGGAAAGGGGCGTCGTCGCAGGAAGCCGGTCTGAGCGTTGCTGTTCCCTATTCAATGTACAGTTTCCGCAAAGGGCCTGACCATTGGGCGCGATGGTGATCTCAGCTGAGACTTGCCGCGATGAGGCTGCTTCGTAGTATTGGTGCCCCTGACCTTCCTGAACGTAACAGGCCTCGATACCAAATTTCGGCTGATCTGCCCCCGTAATCCTTCCCCTAAGAAACTTACTCTCGTTTGGTCGGGCTATGGACAGCTCTTCGGCGCGCCAATGTCTGCTGTCAGGCTCCGGCACCAAAGTCGCGTAGATAGTCCGACCCACCCATTGTCGTATCCATTGTTCCTGGTCTTGTGAAGAATACTCTGGCACGCCCTCAATAGGGCGGTTGATGCGGTTGAACTCGTAGC
>JANWVZ010000319.1 GCA_025056555.1 Gemmatales bacterium | reverse complement strand
AGGACGAAATCTCGTACACCTTAGCAGTCATCATCCTGAGTTCCCATGAAGAGCTGGTTTCGCCAAATGGCTGAGGGCCTTTTCGTGAACGTGGTTTGCCTCGTGGACCTGGTGCTTGCACATAGCGCGACTTGCTCATGCACTTCGTCTCCGGGAAGGCTGTCTATCGGCGTGTCCGCTGGAAGGCAAAACAAAGATGTGTGAAGAGCGCTGTACAAGCGATTCTCTGAAAGTAAGTCCCCCGCCTCTCACCAGTATTGTCAGGTTTCTGCCTTTCAAATTAGAAACTGTCACGTGCAAGTGCCATGGTTCGTATTTATAGTGAGAGGACAACGTTGGATCATGAGGAGTGCAGCCGTGAATTTCGAGCTTCGGAAACACCCCTTGCTGGAACGCAGAGAGACCCGTCAAATCGGTATTTACGGAGCTCGTGGCACTGGAAAGACCTGTTATTTGGCCGCCTTATACGGCAACCGAACCAACGAACAACTCGGTTTCAGTATCTCGTTCGATGAGGACAACCCCGACGATTCCTTGAACCACCTGGATTACGCCTGGAAATGCCTCCAAAAGGGAAGCGTGCCGCCCGCGACGGCGCTCGTCCAACCTTTCCGCATCTCCTTTACCGCGACTTACCAAGGCCAGAGCTGGAAAGTGCGCACTCTCGATTACGCAGGCGTGCTGGTACAGCGCCAAGCCACAGGCGCACCGGAGTTGAAAAAAGAGGTTCTGCAGTGGCTCTGCGATTGCGATGCCGTGTTGATTCTTATTGACGTAACTGAACCGCACGACACCTTGTTAGAACGCCTAAACGAAATAGACCTGCTCATCAACCGCCTGCGTGCGCTCAGCCCCGACGGACAAACCGTGCCCATCCCTGTGGGACTCATCTTCACGAAGTGGGACCGCCGTTCACACGACCTGCGGGGCGCTACTCATGCTCAGGAACGCCAGCGGTTACGTAACTTCCTGGAACAACGTCGGGAATTTCGCCAATTCTACGAACAGGCCAAGGCGGGCAACGACAGCGATCGAGTCTGCATCTTTCCTGTGTCAGCCTTCGGCCGCTATTTCGAGAAAAATGTCCCGCCCCCCGACGGTGTGCAACCGTTTGGCATCCACGAACCCCTCTTGTGGGCCTTGCAGGAGTGCGATCAAGCTATCATAGATGCTATCGAGCACGAAGTTGCCCCTACGTTGGAACGGCCCTGGGCCCAGTACGGCCAAGCCATTGCCCGCTATAAGACGCTAGCGCGCCAACGACTGCTCACGCGTGGCCCGATTGCCGCCTTGCTCCAGCAACGCATCCGACACTTACGCGCTCGCGCCTGGCGGAGATCGGCCATCGTTCT
>JANWVZ010000318.1 GCA_025056555.1 Gemmatales bacterium | reverse complement strand
ACCAGTTGGCGTCAGGTTGAGGGGATGTTAGCTCAGGCGCAAGCAGGAGATACCGAGGCGGAAAACGCACTGTTCGCTTATGTCAGGCAACGGTTTGAAGCGATAGCGGTCCATATGTTCCGCACGCGGAATGACCCCGCGTTCAGCGGCTCCGACGTCATGCAGAATCTCTGCCTCCGTCTTCTAGAAACGCTTCGCGGGCAACGGCTCAACTTCCATTCGGCACGCCATTTCCTGGCCGTGGCGGCGAAAAACCTTCGCTGGGCCGCCTTGGAACTACTCCGCCGACCTGCCTTGCGGCATTGGGACAGCGTCGCCGAGCGCGACCAAGACACTGCTGGCTCAAGGCCTCAGCCCGTAGCCAGCACTTCCTCCTCACCCGAACGTTGGGAAGCCTGGCAACGGTTCCATGAACTGATTGACCAGCCTGGCGTCTTGGAAGAGGAGGAACGCGAGGTCGTCAATCTGCGTTGGTACCACGGCCTGACACAGGAAGAAATCGCCCGCATCCTGCAGGTGAGCGAACGCACGGTGAAACGCTATTGGCATAGCGCCAAGGAGAAACTCCGTCGCTATCTCGATTTGGACGACTTGAAATAAAGGAGGGTCGCCCGATGTCTGCGTCTGCGCCACACGAAGGGTCGCAACCACCGCAGCGTTCCCAGTCGGTTGAGCCGCTTACTCCACAACCCGCATCCCCTGGGGCATCGCCGCCTGCGGAGCCAGAGTATCGCTCCTTGAGCGACGAAAGCACCTTGCGACCCCCTGGAGCCAGTTTCGGGTATGACGACCGCTCGGAAGCGACGAACGACGAACCGCAGCCACCGGCAACCGACATCGTGGAACAAACTCGCTACCGCCCGATACGGCGCATCGGCCGAGGTGGCATGGGCGAGGTCTGGTTGGCCGAGGACGTAGCGCTCCAGCGGCTGGTAGCGATCAAGTTCTCGCGCAATCCCCTCGAGCAAGCACGCTTCGAGCAGGAAGCGGCTATCACCGCGCAACTCGAGCATCCAGGCATCGTGCCCGTGTTAGGTCGAGGCGAAGCGAACCGCACGCGGTACTATGTCATGCGCTACGTCCAAGGCCAGCGCTACGACGAAGCGATTGCCGAGTTTCATCGCAGCGTTCGCCGAGCGCGCGACTTCGGTCGGCCCAGGGTGCGGTTGAAGTTTCTCGAACTGCTCAATCGGTTTCTCGCGGTGTGCCGTACCATTGCCTACGCGCATAGTCGTGGCGTGATTCACCGCGACTTGAAACCACATAACATCCTGCTCGGTCCCTATGGCGAAACGATCGTGCTTGACTGGGGCTTGGCCCGGCGCTTTCGCCAGCTCGAGGCGACCGACTCCACCACTCAGGTTACGAATCACGAAGATCGCACTGACCCTGCGCTGACGGCACCCGGGGCGGTG
>JANWVZ010000317.1 GCA_025056555.1 Gemmatales bacterium | reverse complement strand
TGCACACGGCGATAGTATGCGCGGAGCGTTTTTCGACGGCGCGAGTGAGGGTTACGTCGAAGTACGTGATGCGCAGGGACGATTACTCTACTCGCGAAGAGCAGGCGGGGCAGTGCTCGGCGTGGCAGTCAGTCCCGATGGTCGCTGGTTTGCTCATGGAGAATCCATGATCTCGTGGCGCCAACGTCCCGTTGCACCGGGGGAACCAGTACCACGCCGACCCATCCTCGATTACTTCCATTGGCCGAGCGCCGTCCACGTGCGGGAGACCGAGACCGGGAGGCATTTGGCTATTTTAGAGGGCCATAAACGCGGCATCACCGATGTCGCGATTAGCCCCGATGGTCGTTGGCTCGCCTCGTGCAGCAATGATGGCACCATTCGACTCTGGCAGACGCCTGCCCAAGCTGCCAAGTAACCCTACCAGAACCACTCATTACAGCCCGACAGAATCGCTCCTGCATGCACAAGGAGAAACACATCATGGCTCAACTCACAAGATGGTTCGCAGCAGCTTGGCTCTGTACTGGGTTGATAGTGATTGGCTTACTTAGACACAGCCGGGCCGAACAAAAAGCTGGAGACGTGCCCGTGATCAAGCCGCATGCATTTTTTCGCAATTCGGCCGCTGAAACCGATGCCAAGAATAATCCGAGTAGCTCAGACGGTATCCTGGATTACAAGAGCTTGGCCTTTTCGCCGAATGGCAAGCGTCTTTATGCGGCAAGCACGCTCATCGTGGCACAGCTGGCCCCAGCGCAACGGCGGATCCGCCCAGTTTTCGGCGTTTACGTGTTGGAATGTTGGGACGTGGCCCAGCGAAAGCTGCTTTGGTGGGAGGATTACGCATGCCGCGGAGCGGGCCTTACTGGTTTCGGCTTATCCCCCGACGGTAAGCTCATGGCGGTGGGACAGGTGGGCCGAGTGAACCTTCATAGTGCCGAAGATGGCAAAGTCATTCGCGCACTGGAGCTCAAACTCGACGACAAGACGGGGGTGTGGGAAAGTGTTCGGGCGGTGACGTTTTCCCCCGACGGCAAGTGGCTTGCGGGCGCTGTAAGTTGATACAAGTACAAAAGCAATGTTGAAGCACCCGAACATACAGGTTCCTGGCTTCAGCTTTGGGACGTGGCGAGTGGCAATCCCGTCGCGCGCTGGGACTTAGGTGCACATTACCGCAACCAGGTGCGTCTGGCCTTCTCGTCGGACGGCAAGGCGTTAGCCATCGCGGGCGATCATCCGAGCATCACACTCCGCGACCCGCTGACAGGGAAGGTTTTGCGGACCTGGAAAGTTTACGACGAACAGAAACCCAACCCTCGTGTCGGCCACGCCATTATAGTCAACGACCTGAAGCATGCACGCCTCGGCGAGCGGAGTTATTGGATTGCCGCGAACGGCTATGCGTGGTGGGACCCGAAACAAACCGAGAACGAAGGCTTGGTGGACATCTGG
>JANWVZ010000316.1 GCA_025056555.1 Gemmatales bacterium | reverse complement strand
GCCACCGATGGCTGGATTTTCGGCGGCGGCCCAACCGACTTGATCCACGGTGAATATCCAGGGGTCGCCTTTCGATATCGCATTCCAACGGTTATACCTACGGCTCATGCAACTCCTTCTCTTTTTCCTGCAGACACCCCCCTCGCTACTCGTACCCTCATGCCAGCTGAGAGCGTTTCCACTAGCCTGCCGCTGGAAGTTGCCTTAACTCCCCGTCCGTCGGAACTGGACACCGATGCTGTACAAAGCGCCTTGCCTTGGATTGCGGGGGTTGGCATATTGATATTACTGAGCAGCATTGTGGTGATCGCTTATCGTTGGCGGCGTCCTTAGGTGTTCTTGCCAACCGGCTGATCAACGTCAACGGCGTGGACTACACCGAATCGGAAGTGCGCCGGCCGTTTGTTCCGTTTGCTCCGCCGGCGGAGATCACTTTTGAGAGTCAGATTGCTGATGAGTACTACTTCGCGTGCGGGGTGGATGTGGTCCATCAATGCCAGATGCTGGCGCGTTATCGAAATTACTTTGTCTATTTTTACTTCGATGTTACGACACAGCAAGATCCGGGTGGTTTGACCTATGCCGAAATCGAGCGTGTACTGAGAGCCCTGGAGGACAAAGTGGCGGCTCTGCTGAATGTGTCTTCGGTGAATAACCAATAACTCAGTTCTACTGGTTGCGATCAGTGGTCAGTCAACAGTGAGCAGTCACTAGTAAAACAGCCTAGGCGACCGCGTCTCCCAGACGGTCAACGGTGTGACCACCAACTACCTGCTCGATCTCAACACAGGCCTGACGCAGGTGCTGGCCAACGGGACGAACACTTACCTGTATGGCCCTTCGACAGGCTCAGGGGGGCGCATCGGCGAGTTGCAGCCGGGCGGCTGGGCGTATCACCTGGGCGATGCGCTGGGCAGCGTGCGGCAGTTGGCGGATGCGGGCGGGGCGGTGACGCTGGCGCGGAGCTACGAGCCGTACGGGAGCGTGCTGAGCAGCGCGGGCGGGGCGGCGACGATGTACGGCTTCACCGGCGAGGCGCAGAGCGGCGGGCTGGTGTACCTGCGGGCGCGCTATTACGCGCCGGGCACCGGGCGGTTTTTTACGAAGGATGCGTGGGAGGGAGATAATTGGAGACCAAGCACATACAATCGTTGGATATATGCATCCGACAATCCAATAAATCGCAGCGATCCATCTGGCTTTTGCGACAGCGCTTCGCTGGCCCCAGGCCTATATGAAGTTTTGGGTTGTCGTGACCGAGGTGGAACCTATCAGCTTCGTGTGAGTCTAACTAGTATGCCCTGGTCAAAATATGCGGCTGACCGGGTTGACTCGCAGATGACTGTCCCGGTTCGTCATCCGCTTAATCTCTATAACGACAACTGCAGAGTTACTACTCAGGCGGAAGCGGTTAGTTACTATCTACAGCGGGGTAAGTTTCACACGTGGGAAATAAAC
>JANWVZ010000315.1 GCA_025056555.1 Gemmatales bacterium | reverse complement strand
TGGGGTAACCAAGCGGTTGTTTCATTGCTGCACGATCCTTAAGGAGACTCGACTATGGGCAGCTCTGCTCACCTGATAACCGTCGCTGGCTTAATGATTATGACTGTCTGGAGTTGCCTCAGTGTGGCCCAGCAACAGGCTTCACCGAAACGCCAAGCCGCGCCGCATGTTGTCTTTGTCACTGGCGACTGTGAGTATCGCTCTGAAATCACCATGCCGATGATAGCAAAGATTCTGGAAAACCATCACGACATGAAGTGCACCATCTGCTATGCTGTGGACGAAAAAACAGGCGAAATTAAGCCGAAACATCTCACAAATATCCGCGGACTCGAAGCGCTGCGCACAGCCGACTTAGCGGTTTTTTACGTTCGTTACCGCCAACTTCCCGATGACCAACTTAAGCTCATCCTGGACTATATCCAATCGGGAAAGCCCATCGTGGGCCTTCGTACCAGCACACATGCGTTCCGTTATACCTCGGGGCCCAATGTTCAATGGAACGATGACTTCGGCAGGTTGGTTTTCGGCCAGAAGTGGATTCGCCATCATGGCCACGATTCCAGCACTATAGTTTACTTGGCCCTGAAAGACCATCCCATTGCCCGCGGTATCGCCTCAGAGTTTCATGTCCGGTCCTGGCTTTACTATGTGATGCCGCTGGAGGGCGACTGTAATATTCTGGCTCAGGGTATAGCTGTTAAGGGGGAACTACCTTCAAAGAATATTTTCGGCACGCCCAATCCCGTCGCTTGGACAAAACATTTCGGTAAAGCCCGCGTGTTCTTTACCACTTTAGGGCACCCGAAAGATTTTGAGATCGAATCGGTGCGCAAACTCCTGATTAATGGCATTTACTGGGCTCTCGGCTGGGAGGACAGAATTCCACCCACGGGTTGCAAAGCTGATACAGTTGGCCCCTATATTGCTCCCCCCACGACACAGGCTGTTCCCGATCCCCTTCTTGTTCCTACGAATCTCACAAATCGTTAGAGTCATCAATTGTGCAACAGTCAGCTTAACTCGCTCGAAGTAGGACGCACTAACTTTGCCTAGACCACTGCAGCAGTGCTCGAATAATTATCGAGAGACACCGTCGGTGCGAGTATTGCGGACGCCGCTGCAGGCGTCCCCGCTGCAGCAGTGCTCGAATAATTATCGAGAGCAACTCCTAAACGATCAGACCGATTATTTCTGCATAAACCTCGTGGTTGACAAAATCGTTGCTTCTCCTAAGGGCGTGAGTTTATCCGGGGTCATCAGGTCTGTTCGGCGCTCCTTCTCCATAGTGAACTGTCTACCCTGACGATGTTCTCTGAGCAGTTTGCTTGGGAAGGAAGCTGAGAAAATGAGCCTGAGCGAGCGAATTCGCAGCTGGCTGAAACTTCTGGCACCGCGGCGTCGCTGTAAGCAAAAAAAAACCCCTTTTCAAACGGCCAGGCTTATTCTGGAGCAATTGGAACCACGCGACTGCCCCTCTGAGTCGTCCTCTGCAACGTTTCCCCTTTCCCTTTCCAGCCCTAGTGGGCTCAACGGACCCCCATCCATTCCAATTGCACGACCTACCACCATCACCCAACCCGGTCATTATCAAC
>JANWVZ010000314.1 GCA_025056555.1 Gemmatales bacterium | reverse complement strand
AGTGCCCACCGCCTCCCCCACCCCCTCCACCTCCTCCTAAGGTAGCTGCGCGACTGTCAAAATAGTTTATTTCTACTGTGTCAGAACCTTGAGCCAAATTGAGCACGATACGGCTGGCGTTGATCGTGGCAGCATCTTGAATGACGGTCGCCGCCCAAGTAACTCCGTCTCCCTGGGTTCCGCCGGTGATGCGGGTCGTGCCATCACCGTCGAAAACGAATAACCAGCGACCGCCCGTGAAATTAACGTTGGTAAAATAGGGGGGTGCACTGTAGGCGCCCTGTGACAGTGGCAACACTGCTACGATTATCTCATTAGCTAAATCGTCGCCCACTATGTAAACCGTTTCCTCGCCCGGACTGGCTAAGTCAGGATTAAACAGACTTAATGCAACATTTCCTGTCGGAATGCAGCGGTCTTCCAGCTGTTCAATGGATAACCGAGCCCTTCGCTGTTCCGGCATCGCACATCTCCGCCTCCCGCTCTGCTTTCATGCTAGGAGCGGGAATACACACTCCGCTCATTATTTACTAGTACCACGCCGGCACCACATTCGCAAGAGGTTGCGCGAAACTGCAAGGGTTCCGCTTTTTTTCTGGTGAGAATAGCGTATATTTTCGGCAACTTCGGCACACCGTTTCTTTCTTACCCGGACCTGGCAAGCCTTGGTTCGCACTTTTGCTCAAAGTAGTACCGACAATTTGACCGATAAATCTGATACGACGAGCAAAGTTTGCCGGACGTGCACCTGTCGGAGCTTAGAGCTGGAGAATCAGGATGCGGCAAGGACGAAAGCAGGGATGCAGCCCGGTACAGGTGCGGAAAGCTCTCTTGAGTATCGGGCATGACCTGATCTTGGCCGTCGCAGCCCAAGTTAGATGCGCCACGAGAAAGGGTCCGTGTCAGGGCGTATCGGGCCAATTTCTGAAAGTAATGATTCCCCTGCTGGTTGCGCTGGCCTCGATGGACGGAGCGGCAGCCGATCCGCCCGGCGGAGCCGTCTTCACTAACGATCGCAACGTGGCTATACCTGTTCGCTGCGATAAACCGGAGTTGGTCAATCGCCTGCAGTTATATGTGTCAGCCGATCAGGGAAAACAATGGCATTTGTACGCCAGTGTCCCCGCAACGCAGCAGGAAGTGACTTTCGTGGCGCCGGGTGATGGTGTGTACTGGTTCGACCTGGTTGTTCATCACAGTAACGGTGAAATAGAGCCAAAGGCACCGGGAAAACGACCACCGCTTCTGGTGTTGTACGTAGACACCAAACCTCCGCGCGTCAACTTACGCGCAGTCCCGGCGAACCCCGGAGAAGCTGCCATCCAGTGGGCAATCGAAGACGAGTACCCGGATTGGCGGACGTTTCGTCTGGAATACCGAGACCCGCAGTCAGCAAGCTGGACCCCTCTGGCCGTGATTCCAGCCGTGGCTCGGGGTGAAAAACGTTGGCCCGTGCCCGGCGGAGGACAAGTATTGGTCAGGCTGATTGTGGCCGATTTGGCGGAAAATGTGGGACAGGCTCAGCTAGAGTTAACGGTTCAACCCGCCAGCTTCCAGACGCCCGAAGGTTTTGCAACCCCTATGCCCAATCCACCGCCACAGGCGCCTCCCAGTCCGGTCGCTCATTTGCCACCTTCAGGGATAAGTCCGAGTTTATCCCCGCCGGTACCTGGAGCTGTAAATCCGACCAATCGGTTTCAGAATCCGCCCACTAATCAGCAGCCTGCTCACACTTTTCAACCAA
>JANWVZ010000313.1 GCA_025056555.1 Gemmatales bacterium | reverse complement strand
TGGCAGTTATTCCCGCATATTTGTGCCCTCATCTGCGTGATCTGTGGTTTCATTTACCAAGCGTCTGCCGATGGAGGAAGCTATCCATTCTGCGCCTGCCACAAACCGTCGCGAGAATGCAATAAACCGCAGATTACTCCGATTGACGCAGAGCAAAGTGACTAGCCGGTTGGACGATATGCTCAACTACCGAGTCTAGATCCAAGAGCGGCTCATTATGTTTACATCTGCCAATACGACAAAGCGTTCCACGGTGCGCGACTATCGATTCGAGATGGAAGAACAAGCAAACAAAAACTAGCAGGCTTCCGCACGTAAAAATCGTGCCCGCGTCTTATTTGCCAACCGAATCACATGTTGACAAGTCGCTTAGTCTATATCTTTTGGGTTGTGTAAAAGGCGATAACCCTCGCGAAGACGGGTATGTTCCGGTTATCGTCGGAAAGGCCGCGCCATAACCTGATGGGAGAATGCGACAATCGCCCTTAGCGTTGTCTGTTGTGAACAACCTGGGGTCCTTTAACCATTAGGAGGCAAGCCTTGCGCGACCTGATACCTGTTTGGGACAGCGAGGACGAACGGATTTACGATTTGGCCACGAAGGCTCCCGGACCGGCGGGCAAATTGCCGTTCACCGAGGAAATGCTCCGCACCTGGCCCAGTGGCGATTTGTTCGGCTGGTCGCAGGATGTGGGCATGGGCTGGGAGCCGACACGTCTCGGCATGAAAGAGTTTCTCATTCTGAGCACCCACGGCGGACTGAGAGACGGCGACGGTCGGCCTATTGCTTTGGGCTACCATACGGGACATTGGGAAGTGCACCTACAAGTACGCGCAGCGGCCGAGCAATTGCAGCGACTTGGTTGCATTCCTTTTGCGGTCTATGTCAGCGACCCATGCGACGGACGCACGCAGGGCACGCTCGGCATGATGGATAGTTTACCGTATCGCAACGACGCGGCGTTAGTCATGAGGCGGCTCATTCGATCCTTGCCGACGCGACGGGGTATTTTGGGGGTAGCCACCTGTGATAAGGGGCTGCCGGCCATGATGATGGCTTTGGCCGCGCAACATGATTGGCCTACTGTCATCGTCCCGGGAGGAGTTACGTTACCACCGGAGCACGGCGAAGATGCGGGCAAGGTGCAAACTATCGGCGTACGCTTCGTTCACGGTATGATCACGCTCGAGCAAGCAGCCGAGGTCGCTTGTCGCGCTTGTGCGACACCAGGAGGCGGTTGTCAATTTCTCGGAACAGCGGCCACCTCGCAACTCGTTGCTGAGGCTCTGGGCTGGGCCTTACCGCATTCGGCACTGGCGCCATCCGGGCAAGCGGTCTGGCTTGACATCGCACGCCGCTCCGCAACGGCCTTAGTGCAGTTAGAACGGCTCGGGATTACCACGCGGCACATCCTCACGCCTGCCGCGCTACGAAACGCCATGGCTGTGCATGCAGCTTTTGGCGGCTCGACCAATTTGTTGATTCATATCCCCGCCATTGCCTATCATGCAGGCCTACCCAGGCCAACTCTTGACGATTGGATCGAGGTCAATCGGCGAGTACCTCGACTGGTGGACGCTTTACCAAATGGTCCCGTGGGCCATCCTACTGTGCGCGTATTCTTAGCGGGGGGCGTCCCCGAAGTGATGTTGCACCTGCGGGAACTGGGACTGCTCGACGATCGCGTACTCACGGTTACCAGGCAAATCTTGGCACGCAATCTTGATTGGTGGCAGAAAAGTGAACGGCGG
>JANWVZ010000312.1 GCA_025056555.1 Gemmatales bacterium | reverse complement strand
TGGCATTATACTTGGACCCCAGAATTTCAGCAGGCCAACCGTCAGGGTCGCGAGTCCGACTGGAAACGGGACGCCAGTCCCATAGTCAATGAAAAAGAGCATAGCGGCGGCAAACAGGAGTGAAGCTGATAGGAGGTGCGCAATGGACTGGCTGGCGACTGTGCGAGAGGGGTTCGCCCAGTTGGACGTCCCCGAGGAATACCGAACCCGGGCCATAGATTATCTCGGTCATTGGCTTACGGATGCTGAGTTTGCCGAGTATCGGCCTCAGTTGGAATGGTTGATCAAGCAGCAGCGCTGGGCGGGACTGCTGGATCGTTTTTATCGAATTCTGCCGTTTGGAACGGGCGGCCGACGTGGGCCAGTGGGCATCGGGCCGAATCGCATGAATCCGTGGACCGTAGCGGCCGCAGTACAAGGACATTGTGATTATTTGCGGCTGCGGTTTTCCGAGGAACTGGCCCGTGGGCAACGTCTGCGCGTGGTACTCGCTTATGACGTGCGTCGTTTTGAGGATCAGAAAAAGGAATATAATCCCGCGTTACCCAATCCTGTATTGCATCTGAGTTCGCGTGATTTCGCTCATTTAGCGGCCGAGGTTTACGCGGCTAACGGGATCGAATGTGTCCTTTGGTTGGGCGAAGGGGAACGCTATTTGGCCACTCCCGAGTTATCCTTCGCGATTCGCTATTACGGTGCGCAGGGTGGCCTGAATATCTCAGCTTCGCATAATCCCCCCGACGATAATGGCGCGAAGTTTTACGTTCATCACGGCGGCCAACCAGTGCCGCCAGAGGACCAGTTGATGTCCGACTGTGTGGAGCGGGTGGGCAAAATTCAGCGGTTGCCCTTTGCCGAAGCGCAGCGACATGGTTGGCTCGTGCCTTATGAGGAGGAAGCTCATCGCCGATACATTCAGGTCAACTTGCAGCAGAGTCTGCTCGGTCCCGCCAAGGTGAACGAATTGACGGTGATCTTTACGCCGCTTCATGGCGTGGGCGGTTACACGGTGCGCGAGGTGCTGGAACATCAGAGGATTCACGTTGTGCCTGTGGCGGAGCAAGTGGAACCGAATGGTTTGTTTCCCCATGTGCAGTCGGCCAATCCGGAGGTGCCCGCAGCGTTCACCGAGGCACTGCGCTTGGCCGAGCGGGTGCCCGAGGCCGACCTAATTCTCGCGAGTGACCCCGATGCGGACCGATTAGGAGCCATGGCTAAGCAGCGAGATGGCCACTGGCGCTTTCTGACGGGCAATGAAATTGCCGCCCTGGTCACTCATTTCAAGCTCTCGCAGCTGAAGCAACGTGGCCCCTGGCCCAATTCACCTTTAGTGGTTAAGACGGAAGTGACCACAAATCTCATTACGCGCATCGCTCAGCGGTTTGGATGCGCCGTGGTGGACGATTTGCTAGTGGGTTTCAAGTACGTGGCCGACCTGTTGTGGCAGCTAGAGTCGCGGGGACAGTATCGGGAATATCGGGGCAAGCCCGAGGATTTCTTAGTGGCCAGCGAGGAAAGTCACGGCATACTGGTTACGCCCCAGATCCGCGACAAGGACGCCGCGGGCGCCGCCCTGATTCTGGCGGAATCGGCTCTTTATCAGAAGCGCCGTGGTCTAACGGTAGTTGAGTACTTAGAGCAACTGTATCGTGAGTATGGCTATTTTCGCAACGTGCTGGTCAACGTTCAGGTGCCTGGGTCGTTAGCGGATTATCAGAAGATGCAATTATTGGGGCGGGCGCTCGACGCCCTTCGGAGTCAACCTCCGAGCCAACTAGCGGGTTGGCGTGTCGTTCATTTCGATGACTATCTACGCCCAGAGTCACGTTTCGGACCGATCCAAGGGGAAACGGATCGCCTAAGCCGAAACGTTTTGGTCTTCCACGCTCAGCCCGACGAAGCTTCCCAGCCAGCAGTTCATGAGATCAGTCCGAGAAGCGTGGCGCGACTCGTACGCGCGCTTTGCGTAGATAACGGGGAGGGGCTCAGAGCTCGGCTTATCTTTCGACCCAGTGGCA
>JANWVZ010000311.1 GCA_025056555.1 Gemmatales bacterium | reverse complement strand
GCCCCCTTCGTATAAGTCGCGCTTCATACCCCGTAAGCCGCCGCTGGATTGAAAGAATTTCGGGTCGTGCCCTCCTTCCGCGTGCGGGCCGTTATCGGAGCTGAACAGAATTAGCGTATTTTTGTCCAGACCCAGCTCGCGCAATCGGGCGACTAAACGACCGACATCGTGGTCGAGGCGCGTAATCATGGCCGCGAACGCCTTTTCGCTTTCAGGCCAGCTTCTATCTCTATAGATGCCGAAATCAGGCACCTCCATCCCGTGCCTAGGCCGCGACTCAACCAAGGGCACATATTTCGGATTTAGCGCCTCGTTGTTGGCATGGGGTACCGTGTAACACAAGTAAAGAAAGAACGGTTTGTCCCGATGCTGCGTGATCCAGCGGAGCGCTTCGTCGGTAAACAAATCGTGGCTGTAGTGCCGCCGTATACTAGCCACCCCTTCCCCGTATTTTCCCTCGCGAGGTACCACGTTTTCCAAGCGCACGTGCGCTTCGTTGCGGATGAGAAAGGTCGGATAATAATTGTGTGCGTGCACCTGATCCAGATAGCCGAAGAAATAATCGAATCCCTTGCGCGTGGGCATGCCCGTCGAACTTTCATGACCGAGTCCCCACTTGCCGATGTGCGCTGTCGCGTAACCTGCAGACTTGAGGATCTCGGCCAACGTGCGATCTTCCGGACGCAAATCGTAGCGAGCGTTGCCGCGGATGTAGCAATGTCCCGTGTGCAGCCCGGTCATCAGCACACATCGCGACGGAGCGCACACCGTGGAACCCGCATAAAACTGGGTGAAACGTAAGCCTTCCGCGGCCAGCCGATCTAAATGAGGCGTGCGGATCTGTTTCTGTCCATAGCAACCCAGGTCGCCGTAGCCCAAATCGTCGGCCAGGATCAGGACGATGTTAGGCGGCCTGGTCTGGGCTTGGGCCAACGTCGGTGCAGGACAAATCAGTCCCCAGCCCAAGGCGAATGCGAAGCCCACGCAACAAATTGTGAGTCGGATATATCGCATGGCTCATCGCGTCCCCGTTGATCGTTTCCCGTGTCGCCAGCCTCTGGCCAGGATTTATCTTGATTCTAGTCGGAGCTTTCGATTATACTGAAAATCAAATGGCCCAAGATATGGTACGGGAATCATGTTAACACCCAAACGCGGGGGAAATTCTTGGCAAAAGTTTCCTGTGAGGCAAAAATTGGCCATTTGCCCAAGACATGGGCTGTTTTTTGTCTAGAATGGATCAGCAAAGGGCGCTACTAGATTCGCGGGAGAATATCCCATGACTACGGCATTACGGGGTGGACCAGTTCGCCGGCCAGCGCGTGGCCCGAGTAATGAGGAGTATTTGATCGAGGAGTTGCAGCGCACGGCCGAGCGGATTCGCCTGGTGGATTTGGCCAAGGGCGGTTTCATCCTGGCAGTACTGTGGGTGACCTACCTGCTGACCGTGGCGGTCGTGGACCAAGCGCTGCGTCCGACGGGCTTGCCAAGTTGGGTCCGTCAACTGTTGTTCACGGGCATGCTCTTGGGCAGCGGCGTGTACGCCTGGTTCTACTTACTGACTCCCGCTTTCCGTAAGGTAACGCTCTTATACGCGGCTTGGCGGTTAGAGAAATCGGCTCGGGTGACTCGCCATGCTGTGACGGCTTACCTGGATTTACGTCAGCGTCCCCTGCCTGGAGTTATCCGCGAAGCGCTGCGCCGCGAAGCTCAGGAGGATTTGCGCTACACCAATCCCGAAGCGGCCGCTCCCCAGAGCTATGCCATGCGGTGGTTTTTCGTGCTGGTGGCTCTGCTCGTCGTGCTGCTGGTGTTTGCCCTGTTGGTGCGGGAGCAATTCGTGTCGCTGATGGCGCGAGCTTTGTGGCCATTCGCGCAAACGCCCATCCCGACGAACACGCGGTTCGAATTATTGGCTCCCGAACGGGATGGCCCTTATGTAGATTCAGAGCGGCTGAAGGTTCTGGAAATCCCCGTGAAGCGGGGCCAGTCCATCACGGTGCATGTGCGGATTCATGGTTTCAG
>JANWVZ010000310.1 GCA_025056555.1 Gemmatales bacterium | reverse complement strand
CTTCTGGAGCATTATTGATGAGGCGGAGATATTACTGGGTAACAATCCTCAGCTGTATGATCTGGAGCGGATTGCCAGGTTGCGGCAATCCTGATAACAGCGGCGAGCCGACTCCCGAACTTCGCCGCTTGAGGATAGCAGAATGGGAAGGCGTCCTGGCTCGTTACCGTGGCAAGTACGTGGTTATTGACACCTGGGCAACCTGGTGTGGGCCATGTGTGAAGGAATTTCCCAAGCTGGTCAAGCTGCATCATAAGTATCGGGACCGGGATGTGGTTGTCCTGGGGGTGAGCATAGACGACCCGCAATACGAACCCCAAGCCCGCGAATTCCTGCGCAAACAACAGGCAGATTTCCCGAACTTTCTCATTGCATATGACGATTGGGTGCAGCGGTGGCAGATTACGGCGATACCCTTAGTACTCGTTCTTGATCAAGAAGGGAAGCTGCTCCGCCGTTTTGATCGGGGTGCCCCTGGAAGCCCCTTCACTTATGAGGACGTGGATCGCTTCTTGTCCCAGTTACTGCAAGCAAAGAATTAGCTTGGTTTGTGCTTAGAACGAACTGATAAGTGGGGAATGGAAGCCGTGATTCTGAAAGTCCGCGAGACTTAGGTGAGGGTTCCAGTGCCGTAGTTGTTTGTGGCGACCTGCGGTTACCTGTCTGGGTACAGATATGCCGAAACTCAAGCCTCCAGATCGGACTGATGCCAGATCGGACTGATAACCGAAGGTTGCCCGTTTTATTATCCAACGGCTATATAATTCCGCATTTAAGAAAACGTTCGGCAGGCTAAGTAGAGTGAAGGTTTTCCTAGGGGTCAAATCTCGGAGTCCTGCCCTAGTCGCATGAAGTTAATTTGCTTTTCTCTAGTTAGAATCGGGGGGGGGTGAAGACTTTCCGCTCTGATAGTGCTTGGGGTGTGGTGCTGCGAAGAGGCGAACGGTAGCTACTCCCTGGACATCCAGTAAATCTGCCAATAAGGGGGCTGGTTCGGGCGTAATTCATAGCGACCGTGAAGCAAATTTCCTCGGAAAAAGATAGACACACATTGTGGTAACGCGCTCAGGTCGCCGCAATACGTGCCATTGTCAACACGACGCACGGTGCCGCGATTGCCGGAGACAGGCCCTTCATAATCCAAATATGCCAGGCGATGGTCACCAATGGCTTCGATAGTTAAAATTGGACCCGGTTTAGGGATTTCCGGAGTGCGCCATGTCTTCAGAACACCTTGCCATTCCAGCATTAGATCATAATGGGGATAAGGCCAGTCATGATGCAATAAGACGAAGCGTTTCGGTTGGTGTTGTTCCTGGTGGCGCAGCATGGGATGCTAAATTCGCTTAGATACAAGGAAACCACCACTTCATATTGGGGATAGCTTAGTTGCTCAGTCAAAGAGGCTGGTTTTTGAAGCGGGCGGGGTGATCAGGTGGAATTCTTTAGGCCAGTTGCGCAGGAGTTCCTCCATGCGTCGGGCGTTGATGGCGGCTTGACCCCGTTGGCAGTTATTGAAAAGAATCCAAGCTCTGCGAGGACGTGCCTGACGCATCGCTTCGATCCATTCCGCCAATTCCTCATCATTATAGAGATAATCGTAACGGGCCTTGTCATCTGCATACCAGGTTGCAGCGCGGCGGGAATGGAGCCGAATATAGAGGGTTGAATCAGTCAGCACGAGCTTAGTGGGGAAGATAGTGGGTAGGGCAGGCACATCCACAGAGACTTGCAAGATACTAAGTCCCCGTAGCCAGCGGCGAATGCTGTCGCGATCCCAGGAGCGATGGCGAAATTCAATAGCTAAGGTGTAAGCCCCGAACCATTGGGCTAACTGTTCCAACCAGGCGCGGTTGGGCTGGGTGTTATGAAAGCGTTCGGGGAATTGAGCGAGGACGGCTAAGAGGGCGCCGGTTTGCTGCATGGCAGTCAGTGCTTCCTGCAAAGCGGGGACATCGTCCTGCTTTTGTTCGTGCGTGACCGATTGATACAGCTTAACGATAAAGCGAAATCCAGTCGGCGCTTTTTCGACTAAGTGCACTAACTCCCGGGGGGTGGGCACACGGTAAAAAGTATAGTTCAGCTCAGTAAGGGGGAAATGCTGGCTGTAATAGGCGAACATGCGGCTGGAGGGGGTTC
>JANWVZ010000030.1 GCA_025056555.1 Gemmatales bacterium | reverse complement strand
CCTGGACTAAGGCCGGTCGCCCAGCGCGGGGAACCGAATAACGGAACCGCTGGGCTACGCGAACGACGCATGCGCAATCCCCGTTCGGCAAGCCAATCGAGCAACTCCTCAGCCATGAGCCGATACGTCGTCCATTTGCCGCCTACTATGGTCACCAAACCTTGCAAATCCTCGATCCGATGTTCACGCAGCGCTTGGGCTGTGGACCGCACATTATCGCGCAACAAGGGACGAATACCTGACCATCGAGCCGTGATGGGCAACGCAGCGACCTCAGGGAGGTATGACCGAATTTGCCGAAGCAGGTAGTCCGTTTCCGCTTCACTGACTCCAGGCCGCTCCACGACCGCGCAAGCCACGTCGGTTGTACCCACGAGCCAATGCCCGTACCAGGGCAAGACAAAAACCACGCGGCCATCTTCAGTCCGCGGGATCAGCACGCCGAGGCTCGGTAAGGGCTGACGCGGTCGCAAAACGAGGTGCGCTCCCGCACTCGGCTGCAGCATCGGCTCCGCGGAAGCATCAACGAGCCGACGCACTTCGTCGGCAAAAGGTCCCGCGGCGTTAACCACCACACGCGCTGCAATCTCTCGTTCTTCTCCTGTCCATCGGTCGCGTACCCGCGCCGCCCGCACTCGTCCGCCTACCTTCTGCAAAGCCACCACCGCGACATGATTCATCGCTACCGCTCCGAAAGCGATAGCGGTGCGAATCAACGTCCAATTCAACCGCGCGTCGTCAAATTGGCCATCGGTAAAAGCTACGCCCCCCGCGGGCGCGGTCAAGCCTAATCCGCGAAGTGCCACTGCCTCGGCCGAAAAATACCGCGGTCGCGCTAGGCGGTATTGACCTGCCAGTAGGTCGTAAAGCTGTACCCCTGCAGAATAATAGCTCCACTCTCGCCAGTGACGGCACGGCACAACGATCCAAAGGCGACGACATAGATGCGGCGCCGAGCCAAGAATCCGCCGCCGCTCCGCTAACGCTTCATACACGAGTCGTAGATGACGCCCATCGGCACTACGCAGGGCTAATTCCAAGTAACGAATCCCGCCGTGAATCAGCTTCGTGGAACGCGAACTTGTTCCCTCAGAAAAGTCGTAGCGCTCGACTAAAGCAACCCGCAGCCCCCGCAGTGTTGCCTCTAAGGCCACCCCGGCTCCCGTTGCCCCACCACCGATCACTAGTAAGTCAAACTCCCCCTGCAACCGCTGCCACATTTCTTCCCGCACAGCACCCCTCGCTTTCCTGGCCGGCGCCCCTGCCTCGTGTGCCCTGTGCCCACTAATCGGTTACGCCTGCTCGTTTACTTTTGGTATGTGTTCCAGCGTTCGGCATCCCTGCTCCTGTTTCGCTTACCCTGGCACCTGCATTAGCATCTTGGGCTGTATAAGTCATAGCCAACATGTCCTGAAAAAGAGCGAGTGGGATCTATCGTGCAACATATAGCTTTCCGTTATCCTCTTTCAGGGGCTGACTCTCGCATCAAGTAGACGGGCTTACTTATGCATCATCATGCATACCGCGTCGCCAAGCTGTACATTGTTGAGCGTCCAGGTTTGGATAAGGAACTTATAAACTCAAGAGGTACTGGACTAATGATTCGATGGTGTTTTCTTTATGAAATCGGATTGATGAAGCCTGATTCCGGAGTGTGGTGTATTTGGTGGCTCTTGGAGAATTTCGAAAACTGCTGATATGGCTAAGTCAGGTTGCTAGTCAGGTTGCTTGCTAAGTGTCACTTATGGTTCGCCCAGGCCAGTTCTAATATATATACTTGCCGGGTGCCATCATGAGTAGAATCTATACAAATCTGTTTTCCATCCCGACTCCAACGCGGGTGTAAGTCACATCGCCAGTCTCCGCGAAAATCCGGTGGTGAATAAAAGCGGGCAATGCGAACGGCGGTGTCTGACTTATCCAAGCGCATTAAGTATAAAGATTGTTTCCGATCCTCGTCCGGATAGGTATCGGTAACTAACCATTTTCCATCGGGAGAGACATGACAGTGCCCATCGCGCGTAAGCACCTGAGGTGCCAGAACGACCGCCGATTCGGGTTTACCATCCGTGAGGAGGAGATGCACCCAGGGTGGTTTGGCTTGGGGTTGGTATCGCGTGATGACTAAGCGTCGCTCATCCAGCCAGTCATAATGGGAGCCTCCGTAGACACTGTAGGGGAAAAGGCAGACCAGCTGGGAGCCATCTATACCCACAGTCATACACGCGGTCAGACGTCCATCTCCCAGGCGCGCCAGAAAGAAGAGCCTGTCACCACTCCGATTATAGATAACATGATTGATAAACAGCGGTTCTTTTTCCTGGCTGGAAAGAGGATAGGCTTTCCAGATGGCCTCTAACGACAGAATTAACTTAGTGGCACCGGACCTGAGGTCTATAAGAAACAGACCATCATTGGCCGGATGAGGTTCATCCGCAAACGGATCTTCGCCCCCGGCATAACCGTAGCCGGGTCTGAGGCGGCGAAGACGATGAAAGTTAATACTAATGGCCGTTTTGCCATCGGGAGCGACAGCTGCTACCGGCAGAGGTAATGTGCGACGTTCACCGGTGTGCACATTCAATATCACACTGATCAGGTGGCCGTCCATATAATCATTGTAAATGATTTCCTTATCGGGAGCGGTTCCTAACCAGTGTACCATAGCTCCCTGTTGAAAATTCCAGGCCTGAGTTGTGCCTAGTCTGCGGAGTTGGCCGGTTTCCAAGTCCACGAGACAGAGCGCCGCCTCATCATTTTTCTGCGGCAAACGGTTACTAAATTCCGTTTCCAGAACAACGAGGTATCGGCCTGTCGCATCCCAGGGGCAGATGCCATAATAGCACCCGCAAAAGTGGTGCTTCGGACCAGATGTGACTTGTCGCAGCTTCTTGACGCGCGGGTAACCGCTCGGGCCATCGTGACAGACTTCTACGGGTTCTGACTTGGAAGACCAGCAGAAGCCGGCCCACATAAGGAATGGAATAAGTGTTGATAAGTATCGCATGGCGACGATGCTTCTCCAGAGTATTTCAGTGCAAAACCTCTCTGTGAGAATTCTCTGATTGACCCGAGGGGCCAATATACGGAGGTACACCAGCCCAGTCCACGGGGCCGTCAATAAATTCGGCCGCATACCTTGTCAGCGCAAGGCAAGGCGTTGTGACACAGGGGCGACAAGAAACTGTCCCTGGTCAGAAACAGCGGGTGCTCAGAAAGTGTCATGGGCCGTTGACAATGGTAGTGCTTTCCTCGGCACGGACGGGACCTGCGGAAAGGGGGTCAGCGGTCATCTCGACGCGAAGTCGAACCAAGCCGGGTTTGAGGGCACGCACATGAACGCGATAAACGCGGTCTGTGTTGGGAGGCAAATGAAGCGGCTCGAACAGCAAAGTTTGGCCAACACGTTTGTGATCGCTGGGGCCTTGCACACGTGTCAATGCCAGCTCGGCAGGTATTTCAACGTGTAGCCGAATGTTTGTCGCAGGAGCACTTCCCTGATTGCGCACGATGATATGGTAGCGGGTATCCTGGCCAACCAGGATTGGGTCTTCGCTATCTACCACCACCAGGAGCAAACCGGCAGCACCCTGGACTACCGTTTGGGCTTGCGCATTCACGCGGACACCATCTCCCCTTGCCGTGGCGGTGTGCTCGATGGTTCCGGCCTGGCCGGGGCGCAAGCGCAAGTGCAAGACGACTTTTTCTTGTGGCGACAACTGGCTGAGATTCCATCGCAAGGTGCCTGCGACAAGAGAGGCTTGAGGTTCGGCCTGCAGGAACTGAGCGGCGTTGGGTAACCGATATTCAACGCGAATTTGCCGCATCATCACGTCCCCGGCGTTGGCCACGATGATGAGCACAGGCAAGTCGGCACCGACAGCCGATTGGGGTGGTGCTTCGATGCGAAGCGCCAGCTTCGGTTCAACGACAGTAATGACCTGGCTGGCGAAGGACTGAATGCCCCCGCGGGCCCGCGCGACAGCTCGGTTGGTCCATTGTCCGGTCTGACGGGCAACCACCCGATATTCCAGGACACGTTGCATCCCGGGAGCCAATCGTCCCAGAAAGAAACTCAGGCGCTGTCCACCGTCGGGATGTTCCAGACCAGGAGGGAGTTCGTCCACAATGACTACGTCCTCTGCAGCGGCGTTGCCGCGATTGCTCACAATGAGGCGGGTCGCTACACTGGAGCCGACCGACATCAGGCTGGGTCCTTCTTTGCGCAACTCCAATTGCGGTTGAGCCGGCGCCGTGGTGCTTGGCCTTACTTGCGTTTCGACGCATACGCCGTGTTCGTAACGCACGCGGACACATTGGCGCAGGGCGCCTGCCTGAACCGCTCGCAGCTGCAGCACCAGTTCACGCACTTCCCCAGGCGCTAAGCGCGCAAAGCGCCAGACTACCTCGGCATCGCGACGCTCGGCAGGAGGGGAGGTAGCCAGCACTTCGACGGGGGAATCGAGACGATTACGCAGTTCGACGTGGTAAACGGCAACGGGCGAACGATTGGAGACCCGTATGCAGCAGGAAACGGCCTCGCCAGCAGTCACATCGGCGGGGGCAAACAGGCGAACGCCGACCGTTGCAGGGGGCACACCCGCCGGAGGATTGCTTTCACAGTCTGACCCAGCTAAACCTCGGAGTCCCGCAAGCAGAGGCCAACATTCATCGAGCAGATTCGCCGACTCGGTGGGCTTCCTGACCTGAGATGTCGTCGCGTTGGCATCAGGCTCAGGCAACCTGCTGGGCAGTAGCGTCCAGGCAGATGCCGTCAGCCAAGCCAGCGTAAACAACGCGTGGGACATCATTGACGTCTCCCCCGTGATGAATACAGTCTACAGCAGCAGGGATCATCCCCTGTCAGTGATCTTAGCTTACAGGCGTCTTCGGCGCTTACGGAACTGGACAAGCGACCTCACCGCGGATGAAACCACTGTCGGCCGGCGCTGAGTAGCGGATATCCAGGGCGGGTGTTTCTATCCGCTGACCTTTCCGGAAATGACTCTCCATCAGAAAATCGAGGGCGCCACTGCTCAAGAGCGTGCGTTCAACGGGATAGGAAGGTTTGCGATGGACGAGCAGCTTTTCAATGTGAAAGACCAGAGCGTCAAAGTATTTGGCACCCGGTGGCGCGGGCAGATAAAACAGGCACGAAGCTGGTTTGCGCTGACCAGTGATGCGGGCGGCAAAGCAAAAGTCGTAAATGTGGCCGTTGAGCAGAAGCACGGCCGCCCGCCGACCATCGCGGTATTCCAACAGAAAGGCAATCGGCGGAATACTGGGGCGGCCCGAGACCGGGGTGCCCACGTTGCGGCGTATGTCGCCGGGGTTAAGCGTTTCACTGCGTCCCAAGGCGTGTTCCAGCAGTTCCCAACTCCAAAGGCCTTGATCGCCCGCCTGCCACACAGCTTCGCCAGTCAAGCAGGTAACTGCCGCCAGGCCGGTTTCGCCCTCCTGACGACGTTCCATCATGACTTGCAAAGCCTCCAGGGCATGGAAGCCGTATACTTCAATTGGGCCATAGGCGGCCAGCAAGGCGGTTTCAATAGGCGTATTGAGGGGCAGTTCCAACTCCGGGCGGCGCCAGGTGACCGGTAAACTCGAACCAGCCATAAGCGGGATGTTGAGCTCGCGGGCCCATTCGTACATCCGCTTCGCTTTTTCCCAGCTATAGGAAAGATGCTTATCTACGAAAACGGGCACCACCTGGCCGGTCTTGCGAAACACCTTTACGATTTGCTCCATCCACTCGTAACGGGGATATAGAATTTGCCCTTTTTCGTTAGTGGGATAGTTACCATGCTCCGCAATATGCAGAATGCCATCTACAACGAGCTTGTTCGTGCCCAGGGTTAGTGCTTCTTCAATAGTGCGACAAAGGCGGATGCCATACTCCTGAGCCAGGCCGCGCGACAAATCGTTTTCGGGAAACTGGTCCACATAGAGTGTGTGCACGTAATGCTGGGGCACATGGAGTTTTCCCTGTAACGGATAACCGAGAATAAATCGGCCCGCGATGTGGTAGGCGTGCGACATGGGACGATAAACGGTGGTTATGACAGCCAGGGGTTTGCGATTGGCAGTATCGAGTCGAGGCGGTTTCGTGCGGAAAGGAATATCCTGCCCCCACACGTTGGCCATAGTGGCACTTAGCGCGCTGCCCAGAATGCAGTGCAGAAAATCGCGTCGGTCGTAATGGACTTCCTGGCGCGGCATCGGTTCGTCCTCCTACTGCTGTTCATCAGAACCCTACTTGAGTGGGGCTTCTGTCTAGCGGGGACTCAACATGTTGCCCCAATGTTTCTTTCTAGCGGATGTGCTATGATCGTAAGCGGTTTATTCAACAGATCGCATGAGTGGGCTTTGCGCCGTAGGCCCTTTCAATCAGGCTCCCCATGGATATGGTTTGATTCAGTGATTCTCTTGCAGGACTATAAGAGCGAATGATGGATTATTCGAACCTTGGAATACAGACCGTAGTGGTCGTAGAATCGAGGGTACGCAGTGGAACCGTGTGCCGCAGTTTACAGAATTTGACCGTGCTTCAAACCTAGGATATGTCGGCTCGCGGACGAGTGCTGCCCAATTGTCGTTGCCTTGTACAACAATAGTTAGTTTACATCGGGGCAAGATAACATGAGAGTCGGCTTAGCAGGGTTTGCACGAAGCGGAAAAACAACTTTATTTCGTTGGCTGACAGGCGTCGAGCCTGACAAATCGGTGGTGCGAGGTCAAATTGGCGTCGCCCGATTGCTCGATGCCAGGCTAAGTTGGCTGGCGCAGCTGTCGCACGCTAAGAAAGTAACGCCCGCCACATTGGAATTCCTGGACGTGCCCGGGCTGGTTACCGACGCTGCGAAAGACAACGCCCGACGATTGGCGTTGTTGCGGGAGGCGGACGGCTTGCTGCTTGTGCTGGCAGCGTTCCGGGATGACCCAGCCGTTGAATATCACCGCTTGCTGGGAGAACTGACGCTGGCCGACTTGGAGATTATCAGCAATCGCCTGCAGCGTTTGGAAGGGCTGTCTCGCAAAGCGCGCTCAGCGGCAGAGCGCGAAGCCGATGAACGCGAGCGTGCTCTGCTAGAGCGGCTGCATCAAACCCTCGAAGGAGCACCATCGGCGCCGTTGACGCTGTCAGGTGAGGAAGAGAAGCAAGTTCGGGCCTTTCAATTGTTTGCCCTGAAACCTCGTCTGGTGGTAATCAACACAAACGAAACCTGGCCCATGGAGCGCCTGCCGCAGTCGTTGGCGACGCTGACGCCGAGCCCCTTGGTCCTTCCTCTACAGCTAGAATGGGAAGTAAGCCAGTTGCCTGAGCCCGACCGTGAAACCTTTGCTCAGGAGTTAGGGCTTCACAGCCTAGGCCGCGAAGAAGTCTTGCGAAGGATTTTCTACGGGCTTGGACAAATGGTCTTCTTTACAATGAACGAGGAAGAATGCCGCGCCTGGCCGATTTCCGCCGGCACCAGTGTGGTGCAGGCCGCTGGTTTGATTCACAGTGATTTCGAGGCCGGTTTCGTGCGCGCTGAGGTGATCGCGTTTACAGAACTCCAACGCGTGGGCTCGTTGAAAGATGCCAAGGCCCGCGGTCTGGTCCGCTTGGAAGGGAAAAATTACATCGTTCAGGATGGGGACGTTATTTACATTCTGGCCAATCGCTAAAGGAGCACCTGATCGTGGCGGGCAATGTCATCTTTGAGGTCAAGGAACGTGAAACAGCTTTGGGGCAATTGTACACGGGCCAGTTGGTAACTTCGGCGTGGTTATCGCCCACGGTGTTAGCCGACCCCGTTTTGCGAGCTCCATTTGAAGAAGCGTTGCACCGGCAACTTCTGCCGGTCGGCCTGAGCGGCAGAATGCCGCTCTGGTTAGCCGGCGGTCTGGTCGCGTGGCTAGTGCGCAGTGCTTGCCCACCGCCGAGCATCTGGGTTTACGAACCACGCTTGGCGAATTACATTCCGGTGTGGCCCACGGCGGTATGCCGGGCCTGGCTGGAGGGATTGCAGCGTGGCCCGCAATTACCCAGCGAATACCTGCAGGGCCCTGTAGCGCAGTATTTGCCCCAAAATGCGGACCACGCCTTCCCCGACATCAGATGGCCTGTGCCTGCGGAAGCGCTGACAGTTCGAAGCACACCGCAAGAGCGCCTCAGCCTGTTCAGCATCGTGGAAGTGGAGAGCACTCTGAAGCGGTTGCTCGCGGAAATGTCCACCCCCATGTTGGTTCTGGACGGACCGATGCCACTCTGGTTAGCCGCTGCCTTGGCAGGTAATCTGGCCAGTCGGCGGAACTTGGAGGTACTGGCCCTCCATGCCCCTTTGGAAGGGGGCTTCGTTGTTATCCTGGACAACCCGCGGGTGCCTATCGGGGCGGTGATTCCCCAACGCCAGCCGACTCTGGTGGGGATCGTGGGAGACCCGAATCATGGCAAATCGGTCTTGTCGTGGAAACTATATTGGCAGCTGCAACAACGGCATGGCTTTCGCGTCTATCGCCTGGACGCGGACGCTTATTCCCCAACCCCAGGTTGGTCGCTGAATCCTCTGGCCAGCCCCTTGCGCGACGAATTCAAACGAATTCGCGGGCCGTGGAGCGAGCAAGATCACGAGAATCTGGCCACGGCCCTACGCAACCTGAGGCGTTCCGTGCTCGATCTGGTTCTCGTGGACTTGCCCGGCGGCGACCATAGTCAACAACCCCCTGTGCGAATTCCTCCGGGACGGGAGAAGATTTTCCATGCCCTGGACAAGTTCATCCTGGTTTGTTGCAATGGCTCGTGTCGTAATTACCCTAAGTGTCGCCAAGGCTGGTACGATACGCTCAAGAATCTTGCACTCGACCGAGCACTGATTGCTGAAGTTATCTCTGTGCTTGACATGGGGGAAGAAATGCCGCGAAGGGTGCACACAGTACAAAGCAGCATGGGGCAGGAGGATTCGTCTCCGCCGAGCTTGCCGTGCTGGCGCGTCGCCAAATTGCGGCGCGAATTGGTACGCGAGACTACTAAGGCCATTGAAGACCTGGCTCAGTTTGTCTATATGCTTACCCAGCCGCGGAGATAACTACGAAACTACTTGGAGGAAAACTGAAGCTGTCAGACAAAGGAGGACTATTCGCCATGCCCAAGCCACTTCGCGTCGGAATGATCGGTTATGGTTTCATGGGACGGGCCCACTCGAACGCCTATTGCCAAGTTAACCATTTTTTCGATGTGCCCTATCGCCCGGTGTTAAAAGCGGTGTGTGCGCGGAATTTAGAAAAACTCAAGACCTTTGCAAACCAGTGGGGCTATGAATCCGTGGAAACGGATTGGCGCAAACTCGTGGAACGCAGCGATATTGACCTCGTGGACATCTGTGTGCCGAACAATCTGCACGCAGAGATCGCCCTGGCAGCCGCGCAGGCCGGCAAGATGATTCTGTGCGAAAAACCGTTGGCGATGGACGCCGCCGAAGGGCAGAAAATGGTCGAGGCCGTCGAGAGGGCGGGGGTGCCTAACATGGTTTGGTACAACTATCGCCGCGTCCCGGCGGTAACCTTAGCGAAACGATTGATTGACGAAGGCCGACTAGGACGTATTTTTCATTATCGCGCTCAGTTCCTTCAAGATTGGACGATCAACCCCGAGGTACCCCAAGGGGGAACGGCCCTGTGGCGTCTGGACGTTCACGCCGCTGGTAGCGGCGTAACTGGAGATTTGTTGGCCCATTGCATAGATACGGCCATGTGGCTGAACGGTCCGATTTCTCAAGTGTCCGCCATGACGGAAACCTTCGTCAAGCAACGCAAGCACACGCTTACAGGCAAGCTGGAACCCGTCGGTATTGACGACGCCTGTGCTTTCCTGGCGCGATTTGCCAACGGTTCCTTGGCGGTTTTCGAGTCCACACGCTATGCCCGTGGCCATAAAGCACTGTACTACCTGGAAATCAACGGAGAACATGCCTCTCTGGCCTGGAACCTGCATGATTTGCACCGTTTGGCTTACTTTGATCATCGGGACGAAGGAAAACTTCGCGGGTGGCGCTCCATTCACGTCACCGATCATGGCGGAGAGCATCCATATATGGATAAATGGTGGGTGCCCGGATTACAAATCGGATACGAGCACACCTTCATCCACCAGCTTGCCGATTTCCTCACGGCATTGGGCAAAGGTGAACTCGCGGAACCGATCTTTCGCACGGCTTTACAGACCCAGAAAGTGTGCGATGCCGTCTTGGAGAGCGCGCGTACTCGACAGTGGGTCACCGTGCCCCAGTAAATGGATTCTTAGGATGCTTCGCGCCGAGGCTCGCCTGCCGGCAATTTCTAGCGAAGCATAGATATCTCACGTCGAATATTCCGACCACCTCGTCGAAGCTCTGAGCCATGCGGTTTTCAGCGAAACTGCAGCAGATGGCAGAGCACTAGCCGCCACACTAATGAAGCACCTTATCGCCGAAAGGACTTCGCGGTGGTACTGTGTTCCAAATTCGGAAAATTGCCCACGGACGGAGGAAACTTTTCGTGGCCAAACGACCCATTTATTCGTCCCGTGAGGAACCCTGCAGCAAGCCTGCGCGAAACAGGAAATAGAGGATCGTGAGTAAGGTACTGACAACGGCAGCGACGTAAGTCCAGGCTGCTGCGTTCAGCACACGGTCCACCCCTTCGCGTTCGTCCGGGGCAACGATACCTGTCTCCAGGAGCAACTGCTTTGCGCGGTGGCTGGCATCGAACTCCACTGGCAGTGTTACCAACTGAAACAGCAACACCGCCGAGAACAGAATGACTCCCAGTAACACCACAAAAGGATGAATAAATAATCCGATAACCATGACCATGTAGCCCAGCGACGAACCGATGTGCGCGGTGGGAACGAGAAGCGAGCGCAACCAGAGCGGCGCATAGTGGGTGGCGTGTTGCAGTGCATGCCCCGCTTCGTGAGCGGCCACTCCAACCGCAGCAATCGAGCGGCTGTGGTAAGTTGCCGCGGACAGCGCCAGGCGCTTGTGTAACGGATCGTAGTGGTCACTTAGGAAACCGTCCGTCAAGGTAACCTCGACATCGTCAATACCTGCTTGGCTGAGGATATACCGGGCGGCCTCGGCACCCGTCATATGGGCAGCATTAGGAATCTGGCTGTAATAGGAGAAATTACTTTGTACACGCCAGCTTGCCCATAGCGACAGAAGCAAACCTGGCAGCAGGAAAAGCAGATAAATCGGATCAAAATAGAACACAGTAAGTAGCCCTCCTGCGTGAGATTGGTTGACTTCCCGAAGACGTTCGGCAGGCTGGTCATCCCTGTCATTAGCCGAAACGCCAACGGAGGGATTCTTATAAGTCGGCCACTTCGCGATTCCGTTCAGGTCCGCAATCCCGTCACGGTGCTGACCAGAACGTCATCCCTACCAGCCTGCCGAACGCTCAATCTATTATAAGTTGCACAGTCAAGCTGCGCAGCAGAACCTTGTCAATGATGAGGATCGCATGAGCACCGATGTGCTGGAACTTTTCTTACCGGTCGTCGCAGAGTGGTTTCGGCGAAACCTGGGAGAACCCTCCCCCGTGCAGAAGCGAGGGTGGCCGGTCATCGCATCGGGTCGGCATACACTGTTGATCGCTCCCACTGGTTCCGGCAAGACCCTGGCGGCGTTCTTGTTGGCACTGGATCGCTTGTGGCGTAGTGCCCACGACGCGGCTGGCGTGCGCGTGCTGTATATTTCACCGCTGCGGGCCCTCAATTATGATATCTCCCGAAATCTGGAAGGCCCGCTTTATGGCGTGCGCCGGTTGGCTGAGGAATGGGGATGCTCCTTACCCAAACTGCGACTGGCGGTGCGCACCGGTGATACGCCGGTACGGGAACGGACTCGTTTTCTCCGCCAACCGCCCCACATCCTGATTACTACTCCCGAATCGTTGCATCTGCTCCTGACCTCAAGAAGCCGCCAACTGTTCCACCGACTGGAAGTTTGTATCGTAGATGAATGGCATGCGCTTTACCCTGACAAGCGTGGGGTGTTTACCTGCCTGCTGTTAGAGCGACTCGCAGCGCTCAATCCGCAGGAGTTTCAGCGGATTGGTTTGTCGGCCACGTTGCGACCTGCGGAAGCGGCAGCCCAGATGCTCAGTGGAGTCGGGCGTGAGATAACTGTGGTAGATTTAGGGCAAGCCCGTTCGCTGGATGTTGCCGTCTTGGCTCCTGCCGCCAACGCTGAACCGGGAAGTGAAATTGACGTCTGGTCGGCTATAGAGTCGGCGACGCTGAAACTCATCGCTCAGCATACCTCGACGCTGGTCTTTACTAATAATCGCCGCGCTGCCGAGCGGTTATCAGCACGCTTGCGCGAACACTGGGACTGTGATGGGCGGGAGACCAGTTCCGAGCCTCCTGTTCGAGCTCATCATGGCAGTTTATCGCTGCCGGTGCGGCGCGAAACTGAACAGGCACTTAAGGCCGGGAAGTTACGCGCCGTGGTCGCCACTGCTTCTCTGGAGTTAGGTTTAGACATCGGCTCAGTGGACTTAGTGTGCCAGATCGAATCACCGGGCAGCGTTTGTCGTGCCTGGCAACGGCTGGGGCGCTCCGGCCATTCTGTTGGCGGCACGTGCAAAGGCCGATTCCTGGCTAAGACTTCTGCAGACCTGCTGGAATTAGCCGCTTTAGTGCGGGCGATGCGTCAGGGCGTGCTCGAATCCCTCCAACCACCGCAGAACTGCCTCGATATCTTGGCACAGCAAATTGTTGCCATGGTAGCTTTGGAAGCCTGGCCGGTGGATGAATTGGAACGAGTGATTCGTCGCGCCTGGCCATATCGGCAACTGCCTAGGTCCGCCTGGGAAAATGTCCTAGCCATGCTCAGCGGACGCGGCGCGCTTTTCCAGACCAAGCTGGCCCGGCCACGCATCAGCTGGGATCAGGCCACCCATCAGCTCTATCCGCTGCCGGGCAGTCAGCGATTGGCTATAGTCAACGGGGGCACCATTCCGGATTCGGGGCAGTACAAAGTCCTCCTCGCCGACTCCAACACGGTGTTGGGAACGCTGGACGAAGAGTTCGTCTATGAACGACGCCTGGGCGACGTTTTTGTGCTGGGTACAGGAGTCTGGCGCATCGAGGATATCGGAGCCGAACATGTCGTCGTCAGCCGGGCTGCTCCTGATGAACCAGCGATCATGCCGTTCTGGCGCGGCGAACGTCTAGGGCGATCCTGGGAATTAGGACAGGCAGTTGCTCGATTGCTTCGTGATTTGACAGAGCGGCTGGAGTGTTCCGATACTGTGGATTGGTTGCAGAGAGAATGTGGGTTGGAAATGTCTGCAGCCCGTCAACTGCTCGATTATATGCAACGCCAATTCGATCAAGGTGGCGCAGTTCCCAGCGACCGCGTTCTGGTAGTCGAAGCCTTCCCCGATGAAATGGGGGACTGGTATCTGGCGATCCTGGCGCCGTTCGGACAGCGCTGGAATTTCACCTTGCGCCTGGCTATCGAAGCTTGGTGGAAGCAACACTTCGGCTTCACGCCACCGGCCGTGCATTACGATGATGGAGTACTCGTGCGGCTGCTGGATGTCGGCACGCCTCCCTTGGACGTGTTAGAGCATCTAGAACCACAACGTTTGGAATCAGACATTCTCCAGGCTCTGGCCGACAGCGCCTGCTTCGCCATTCGCTTCCGCCATAACGCCATGCGGGCTTTGTTACTGCCCCGACTTCACCCCCATCGGCGCACCCCGTTATGGTTACAACGACTCAAAGCCCGTAACTGGTTGCAATTAGTCCATGAACATCCTGATTTTCCAGTGGTGGTGGAAACTTACCGCGAGTGTTTATCGGCACATCTCGACCTAGAGCACGTGCAACAGATTCTGGAGGCGATAGCACGGGGCGAAATCGCCATCAGCCGGATACTTCGCGAATCTCCCTCACCTTTTGCCGCACAGTTACGTTTCCAATTTACGGGGGCCTTCATGTATGACTACGATCGCGTCGAAACACCCCCGCGCTCGCTCCGCATCTCGTTGGAGGGCGTACGGGAACTGATTGGGCCCGTTCGCCCTGCGCTTCCCGATCCGGCAGTGTTGGAGACTGTGCATCAGCAACGGAATGCTCCCCTACGTAGTGAACACGAATTGGCGGAATGGTTGCGCCAGCGGGGCGACACTTACCCTGAAGAGATTCCCCCAGGACAAGAGGAACGTCTTCGCCGTCTAGTGCAATTAGGACGCATTCTCTGGTGGCAGATACCAGGGGCTGGTCGGCAGCCTGGACGTTGGATTGCCGCGGAAGATGTCGAGTTATTCCACAGGGCGTTTGGTGTGGGATCCAACTACAGCACTGTCGGGGCAGCTGCGACAGGTACCGCAGACTTCCAGCCGTGCGAAACCGCTCGACGCGACCTGCTCCGCCGCCATGTGATGCACCAGGCGAGCGTAACGGTGGCCGATATTGCCTCGCGCTATCCTCTGCCGTCCCATTGGATCGAACGGACCTTGGCCGAGTGGGAACGAGAAGGCTGGTTGTGCGCCTTTTGTGATGCTCAAGGTGTGGTGCGTTATGTTCGGCGTGAATTAGTGGAAATCGCCCACCGCCGCCAACGCCGCTTGCAGCGCCAGGCACGTCGGGAAGTATCCTTGCGGCAGTACGCTATGTTCTTGCTGCAATGGCAAGGCCTACTGCCGCGGGAGGGACCAGGGGGGTTCGACCTGATGCGTCTGGTGTTGCGCCGACTGCAGGCGCTATGGCTGCCCGCCCCAGTCTGGGAGCCGATGATATTGCGTCCTCGTGTCCCAAATTATCACCCTGCCTGGCTGGATACGCTCATTCAGACGGGAGAATGGTTATGGGTGATGTGTGCCGATGACGAATCGTCTAGCCAGCCTCTCTCGCCGCGCCTTGCTGACTGTCAACTGACGTTTCTGCCCCGCGCTGATGCCGATTATGCCCAGTACTTACTTACGAATACACCAAAGCCCGCCAGTACCTTAGCAGAGCAACTGCGTACGGTGCTGGCTCAACAGGGCGCCAGTTTTGTGATAGATCTAGCCCGGGTTACTCATTGGGCACCGAGCCGCATTCGTCAGACCTTGCGGGAACTGGCAGTCCGAAGCCTGGTCTCCAACGATCAGTTTCAGGTAGTGCGTCAGTGGGACATGTGTAATACCAGTCCGAACATCGAAGGGGCCAGCCGTTGGCGTCGCCGTGCGCGCTGGGAACAAATAGGCGAAGGGCGATGGTTTACTTTACCAACAGAAAAGCCCTCGGCTGAAGCCACCGTGCTTTGGTGGATTCATGTGCTCCTGGAACGCTACGGAGTCCTCTGCCGCGAATTGGTCGAATACACACGCGGCGCGGTGCCATGGTCCGTTCTGCGGCCGGCTCTGGAACAGCTTGAATGGGCCGGGGAAGTGTGTCGCGGTTATTTCGTGGCCGGTTGGTCGGGCGAACAGTACGCCTTACCTGAGGCAATTACCCTGCTTGACACTGCCTGGTCAGGGGCGCAGCAGCCGCTGGCGGTATCGGCGTTAGATCCCGCTTCACTGATCGGACTTGATACTAATACCGACCGACGGGTTTTCGGGGAAAACTGCCGGACCGTCCGCCGCGGGAGTAATGCGGTTCTCTGGTATCGTAATAACCCCGTGTGGCTCGTAGAAAGTTTCGGTCAGAGGATTACGGCACTAGTCAGCCACGATCCCGAAACCTGTCGCGTGGCCCTTTCCGCCCTGAAACAGTTGGCCTACTGTTGGCGACCATGGTTACGCGGCCGTCTTCGGGTAGTGACGTGCAATGAGCAACCCATCCGGCAAACTCCGACTTACGAATGGTTGCAGCAACTCGGTTTTGTTCCCGATTATGAGGGTCTGACCCTCTATTTGGGCACAGAATAATCCTGACTATCTCGCTGCTAACTCTAGCTTTTTTGCTTGGACAACAAATTCGCTACTTTGGAGGTGCCTAATAATCCCACCAATGTTGCTGCCATGTTGCTGCCGACTATCCCCGCTGCCTAACGACATCGGAAATGCCCACACACAAGCCTCTCCACAGAATTACCACCCAAAAGGGTTCCCGGCAGCCCAGGCCTGAGGGGGGAATCAGGGCCTGGGGGGAAGTCTCTCCACAGAATTACCACCCAAAAGGGTTCCTGGCAGAGGGTATCAGGCTGGGCTTTTCAAAGCCGAGTCAATGCTTGCTCGAAGCCTCTGCGTAAGTTACGATCAAGAGTAAGGCAGCGACAAAATATTACTCGGAGCAGCGGAGGAGGTTGTCGGATGCTGGTGAACTGGTGGCGCACTGTACAAGGTTGGATCTGGCAGAGTCGGGCCAAGCTGAAAAGTCAACGAGACCAACGGCGCCGTTGCGCTTGGAGAAAGCCACTGCGCCACTTGCTGCATCTGGAGCAGCTGGAGGATCGCACCGCGCCGGCTACTTTCCTGGTGCGAGATATTCGCCCCGCAGCAGGTTTGCCCAGCGCTCCCGAGTATCTGACCAATGTCAACGGCACGCTCTTTTTCGTCGCCAATGACGGTAACAGTGGCTTCGAATTGTGGAAAAGCGACGGTACCTCGACGGGTACGCAGTTGGTGCGCGACATCAACCCGGGCGCCTTGAGTTCCAATCCGCGCTGGCTGACCAATGTCAATGGCACACTCTTTTTCGTGGCCACGGACGGCAGTAGTGGATACGAACTTTGGCGTTCCAACGGCGCCGCGACGAGCACTCAGCGTGTGGCCGACTTAGTTCCCGGGGTTGGTTCACCGTTTGTCACTGGGTCCGGTTTTAGTTGGTCTTTCGTCCATCCCAGTCTGACGGAAGTCAACGGGACGCTCTATTTTGTGGCCAATGCGGGTGGACACGGTTTTGAACTGTGGCGCACTAATGGTACTGCCGCCGGTACGATCCCGGTAAGCGACATTAATCCCGGGGCGGGCGACGCTTTCAGTACGAACATTCATCCCAGTCTTACAAATGTCAACGGCACATTATTCTTCATTGCCAATGACGGCCCAGGAGGCATAGGTTCCGAGTTATGGAAACTGGAACCTGGAGCCCCAGCGGTTCAACTCGTGCGTGATATCAGGACGGGCGCCGGATCGGCTTTCGGAAGTAGTCAACGGCCATTACTGGCCAATGTTAGTGGTACGCTCTTTTTTGTAGCCAACAATGGAGCCAGCGGATACGAATTGTGGAGAAGTCAGGGCCATGCAGCGAACACGGTGTTGGTACGCGATATCCGCTCGGGTCCGGCATCCTCCTTCCCAACCGTCTTATTTTTTCCATTCTCCAGCAACCTAGACTTTCGCTGGGCCAACGTTTCAGGAACGTTGTATTTCGTAGCGAATAATGGAAATGACGGTTACGAGTTGTGGCGCAGCGACGGGAGCAGTGCGGGAACTCAGATGGTTCGCGATATATTTCCTGGGGGGTTCTTTACGGTTAATTCATCCAATCCAAACTGGCTGACCAATGTCAACGGGACACTCTTTTTCGCTGCGACGAATAGCGCGGGCACCGAGCTTTGGAAAAGCGACGGCACTGCTTCAGGCACGGTGTTAGTGCGTAATATCAATCCTTCGGGTTCATCCTACCCGAGTTATCTGACCAACGTCAGTGGGTTGTTATTCTTTGCCGCCGATGATGGTGTCAATGGCATAGAACTGTGGCGCAGCGATGGCAGCAGTACTGGTACGTTTTTGGTTGCCAACATTCGATTAGCTGGAGGTAATGCTTCGCCCAAGTACCTGACCAATGTATCGGGGCGATTATTTTTCCAGGCCAACGATGGGACACATGGCGCGGAACTGTGGGCTCACATCGAGCCAGCCAACATTATCCAAGTCGAGCCGCCCGCCGATGGCCTCTATCGCGCAGGCGACGCTTTAAACTTTACAGTGCGGTATAACAGGGAGGTGTTTGTCAATCTGACTAACGGACGGCCCCGCTTAGTTCTCAATATCGGCGGAAATACCCGCTACGCGCTTTATACGACGGGTTCGGGAACCACTGCTTTGACTTTCCAATATGTGATAGCACCCGGCGAGTTAGATACTGATGGTATCCAGATGACGCCGGAGATTGACCTGAATGGTGGCATGATTCGCGATGCCGTTCAGCAACCCGCCCAGACTGTCTTCTCCCCGCCCAATCTCTCGGGAGTCTTGGTTGACGCCCTGATGCCTTATATCGTTCAGATTCAGGCGCCTGCTCCAGGAACGTACACCACCGGTCAACGCCTGGAATTTCAGGTCCAATGGAGCGAAGCCGTTAACGTAGACACCTCCTCCGGCACCCCCCAATTGCGCCTCGGTTTGGCCAATGGGGACCGATATGCGATTTACGATTCGGGCAGCGGTACAGACACACTGGTCTTCCAGTACACGGTCCAAGCCGGGGATTACGATTTCGACGGCATCGTTCTCCATTCGCCCCTGGAACTGAATGGTGGCACGATTACGTCGGCAGCCGATTCGGACCCGGCGTTCTTGCAGTTTAGTCCTCCAGATACCAGCGGCGTTCTGATTGACGCATTGACGCAACCCGTGATTGTGACGGTCAGCCCGCCAGCACCAGGGACCTATTTGACGGGCATGAACTTGGACATCTACGTGCGTTTCAGCCGAGTCGTTTATGTCACCACCACGGCGACTGGAGTGCCTGACCTACCTATCGTAATCGGTTCGGTGACTCGTTACGCTACCTACCAGTCGGGGCACGGCACCAATCTGCTGTTGTTCCGTTACGTCGTCCAAGCTGATGATGCAGACTTAGACGGGATTACTCTCATCTCCCCGATTCGGCTGAACGGCGGGACGATACGAGATGCCGCTAATAATAATGCCAATCTGAACTTCACCGCGCCGGATACCAGCGGGGTGTTGGTCAATCCGGGCCCGCGGATCGTCCAGGTGCTCGCACCTGCGGATGGCATTTATCTGCCTGGACAAAATCTCGATTTTCAGGTGCGTTTTGATCGAACCGTGGAAGCAATTACGACCTATGGCCGACCCCGCATTCCTCTGATCGTCGGTACCCTCACTCGCTACGCCGAATTTCATCAGCGCAGTGCGCCCGATACCTTGACGTTCCGCTATCGGGTCGTCGCGGAGGATTTGGATACCGACGGCATTGAAGTATTAGCGCCGATCCAACTCCAGGGCGGCACGATTCGGGATACGAGTAACCGCGATGCGATGCTGAATTTCGTGCCTCCGGACACGCAGAACGTCAAAGTCAACCTGCCGTCGCCGAGTGCCACCCAAGTTGACGCGCCAGCAGTGGGACTTTACCGACTGGGCCAGGTGATGGATTTCGCGGTGCGGTTCGATCAGGCTGTAAGTGTGACACTGACCGGCGGCAGGCCACGATTAGTGCTGAACGTTGGCGGCCAGACCCGCTACGCTCCTTACTTTTCCGGCAGCGGTTCCCATACTCTCACGTTCCGCTATCAAGTACAAGCTGGAGACCTCGAACTGATCGGCGTGGGCATCAGCCCAGTAATTGATCTCCACGGCGGTTCCATTCGCAATGTAGTGGGGAAGCCAGCCACGTTAGGATTCGTACCGCCCAGCACCGTGGGCGTCCTCGTGGATGGCGTGGTGCCCACCATCCTGAACGTGACGCCACCAGCGCCGGGCACGTACTTGCCTGGCCAATCTTTGGAATTTTTGGTGCAGTTCTCTGAGCCGGTTTACGTCGGCACCGCAGGTCAAATGCCCGCATTGTCGCTTGTTATCGGCGCGGCGACCCGTTTAGCCTCTTACGTATCAGGAAGTGGCACCGACCTGCTCACCTTCCGCTACGTCGTTCAACCCTCCGATCTCGACACCGACGGCATCACCGTCTTCTCCCCCGTTGCTTTAGGCGCAGCGAGTATCCGTGATCAGGCGCAAAATGATGCCCAATTGTCCTTCAGCGCGCCAGATACTTCGCTCGTGTACGTCGGCGTGCCTCCCGCGGTTGTTCCGACTATCCTTGGGATAGAAGTGCCCCCAGCAGGGACTTATCGGGCAGGACAGCAACTCGCATTTGTGGTTCGGTTCAGTGAACCCGTGCAGGTGAGCGGAATTCCGAGTCTAGTGCTGACGATTGGCTCCCAGACACGCCATGCCACTTATGTTGGCGGTCACGGAACCGACCGGCTCCGGTTTGTGACCACCGTGCAAGTGGACGATTTCGATGGAAACGGAATCACCCTGAGCACACCCATCGAGCTGAACGGCGGCACCATTCAGAATTTGTCGAGCGTATCTGCAGACCTCCATTTCACGCCGCCTGACTTGACCCAGGTCATGGTGGACGGCGTAGCGCCCAGCATAGTACGCGTAAGTGGCCCCGCTCCAGGCCTTTATCGTGCAGGTCAGGCGCTGACGATTAGCGTCCGCTTCAGCGAAGCCGTGCGTGTGGATTTTTCCGGCGCAGCGCGACCCTACCTCCGTCTTCGCATCGGAAACGCTATTCGCCACGCGGTCTTTGCAGGTCAGTCCGCAGCGGACACTTTACTTTTCCATTACGTGATTCAAGCGGGCGAGCGAGACACCAATGGCGTGGAGATTCTTTCTCCCATCCTGCGACCCTCGCTTTCTTCGATCAGGGACCTTGCGGGCAACCACGCCTCCCCATCCTTTGCCCCGATAGCTCTGCCGTCCATCCAAATAGACGCAGTGGCGCCACGAGTGGTACAGATCGTGCTCCCAGCGCCTGGTGCTTATTTCACCGGGCAAGCGCTCGATTTTCTGGTTCGTTTCGATGAACCGGTAACTGTTGGCACCAGTCCTCTTCAACGACCGGCACTGCGCTTACGAATCGGCTCGGTCGTGCGCCAGGCAACGTTCGTCAATCAGGTCAACGCCACTACTCTCCGCTTCCGTTACATTATCCAGGCCAGTGATCTAGACTCGGATGGCCTGGAAATACTTTCGCCCTTACTGCGACCTGCGGGAACCTCTATCCGCGACACCGCCGGCAACGATGCGATCCTGCACTTCGTCCCTCCTCGTTCTGCCAATATTCGCATCAACCCAATCCCTGTTTTCCCATTCCCGTTTGTCTAAGGCAGGCGACCGGAGAGAGAACAAGCTCCAAGTCCAGACATCCTCTTCTACTTAGGAATCACTTAAGTCAAACGTAAGCCTCGCAGAGAAGATAACAGTCGAGGCCTTGAGCCAGTTTCTTCAGTTGAAGGTCCCAGAGAATGCGGCAGGCGTACTGTTCAGCGGGCGCGGGCGGAACGTTCATATTTGCGCGGTTCAGGCTCAGGAACATGTTGCACGAGCATTTCGATAACGTCTTCGGACGACTTTCCTTCAGCCTGGGCTTGGAAGTTCACGCTGATGCGGTGGCGTAATACCGGAATAGCGCAACGGCGCACATCGTCGTAAGACACGGTGAATCGTCCATCCATTGCGGCAAAAGCCTTAGCACCAAGAATGAGATATTGTCCCGCGCGGGGTCCAGCACCCCAGTCCACCCATTGGTTGATGAATTCAGGCGCTTCGGGCGTCTTTGGTCGCGTCGCCCGTACCAGTCGAGCTACATAATCCACTACCAGGTCACTGACGGGCACACTTCGCACTAACCGCTGTAAGTTGACAATTGCCTTGGCACTCAGCACCTTAGTCAGTTCCACTTGTTCGTCTTTGGTGGTGGTGGCCAGGATACGTTTTTCCTCCTCATAAGAAGGATAGTCCACCTTGATATTGAACATGAAGCGGTCGAGTTGGGCTTCCGGGAGTGGATAAGTGCCTTCCTGTTCAATGGGGTTTTGCGTCGCCAGGACGAAAAACGGTTCCGGGAGGTTGTAGGTTTGTTGACCTACAGTGACCTGGCGTTCCTGCATGGCCTGTAGTAGGGCTGCTTGTGTCTTGGGAGGAGTACGGTTGATCTCGTCGGCCAGGATGATGTTCGCGAAAACCGGCCCGGGCACGAAGCGAAAATTGCGTCGCCCGGTCTGTTCCTCAATGTCCAGGATCATGGTGCCTGTGATGTCTGTAGGCATCAGGTCGGGCGTGAACTGAATCCGTTTGAACGACAAATCGAGAATCTGGCTGATGGTGCTGATCATCAGGGTTTTAGCCAGCCCGGGCACCCCTACTAACAAGCAATGCCCTCGGGCAAAAATGGCGGCGAAGATTTGTTCAATGACCTCATTCTGGCCGACAATGACGCGGCGAAGCTGCTCCAACATCCGTTGCCGCATCTGGGCAAACTGTTCAAGAATGGCCGCTACCTGATCGCCTGCTGCCGCCGACACGCTTTGTCTCCTTGCTCGAGCTATCAGACTGCCTCAAGGAATGAAAATGCTCGCAGTCAACTCATTCTAAACCCAACCGGCCCGCGCAGCAACCAATCCCCAGGAAATAAACCAAGAGCGACTGCCCCAGTTTCCTGACAACTTCAGCTCCTCAAACAACTTGCAACTTCGTATCCCAGTGCGAATCAACAGATTACTTGGAATGCCTATAACTCGCAAGTTTCCGCATCGGAAGCGAATTCGAGGATGTCCCAAGAAATAGTTCAATTCCCGTCCGCTTTTGCCGCGTCCCTCAGTCGTCTCAGTTTCTAACTCCCTCAACGAGCCAACCGTGTAACCCGACCAGGAGCATTTAAGCGTTCTTCATGCACAGGCTCTCGGTCCTGTCTCCTCTAGCGACGTACTGCCTGCTGCTTCGAGAACTGCTGCCGCGGACTATTCTGCAAGCGGGGGGATATTTGAACGCGGCCTGGCTCAGCATCAACGACGATATCGGTCTGACCGAATATCCGAAAGACTTTGCGCTACTTACGTTTGCCCACCTGCACGCAACAACAACCCCACCAAACTGTCCGCGTGCGAGCTCGGCAACCTTAAACTGGAACGAAGCTCTTCGCGGTCCGGGGCGGTCGTTGCTTGCTCGGATTACTTGGTGCTTCTCAGTGTGCTGATGTCCCAAACGTACACGAAGCCGTCCTGCCTGCCCAAAAGGTACTTTCCGTCATGAGTTACCCGGAGATCGTCGATCCGCCGAAATGGGCGATCGGTTCGGATGCGACCAAGTTCTGTCCATGACTCCACCTCGAAAATGGTCAGACCGAAGTAACGGAAATTGCTTCAGATTAGATATCGAGCGTCCGAGCTCGGGCAGGCAGCGATCGGTTTCGGCCGCTCGGGAAGGGGTTTACCAAACGGACGAAACAGGCCAAGTAATTCGGCACTTATGCGACCAGACCGCGTATCGTACACCCAACCGATCAGGTCCCCGCGCTGCGTATCACAAACTTCCCAGTGATAACCCTGCAGTTCATCCACCGCAGCGAGAAATCGGCCGTCGGAATTTAGCGCGATGACCCTCAAGCCCCGCGGTATCGCCCACCGGGTTTGACGATTGGCCTGTCCTGTAGCATGACAATACTACCTGATGCCGATCGTCGAGCGTTACGGCCCAGTCGCTGTCCCGCACGAAGCCGAGCAAATAGTTTCCCGATAGCTGGGCCACTTCTTTGCCCGAGGCGAGGTGGTACACCGATAACGGTCCGGCCTCATAGTAAGGCTGTCTGGGAATCACGTGTGCCTGGTCTGGAGTGACGACTAGACCATAGCCCGCCTCCCGCAGCAGTTCATCGCGCGGAAACATGCTGCGCACCGCATTGGTCTGCCAATACCGGACACAGATGTTGGCTTTGTCAGGCGCCGTAACCGTGCCCCGGAGGCTGGCCACGACTAACCACTGTCCGTGCTAAGCGAAACCCACTTGGCCAAGGAGACTGCGAAAGTCGCGATACTGGCGCAGGGGTTTCCGATGCCGCAGCTGCCAAACGCATACCGTACTGCACTCATGACCGGCGGCCAAATACTGACCGTCGCTGCTCAGGGACATCGCCGTGATGCGACGCGCAGCTGCGTTCCAGGTCAGCTGAGGCTTGCCATCTTGCAAACTACTCATACGGAAGTCGTTGCTCTCATGCGACCACAACACGTGTTCGCCGTCAGGCAATATCTGGTACAGCACCGATCGGAAAAGGTGGTTTCGGTCACCGAGGATCGCCTGCGGCTTATCCAATTCCAGATAACGCAGATGATGAATTATCGTCGGTTCGGCAAATTCCGACAACATCAGTAGGTGGATAAGCATGGGCGCAACCGCTACGCTGCCAAACCAGCCAAGTCTCCAGCTGCTCCTAGAGACCCCGTAGCAGCGGCAACGCACGGCCAATGGCGACACGACGCCACTAAGTTCGCCAATATTTCCACGTTTCCAATGGATAGCACAGCCCGTGATGCTGCTTAATAGCGCAGCTTCTGAGTACGGGCATCTAAGTCTGTAAACAATGTGCCTTGCTGCCCTATATTCATCTCTTTTCTATGTTTTCTCCCCGTACACGCCTGCTCCAAGACTACGGCTACAAGAGACTGAGTATCGGCCAAAGCTTTAGCCAGACTTATAGGCGCACCTTGCAACTCCGCTTGACCTTCACACTTCGTCCAATATTCCACAATCTTAGCCATCACTATAGCTACTACATCCACCTGGTTTATCGGCATCCCCGATTCAAGGGTTCGCCTCACCCACTCGACGCTTCCTTCATAGATATGCTTTTTGATTACCGCCCAGCATCGTTCGTGCCATGAATTGGGCCGCTTCCGACACACTAACACTGCATCATAACGAATATTCCCCGCGCTACTGTGAAATCCACTCTTACCTTCAGAGCGTACTACTGGAGTGGCTGACACATAGAATCCCGCTTCTAATAATACCTGGGCCAACAACTCCCAAGCCCAGGGTTTCGCATGATGGAACGTAAACACCAATAAGCCATCGGGTTTGAGCACGCGATGGCACTCCACAAATACAGTTCGCAGTCGCTCCGCAAAATAAATATTATCTCGACTTTTCTTCTGATTCTGAACGATTTCTTCCGCTCGAGAAGAATAATCGGGACGAAATCAGGGATATTTGTCTTTCAAACCTAATCGCAACCAAACGTAGATGAAATCTGCTAATTCCGAATACTGAACATTATCAAAGTAAGGTGGATCGGTGATCACTGCATCTACCACACCCGTCGGTATGAAGGACAAATCTGTAGCCGACTGGCACTTCAGCAATGCGTTTCCCCTACCTTCTAATAAGTCTTCTATACGATCCACTAACCTAGCCTCTATGCGTTCCCTAACATAATGCTTAATGCGCCTGCCATCCTTACCTATAAGTCGTTCATAGGGCCTCAAACAATAGATTTTGCCCCGACGCAACTTGTTATAACAGTTGCGAAACGTCGAACGACCATAATCAGTTCCCCATACGTTATTCTCCGTGGGCCTTTCTATCGGGTGATAAGCGTGCAAGCCAAAGAAGAGAGATATCTTATGCCAAGCTGTTTCATACTTGCAAAACATATTATTAGCATCTATGCAATCACTCCAGGCCAACAGCAGGAACTCCCGGATGTTTGGGTCTGGTATTTTCAGTATGGCTTCCAGAAGCAGAGAGAGGCAGAGGAGTTGACGCTCATTGAACATATCTCGGAAATATCGGTAACCGTGATTCACAGGTCGCGGATCGCTTCGGCCTTCCGTGGGAATCAATTGCTCAGGTATAAGTAAGCGAGCACCCTGTGATTCGTAATCGGCCTTAGCACGACGCCAGATACAGAGATCATAGTTATCTATACGCTTGAAGAATCGGCCACACGAAGTGCATTAGCCCTCGATTGCGTAAAGCCGCGGAGGAAGCGGTTTCTGAAGTCGCCGTACCGCCTCCAGCACCGTGTCCTCTTGGCCACAATGCCCGCAGGTATAGCTGCCCCGTCCAGCGTTCCCCCTGCGTGGATCATAAGAATAACCGCAATCGGGACACTGCGCCCTATTTTTCGTGCGCTTGCTGTTTACAATGGCATAGCACTTGGGACATACGGCGGTAATTTCATGCTCGTCACGAGACAATTCATAATTTGGAAACAATGAGACGTAGCGATGACAACGAGTACACTTAGCAATTTTGACCGAAAAGTAATACATCCTCTCTGCAGGGTGACCTTGAGGGCATCTCGTCTTGTAATAGCTACGAATTCGTTTGCCGACGGTTTGATCCAACCTCTGAAACGCGGCCTGTAATTCCTCCAAGTCCACAGTTTCGATCTGCTTCTTAGTGGTAAACCAAGCTACGGGATTAATATCTAAACCTATTACCCTACAGCCTAAGCGCAGTGCTTCCACGACAGTGGTTCCCCCACCCATGAACGGATCCAGGATTAACTTACCCCCTGGGTCCACACCCTCGCAAAACATCTGCCAGACCTTGTTACCGTCTATACTGCCTGGTATGAATGACGAGAGGGTAATGAGCCGGAAAACACTTCCTAAGCGACGAGCCCACCACTTGTGCATCTGGTAAACGGGTTTCTTGGCGTTTCCTTCCGCCAAGGCCACGCGATTCAATTCTTCAATAGGTAGAGAGTTTTCCAGTGCTCGCATCGTGGGTCACCCATTTAGCAATTCTTATCTAATAGCTGTTTCCACATACGGTTTCCACCGCGACCGTAGAGACGCGTGAATTCCACCGTCAATTCCTCAATTTTGTTTTCTACTATCTGTTGCAAGGTCTGGCCTTGCTCATCTCGGTAAGATTCGCCGACCTCGCGAGCTAATTCGTAAATAGTATCAATGCATCGCTGGTCACCAGATATGAATTGCCAAAATTCGCGCCCTACCAGCCAATCTACTCCTAAATACTTACGAACTATATTGCTAACCTGCTGAGCAGAACCATAACACATCCCTAATAGTGCGATTGATCCACGATTCCGTCTTTGGGCGGATCGCAGTAATTCGGTAATACGAACTGCCATGTCCTTTGGAATAGTGTTCGGCCCACTTTTCACCTGAATATGATAACGCTTGCCTGATCGGTGTTTTAGGACATCAGCTCCTTCTACTCCTGTACCTTCGGAAAACACCTTAGCTACTTCTTGTAAGGCCAGCCCAAATGATGTTACTGTTCCCCGCTTTAGTCTTTGCATGACGAGCCAGCGGACAATTGCCTTGGCATCGGTTAGCCCCAATTCCTCGGCCAGAAGTCGCAACAGGAACGGATTAATATCTAAGTCCTGCAAGCGCAATTCTCGAACTGCGCTTAAACGCCTATGCAGAAAATCCTGAAATATGCGGCGAATTTGTTTCCGCTGTCTTGATTTCATATCTGTACGTTCGGCAAGTTACCTCAGCTAGCTTTTCTTATATACCAGCTGCGGATCGAAGACGCGCTCTCCGACGATGTGCCACTCCCCTGCCTCATAACGGCGATGAAAGCAGCTTCGGTAACCTGTGTGACAGGCGGCCCCGCCAATTTGTCTGACTTTCAGAAGTAAAGTATCCCCATCACAATCTAAATGGATACTAATTACCTCTTGCCAGTGACCACTCTCTTCTCCTTTACGCCAGAGCCTATCGCGACTGCGACTATAATAACAAGCCCGCCCGGTGCGCAGTGTTTCCTCCCAAGCCTCACGGTTCATCCATGCGAGCATTAATACCTCACCGGTTTCCGCGTCCTGAGCTATCACAGGAATCAATCCCCCTTGCTTGTCAAAATCAATCATATTCTATCTCCGCTTGATCATCCAAGGCAGTGGCAGACGTCAGCATACTAATGACTAAAATCCCTCATAATAGGATTGACTAACTCCTTTGTTCTCCTTAGGTGGTTCCAGGGTACCGACAACGCTAAGGCTTCTTTTCCGGCGTAGACCGCAGAGTCTGGAGGAATTCGACCAAGTCTACTAAGTCCTGTTCGCTCATATATTGGAGGAGGTCACTCGGCATCAGGGACCGAGGACTTTTTGCGCGTTCCATAATGTCCTGCTTCGTAATTTTCCAGTCCTTTCCGTTCGCATCCCGCAACACTAAGTAGTCAGGCGTCTCTTCGACCAAGATACCTTGCACAGCAACGCCCTGCTTAGTTTCAATAATCCATTGAATAAACTGGTCTGCAACGGCTCGATCCGGATACAGGATGGATTCGTACAGATTTTCCTTACTCGCTTTCGATCCAATTGCACTAAGCTCCGGGCCAATCTTACCCCCTTGACCATTTACGACATGACACCGTGCGCAGCCTAGGTCTTTATTCTCAAAAAAAAGCCGTCTGCCGTTCTGAACATCCCCACGACGGGGCACCAGTTGAGCAATCTCGGGGAGCCGATGAGGACTTAATTTCGTTACAGGAAACAATACCAAGGCCTTATTGCGTAAGTCTTGAAAGGGACTATTACGCAACCAACGAATCGCCTCTGCTTGCACGGGCGCTTCTAATTCCTGAGCATGCTCTAACAACCACAAGGCACCGGCACGAAATGACCCAAGTGCCGCCACAATATCCATCTTGATTTCCCATCCTTGATCCTTGCTCTGCAATGCATATATCAAAATCTTCAAGGCGTTAGATGTTCCCTGCCGACCTAAGGAGCTGATTGCCGTCTTAGCTAAGTCTTGACTTGATAAGAAGCGTGCCAACGCCTTGCTGGCCTGAGGCGATCGTATTACTCCTAGAGTCTCCAAAGCTTTGCGACGCAAATCCACGGGATTCTGCTCGTTGGCAGCAAGGGCACTAAGCTTGGGTATCCAGACGTCGGATTCCAGTGCGGTAACGATTTCCATCGCCGAGGCTGCTAAGTTCTGCTGTTCGAGCCAATTGTTGATTAGCGATTCCAGCTGCGGACTGGTACGCAGGGACGACCATCTAGTCGGCAGGTATAACTTGCACCAATGCACCGCCCGCTCGCGTATGGCAGGCTCTGCTGCAATTAGTACGCGTAACATGACCTCTCCACCCGATACACCTTCCGTATTTGCGAGGACATCCACCAGGCGCTGCCGATGCTCCACTGGCAAACGTGTATTCAGGATATATTTATCTAACTGAGCAATCACTCGCGGTGGCCGCCATTCCCAGACCAAGTCGAGACTGTGTTCATCC
>JANWVZ010000309.1 GCA_025056555.1 Gemmatales bacterium | reverse complement strand
GCTCCACATGAGTAGCCCTGCCAGAAAATGCAAAATGGCAGCGTCTTCAGACAATCTTCATAATTACAGGGCGCCGAAGACCGTGTCAAGGGGTAAGTTAAAAATTTTTTCTTCAAGGCCGAATCTAACTCGGACTGTTGGAGTACGCATCGTTGGCATAAATTCCACCAAGCAGAATTCAGAACTTGTGCCTCTTGACTCCGCGCACGATGAAAGCTGGTCGCAACTCCCTCTTGCTCCCTACGCAGGGGTTTGCCAAAATAAATGATAACTGGTCTGGAGCCTCATGCTAGGAAAGTCCTGATAAGAATACTGCCAACAGATTTTCGTCGCTCAATACACGCGGGCTCCAGGGGCCGACATGACGCTGACCGGTACCGCAGCCTTGACGTCCATAGAGATTCGAGGCTTAGTAGGGGAGCGAAGCCATGTTACACGTGGGCGGATTTTGGACGCGGGACTGTAGTGGGATGACGCGACGCGCGTTTGTGCAGGCGGGCTTGTCAGCCCCATTTTTGTGGAGGTTGGCCCACTCGAATACGGCGAAGGCAAGCCCTGACGCGCGGGCGAAATCGGTGCTAATAGTTTGGCTCTGGGGTGCACCCAGCCACTTGGATACCTGCGACCCAAAACCGAACGCTCCGACCGAATACCGCGGACCGTTCAGCACGATTCCCACGCGGATTCCGGGCGTGCGTTTCACGGAGCTCTTGCCACGCCTGGCGGCTCATAGCCATCTGTTTACGCTGGTTCGCTCGAACAAGAATTTTCACAGCGGCCACCTGGAGGCAGGCACGTGTGCCCTGACTGGCAGCCTGGAGGGGCCGACCGGGGTTCAGCCCAACTTTGGCTCCATTGTAGCGCGGGTACGAGGTCCTCGACAGCTGCCGCCGTTCATCGCCATTGGTCGTGGCAATCCCCGCGACGTCGTCGGTATCATGAAAGGCTATGGCGGCGGGAATTGGGGACACGTCTGGGACCCCTTCCTGGTGACATGCCACGACGATGGTACGGTAGACATTCCCCATCTCCGCTTGCTGGACGGTCTGACGCCCCAGCACTTGGCCGATCGGCGGCGGTTACTGACAGACTTGGATCAGCTGCGTCGGCGCGTGGAAAATGGTCGGTTAGAACAATGGGACACGGTATTTCAGCGGGCCTACGAACTGCTCACTTCCCCCGCAGCACGACAGGCCTTGGATTTGTCGCGGGAACCAACCTCGGTGCGCGAAGCCTACGGACTCACGGCGTTTGGCCAAAGCTGTTTGCTGGCGCGCCGACTCATCGAAGCGGGCGTACCCTACGTCCAGGTGAATTGGAGCCAATACGTCGAGGCGATGACGCCGAATTGCGATTTCGGTTGGGATACGCATATCTACAATTTTGAGCTGTTGGCCGACCGTCTGTGTCCGATTTTCGACCGTGCTTTCCCGACGCTCTTGGCCGACATGCACGCCCGCGGTCTGCTCAAAGACACTTTGGTCATCTGCATGGGCGAATTCGGTCGCACACCTAAAATCAACGCTCAAGCCAGCCGCGATCATTGGCCGAATGTGTATTTCTCAATCTGGGCAGGAGCGGGCATTGCGGGCGGGCGTGTCATCGGCGAAAGCGACAAGCGGGGCGAAGAGCCGATCACCGAACCGATTACACCCGCCATGGTCGGTCTGACCATCCTGGAAACGCTCGGCGTCACCTCGCAACAACGCAACGAACTCGGCGTCTTACTCCCCGGTGCCCGCTTCCTCGAAGAACTGTTCGCTTAGTCCACCTTGCCGCTCGCTGAACCCAGCCTTGTCATCGCGGGCATCTTCGGCCATGCCCGGGACTACCTACGACAGTGTTGGCTTTTTTCATCATTGCAACAGGGGAAACTCGCCAGGCTCATAACCTGGAGGCCGAGATTACACGGGACTGTGATTTTCTGCCCCGTATTGGCCAACAGCGTTCAGACGGGTTCGACTATCGCGGTGCAGTTCGCAAGGCGGTCCGATCGCCTTGGAGGTAGGGAACTGAATTTTTCCGCGTTTCGGCTCCATAAAACCTAGTTCAGTCGGCAAAGGCTTGACTCATGCTAGACGATGATGGTTCCAATGCCCAGTACCAGGCAACGAGCGATAAACCGTGAACACTAATCATTGACCTACACTAGACGAGGCCGGGCCAATGCACAGGTCGGAGCAAAGGAAGCATTC
>JANWVZ010000308.1 GCA_025056555.1 Gemmatales bacterium | reverse complement strand
CTCGTCAACGAAACCACAGGCCAAAACCCGTGGGGCGTATCGTTCCTCCGCATGATTGACATGGCCAATGACAGCCACCTGTTCCACACCGCGCCGGGCGAGGGCCTCCTGCCGCTTTACGAAGCCAAACTGATCTGGCAGTTCGATCACCGCTGGGCTACCTACGAGGGCACCCAAACCCGCGATTGCACCGACGCAGAAAAACAAGACCCGCACTTCACCGTCCGACCCCGCTACTGGGTCCCAGCCCACGAAGTCGAAGCACGCCTCGGCAACTGGAACCGCCAATGGCTACTCGGATTCCGCGACATCACCAACGCCACCAATGAACGGACCGCCATCTTCAGCCTCCTGCCCAGAGTGGGGGTCAATCACAAAGCGCCCCTGCTTGTCGCGGAAGGCAGCGTTGCCGTGCAGGCGTGTTTACTTTGCAACCTGAACGCGCTCGCGCTCGACTTCTGCGCTCGACAGAAGGTCGGCGGCACAAGTCTCGGCTTTTTCATCCTCAAGCAGCTTCCCGTTCTTCCGCCTTCGGCCTACAGCGAGTCGGACCTGGCGTTCATTGTCCCGCGCGTGCTCGAGTTGGTTTACACCGCCTGGGATCTGGCCCCCTTTGCCGCCGACCTACTGGCCGAACTCGGCCCGGAGACTCGGAACCGCTGGTTTCCGCACAACAACGTGGCGAGTAGCGAGTGGCGAGTAGCGAGTGGCAGCCAGCCCATCAGCCCTGTGCCGCCGCCGTTCAAGTGGGATGAGGCACGCCGCGCGATCCTGCGCGCCGAGCTGGACGCCTACTACGCACGGCTCTACGGCCTGACCCGCAAACAGCTCCGGTACATCCTCGACCCGGCAGACCTGACCCCGCGCGAACTGGAAAACATCCTCGACCCAACGGAAGAAGTATCCGACCCACTCGACCCGGCCGGCTACGATGCACGGTGCAAAGCCAGCGATTTCCCAAGCGAAACCTTCCGCGTGCTCAAAGAAAAAGAACTGCGCGCCTACGGCGAATACCGCACCCGCCGCCTCGTCTTAGAGGCGTGGCAGAAACTGGAGCAAGGCATTCTGCGATGAATCAAGCTCAGCTTTGCGACGCCTTTGTGCGCATTTCACGCGGCGTGTGGCGCTGGATGCAACGGGCGCAACGCGTGCAAAATCCCTCGCTCCAAAAGCGGGCTTTGCCGTGGGGCATGACACTGCGCGAGACCACGCTGACCGATTACGTGGTGCTGCGGCTGTTGGAGGAATGTGCACCGGCTGTTTCGGTCTTTACCTTCCCACCCGCTCTGGAAGCGCAAACAGGCGCGGACATGGAGTTGTGGATCACCGACCGTCGGTCTTGGCTGGGATTGCGCATCCAGTGCAAGGTGCTTGCTCCCGATGGCCATTTCCATGAGCTGCATTATCAGCGAAATGGCCAATATCAGACCGAACAGTTGATTCAAGCCGCCCAAGTCGTCCCCGGTTGCCAGCCTGTGTATCTGCTCTATATCGGACCAACGTCCTGCGGGCATTTATGGTGGGATTGTGGTCGCTGCTGCTGGCCACCGGTATATCCAATACCGCGCTGTTTTCCTGCCACATGGGGAAACTGGTGGCTATCTGCATACAGCGTGCAAGCATTGCGTCCCGCGACGGATCTGCCCAGCTTGAGCCGCTGGATAGTTCCCTGGCACTGCATGGTCTGTTGCCCCATCCGACCGTCACTCGAAGTCGGCGGGATTGGGAACTGGTTACGGGAGACGGTCTTTTCCCGCGACGACTCGCGTGTGGAACCAGTCGGCCAGCCGCCCCGCTACGTCTCTTTGGCCATGAACAATCAATTGCCTCAAGCTTGGGAGGAATTGCATCAACTGCTTGAAGGCCGCCTCGTTCGTCATCTCACCCTGCTAAACGTTTGACAGGTAAAAATCCACTCCACCCCATCCGTAAGCATAGGGTCAGAAATGGAAAGGTTGAATGAAGCTACATTACTTATGAAACCGCTATTCGTGTGCCGATGAAAGCAATGGCGACAATTAAGTCACTTCATCAGACAAACCAGGCCGATACGAACGCTCGCGGGCATAGCCAGGTTCACCGGTCTGTAGGTGGGAATAGGGAGAGTTGTGGGGGTTCGTGGACTGGGCGGGAGCGGTGGGTGGGTTTGCGCGGATGGGGACCGGTGGCGGTGAGGTCGGTTTGTTCGAGGTTGGCGAGC
>JANWVZ010000307.1 GCA_025056555.1 Gemmatales bacterium | reverse complement strand
AAATAAACAGTTCGCTCGGCACATCTACGGGGGCGGCCCCGAGGTCGTGATTGTTAACAGTAACCAAAGCGCCCGGCGGATCGGACACAATGGTCAACCTGCGATCCACGCAGCCGGTCAGCAGAAGGAGCACGACCTGCCCAAGTACGATTGAGGTCAGCCAGCGGTTTGTTGGCATAGGGAAATATCCGCGATAAGTCGTGTCCAAGGGGCTAACTCATAACAAGGGCACCGAAGCGGTCAAGGGGATTCTTGGGCCACGGTTCTGGAAACCGATAATCTCGCGGGCTCAATTTACAAAGCGACGAAGCGGCGTTCGGCGGCGGAGCGGTAGATGGCGAGAATAATCTCCACGGCGACGCGACCTTCGCGGCCGTCCACGAGCGGTCGGCCACCTGTTTCGATAGCGCGGAGGAAGTCGGCGAGTTGGCGGCGGTGGTATTCATGCGATATAGCGGCGGGATGGGAAGCGCCGCCCGAGGCACCGACCCGTTGGGCAAACCGGGCACGAATTTGTTCATCTTCGGGGCGCGGCTCGGCAAACTCCCAGCGGAGGACGTCTTCCTGTTCGACCACCACCGAGCCACGGTCGCCGTGAAGGGCAATTGTCTTGGGCAAACCAGGCCAGACGCTGGTGGTGGCTTGGATGACTCCGAGAGCGCCATTGGCGAACCGCAGGCAGGCCACGGCGGTATCCTCGACTTCGATGCGTTGATGGGCGAGCGTAGCGGTAATGGCGGCGACTTCAACGGGGCGTCCCATCATCCAGTAGAGCAGGTCCACATTATGGATCGCCTGGTTCATCAAGGCGCCGCCGCCGTCCAGCGCTTTGGTGCCTTTCCAGCCCCCCTGGTCGTAATATTCCTGGGAGCGCCACCATTTACAGGTGGTTTCCCCCAGCGTGAGCCGACCGAAGCGTCCTTGCTCGACGGCCTGCTTGAGCACGACATTGGCATCGGCAAAGCGAGAGGGGAATATAGTGCACAGTTGTACCCTATGGCGTTCGCAGGCGGCGATGATGCGGTCGCAGCGGTCTAAAGTGATTTCCAGTGGCTTTTCGACGACGACGTGCTTTTTAGCCTCGGCTGCCGCTACTGCGGGTTCCATATGAGCGCCGCTGGGGGTGCAGACATTGACGATGTGCAAATCGTTGCGGCGGAGCATCGCGGCCAGATCGGTGTAAATATCGCAGGTGATCCCGACGGCTTCCTGCACCTTGCGGGCGTTCTCCGGGTTGCGGCTACACAGGGCGACAAGGCGCGCATTGGGTAATTCCTTGATCGCCTGGGCGTGAAAGCGGGCGATCATGCCACAGCCGACGATCCCAAATCCGAACATGGTTCCAGCTCCGTTCATTGGTTACCGGTGGCGGTCGCAGTCTGATCCAGTTTCATGGAGATAGGCTCAGTGAATCCCCAAGCCTGGCGTCAGCAAGAAGGCCTGACTATGCAACGAGAGCGTAGCTTTTTTAGGAAGTTTGCCGCCAGGAGCATACGGACGTGGAGCGTTAGAAAACTCTTCAAGGACGAGGCCGATTACGGTGGTCGGGGTCGAACAGGGGCAAGACCGTGTCCCGTTCTGGGTCCCCACCATCGTCCACCGGCGGAAAGCCTAGACTTATGGCGTAAATGATTACCCTGTCTGGTGGGCGGACGAACCGAAGTGGTCTTTCCAGAGGATCCCAGAGATCGCGGGTCACCTCAGGCAGGAATTGGGGGACTAAATCTCCCCGTTTCTTCGGCCAATGACCGTGATACAGGCGGTATTGCTTGAGCGCCAGCGCGACCTCGCCTAACACCAAGAAAGTCTGCCTGCGCCGTTCGGCGGTCGTAACCAAGGCGGGTCGCAGGTCGCCAAAACGGGGAAAATAGTCGCAGACCCACGTATCCACAGGCCGATGCGGATGACTCCCAGTTTGGACTGCCCATAGCTGGTCGCGCAAGGGGCGCAGCACCAATCTTTTGGATGGCTAGCCCTATTCTCACGAACGTTTGCACTGCCCATAGCTGGTCGCGCAAGGGGCGCAGGGCGAGCCGGTGATAACGGTTGTGGTGTTCCAGAACCAGAGCGTGGTAACGATAACAGTACCACCGCCCTGTATGACGCTCCAACTTAGCCTTGGTCAAGCGCCACCATTGCTGCACGAGTTCCGTCAGCGAAGAGGCGGACAGGGAGGACCCGTAAAGTCTTGGCGTACAAGTGAG
>JANWVZ010000306.1 GCA_025056555.1 Gemmatales bacterium | reverse complement strand
GCTGCCTCCTGAACTACGCGACGCTTACGAGGATTTCACCCGCCGCTTCCGCCCGTAAGTTGATAGACCTCCAGGTGGACCTTGCTGCCGAGCATAGACCTGCCTCCTAATCCGATCATCGCTGTGTGAATCCGCGTGAGCCGCAGTTTCTTGATTTCATCTAAGCACGACCCACGATGCGTGTGGACCGCCCCGTGGTTGACCCGCGAAACATCATGGGTTTATCGATTTCAACTAAGCACGATCCACAAGGCATGCGATCGGTTCCCTCTCAAGCGGCTAATCATCATCTAGGCCGCCGATAACATAGAATTGCCCAGATAGTACACGGAAAAAATTGTTTCGCGCCGTTATGACGTCTGTCGTTACGGGCACCGATCGGCAGCGAAACAACACCCTGAGTGCAAAGGCAAGCTTCAGCCCATCGCGGTATGTTGGCGCCGAGATCGTCCAGGGAGATTCAGCTGCCCCTCCGGTTCACTGTGGACAAGGCAGCCGGCGCGATTCGGCTTGGTGCCAAACTTCGCGGAGCACGGCGGTCAAGCGTTGGAGTAGTTCTTCGTGGCCCAGCTCGCGGAGCGATTCAAACGGAATCGGTGGCCCGACCACAACCGCAATGCCGCGGCGTAGCGGTTTCGCCTCTCGCATCTGAACCGAGTGGGACTCCGTGGACGCTGATGCTCGAGGGGTGTCCGCAGAGGTGAGCGAATTTCGGGAGCGAAGGCTGCAAGGTTGGCGGCTCCACAGCGGACAGAGCCGTGGCAGAAGTTGATGGCGCGGCCAAACCTCGAAGGCGCCGGCAATGCCTACGGGGAGCAGCGGCACTTGCCCGCGACGGACTAGTAGCGTGACTCCAGGCTTGAGTTCGAGCATCTGGCCGTGGGGTGTGCGCTCTCCTTCCGGGAAAATCACCACCCCTTCGCCGCGGCGCAACAGTTCGACAGCGGTGCGAATCCCTTCCGTGGTGGGTTTTTCCTGGTCAATGGGAATTGCACCATAGGACTTTATGAGCCAGCGGAAAAACGGATTGCGAAATAAAGTCTTGCGGGCCAGATACACGACGCGGCGACGCACGGCCATTCCTACCAGCACCGGGTCGAGAAAACTCTGATGGTTCGCAATGATAAGCAATCCCCCCGAAGCCGGAACCTGATGGTAGCCCCAGGTCCGCACACTGAACAGGAGAGCCATTTCGGTACTCACCACCGGGAAGCTGAACCGATGCAACACGCTCTGATACCAGACCGAGTACATTGCGGTAGCTCGCGGTGAAGACTCCGAGTTGTCGTCGGGGGAATGTCAGCCGATCCGTTTTTCACCCGTCCACTGTTTCAAGGCATAAGGATCGGGAAGTGGTACAGCAGTCCAGATGTCAGCCGCTCCTTTTTTCAGCCGTCGAGTATTGCGGAGCGGGTAGCACATTGTTGCTGGACAAAGCAGTTGTTCTCAACCCCATGCAAACCGTGGCCCAGCGTACCAGCGCGTGGAGTAGCAGGATTATCACGCACAGCATGACGAACACAGTCAGGCCGATGTTGAGATAACCCGCCAAGGCGCGGCTGCCCCCCTGCGCGATCATCGCGGGGAACTGCCGCGTTATCAGTTGTACGCCGGCCGTCATGGTCGTGCTGATTACAAACAGCATCGGGAGTAGCGTAACCCACGCGTAACGTCCGCGCCCCGTGTTGATCAGCAGGGTGGTGACTAGGGCTAAGGCAATCACGGCCAGCAGTTGGTTGGCGATACCAAACATGGGCCAAATCGTGCTGATCGAGCCAGTCCAAATCAAAGCCCCCCAGAGTCCGGTCACGATAGCCGTGGCCAGCACCGCTCCAGGGAGCCAATCGGTTTTGTCGAATTTAGGATGGAGTTTGCCCAAAGCTTCCTGGAGCAAAAAGCGGGCGATGCGGGTGCCTGTGTCAATGGTGGTCAGAATGAACAACGCTTCAAACATGATGGCGAAGTGGTACCAATACTTCATGATCTGTTCCAAGGCCAATCCCGTCCAGCGGAGGGCCTCGGTGAAGATGATGGCCATGCCCACCGCCAAAGTAACCGCACCACCCGTGCGTCCCCGCAGGGCCTCGCCGCCGACCAGACGTTCGACCTCGGCCAAGTCGTGTTGGGGTACGGGTAACTGATGCAGGTCGCGTACGCCGGCCTGATGCAAGGGGTCTTGTCCTTCGCGGACGAGACCGAGGCGGCGATAAAGTTCGTCCAATTGGTCCTGGTAGCGCTGCACCTCGCTCAGGTCGGTGTTCATTTCAAAATAGAGTTTCGGGTCA
>JANWVZ010000305.1 GCA_025056555.1 Gemmatales bacterium | reverse complement strand
CAGCGCTGCTTGCACTTCCGCTGTTTCGGGCCGACGCGATAACGTGCTCAGATAAAGTTCCTCAAGGATTTGCTCCGGCGGCAGGTTCTGGGCCAGGAGCTGACCCAGGCGGTTATTCGGTTCACGCAGTTTCTGGTGAATCGTCGGGCCGTTGATCAGTTGCAACGCTTGGGCCAAGTTGCTTTCGCTTTCGCGCTCACATTCACACGACAATTCCCGCGCGGGCTGACCGAAGGTCTTGAGGAAAACGTGATTCACCTCACCATCCGGCAACTGTACGGCGCGTGTACCCAACGGCAGACCGGCGAATCTCTCGGGTACGCCCGTCGCTTGACTGATGGCATCGAGGAGCACTTCCGCAGGAAGCAGTTTCGGATAACAATGCGAGAAATAACGCTGATCGTCGCGGTTCCGCTCGTTGGTCTGCGCGCTGAGTTGGTAAGTACGCGAATTGAGAATCAGACGGATGATGTGCTTGGCGCCAAAACCGTGTTCGAGAAATTCCCGCGCTAACGCCTCTAGCAATTCATCATGGCTCGCAGGGTTGGAATCGCGGAAATCATCGGCAGGTTCGACAATGCCACGACCAAACAAATGGTACCAGATACGATTCACCAGTGCCTTGGCCACGAACGGATTGTTTTTATCAGTCAACCACCGCGCCAGGATTTCGCGCCGATCCGCCGGCTCGCCAGAGAGCGGCGCTTGGTCGAGCACCTTGGGCCGCACCGGCTGATTGGTGCGCGGATGCACCACTTCGCCACTGCGATCCAGGTAAACAAACTCCGCCCCAGAAGCGGGCCTACCCGATGCAAGGTCGTTGAGTGGATCATTTTTTAGTTTGACACGGGCAAAGAATGCGGCTAGACCGTAATAGTCGTCCTGCGTCCAACGCTCAAACGGATGGTTATGACACTTGGCACACTGCATGCGCACGCCCAGGAACAACTGAGCAGTGGTCTCGGCCAAGATCGTTGGGTCTCGACTCACCCGGTAATAGTTGGCGGCAGGGTTGGTATAAGTGCTGCCCGAGGCGGTGAGGAGTTCCTTGATCACTTCGTTCCACGGACGGTTAGACGCGATCTGAGCCCGCAACCAGGCTTGGAACTTAAACACGCCGTCCAGTTGCATTGTCTTCCGATTGGCCCGCAGCACATCCGCCCATTTGAGCGTCCAGTAATCCGCGTATTCGGGCCGCTCCAGGACACGGTCGATGAGTTTACTTCGCTTGGCAGGGTCGCGGTCGTCGAGGAAGGCCCGGACTTCTTCCGCCGTGGGCAGGATGCCGCAAACATCGAGATAGACGCGGCGAATAAACTCGGCATCGGTGCACAAGTCCGAGGGCGGAATCTGCAGCCGCTTGAGCTTCGCAAATACCAGGCGATCCACGAAATTGTTTTCCGGCACGTTGGGCCAGGCGAATTGCGGATCGGGACGCAATAAAGCCAGACGCACCGTGACCATGGTTTCCAAATAACGGACTAATATCGCCACCTCGCCCGGATATTTGAATTGCACGTGGCCCTGACGGTCCACAGTGGCGATGGTTTCGTCGCTGGAGCTGAACACACTCAAAGGCGTAACATCGCGGCGTGAGCCGTCGCTGAAATACGCCAGCACGGCCAATTGTTGCGTTTGTCCGGGCCACAGAAGCGTTCGCGACCCAGGCAACACCTCGAGGCGTTCCAAACGGGGCAAACGACCCGCATCTTCTGGCTGCATGCCTTCGGCAATCCACTGGCGGATTATTTCGTAAGTGATGAGTCCCGGAGCGAAACGCTGGCCTCCCTCATGGGGCACGCGGCCCGAACCTTTGAGCAGGAGCAGGCTCAATTCGGGCTGGAGCAGATTCGTACGTCGGCCGTTCATGTCGCGCGTCAGTTGAACATAATCGGAATCCGGGTCGTAGCCGCGGAGGCTCAGTTTGAAACCGTTTTTCCCATTGGGCGTGCCATGACAAGCCCCCATGTTGCAACCAGCCACGTTGAACGCGGCGATCACCTCCTGGCGAAAGCTAATCGGAGGTCGCACTTCGACTTGTTCGACACGAAGGGGCACACTGGCTCGCACGGAACCGAACTCGACGTGGATCTTCCCCGTTCCATCGGCTAAGGGCGTTACCACGCCCGTGTCGCTGATCCGTGCGAGATTTGTCGGTTCGATCTGATAACGCACGGCGCGGGTCAGGTCGCGCACTGCGCCCTGAGCATATTCTCCCGTTACCACAAGTTGCTGACGGTCGCGGCCATGACGCAATACGGCTTCGCTGGGCAGAATGACCAGACGCGAAGGGGCTTC
>JANWVZ010000304.1 GCA_025056555.1 Gemmatales bacterium | reverse complement strand
CCTTGCTGAAGATGAAATTGGCTGCCAAGTTTCGCGTCCCCATCATTTCGCTCATTGACACGCCCGGTGCATATCCCGGCATCGGCGCCGAGGAGCGGGGCCAAGCCCACCTGATCGCGGCTAATCTCATGGAAATGGCCCGGTTACCTACGCCGATTATCTGCGTCGTCATCGGGGAAGGGGGATCGGGCGGCGCGCTGGGCATCGGTGTCGGTGATAAGTTGGCCATGCTCGAGTTCGCGTACTACTCCGTTATCAGTCCCGAGGGATGCGCGGGCATCTTGTGGAAGGAGGCCACGGAGGAAACGAAAATCCGCGCTGCTGACGCGCTCAAGTTGACTGCGCGTGACCTGCAACGCCTGGGAATCCTTGACGACGTCATCCCCGAACCGCTCGGTGGTGCGCACCGCGATCCGCGGGGCATGGCCAACACGCTCAAAACTTACCTCTTGCGTTATCTCCGCGAACTCCGCGATGTGCCCACCGATGTTCTTTTGCAGCGCCGCTACGAAAAATTCCGCCGCATGGGAGTTTTTCTCGAAGGGGAAGCGGCCTTGGCCTCCGCAGCTTTGCAAGCTCCCGTGAATACCGACGACGCACAACTCTCCCACGAGCCGTTGGAGGAAGTTTCTGCGGAGCCCGACCAGGAATGACGTCGCCCCACTATGGGGCCTTATCCTGCGCATACCCGCAGTTCCGTACAGGCATGTTTCATATCGTTAATTGAACATAACAGCCGTTATCGGAAGTTGTCGTTGCGGCTCAGGCAATGCCGGGGCCGCGCGAGAGAATTCCGATGCCGGCCGATTAACTTCCGATAACCGCTCTTATGTTCAATTACAGCCGTAAGAAATCCCAGAAAATTCAGACATTCTCTCGAATAGCCCAGACTCTCGAGTAGCCGAGAAACGGATTTATTTCAACAGCAGCCAGGGTGAATCGGCCATGACATCGCCAGCGCCCGTGTGTGTGGGCAACATCGGAGTCCGTGAACGGCGCAAACGCGCTCGGATCGGCTGGGTGAGCCTGGCAATCGCGTTAGCGCTATACGGCGTGCTCATCTGGTGGCAAGTAGATCGGCTCTGGCGCTTACTGTTATTCTTACCGCTATGGTTCGGCTTCCTGGCGTGGTTCGAGGCCCGAGGCGCCACCTGAGTAGTAATGGCAGCACGCGGGACGTGCAATTGGGATGACGGCGAAAAACCCCTCGAAGACCCGCAAGCGGTCGCCGCCGCGCGAGGCACCACGCTCCGCATCACGATTTTGTCGCTGGTCTTGGCCGGCCTGGCCACCGCTCTGCTATATTGGATTCCATAGCTCGAAACTTCGTCATGGTATCGTTACCATCCTTGGACTGAGAGGTGAGGATTAGCACCATGCCAACTCGGCGTCTTCGAGTGGGTATGGTAGGGATGGGAATGATTTTCGAGGAGACCTACCGACCCGCTCTAGAAAAGCTTCATCGCCGTGGCGTGTGGACCCCTCAAACGGGACACGTCGCGGTCGAACTCACCGCCGTCGCCACACGCACAGGAGTCCGCGCCGAAAAATACCGTCAGCAAGCGGGCGACCGTATCGGCCCATTCGTAAGCGTTACTGAACCCGATGCAGTTAGGAAACTGCTGGAAGTGGGCGTAGATGTGGTGTGCGTGGCCAGTCCCGACGACCGCCACTACCCTGCAGCGCGCTTAGCCCTGGCCATGGGCAAACACGTGCTCCTCGAAAAGCCCTCGGTGTTACGACTTCAGGAACTGGACGATTTACTTCAACTGGCCCAGGATAACGGCGCCTTAGCGAAGGTGGTTTACCACAAGTTGTTCGACCCCGATCACAAGCGACTGCGCACGCTGGTGGCCGATCATGTCCTCAAGCACGTCAATAATGGCTATTGCTCCCTACTCGAACCGAAGCAGATCAGTCGGGAGCAGTTTGCGGAGTGGATTAGCGGTCGTAACCCTGGCAGTTATGTCGCGGTGCATTACGTCAAGCTGATTGATTTCACGTTCTTTCACGGCACGGCAACACGCTTGGCCCGCATCACCGCCACAGGACAACGCGGACTGGTCGGCGAAGCGCAAGGCGCGACATGGGACTCGGTTCAACTGCGCATCGTCTATGTCTATCCCGACGGTCGCGAAGCGGCTTTCGACATTCACACCAGTTGGGTCAACCCCGATAATTTTCCCGGTTACGTGGAACAAGAGGTACAATTCCGCTTTGATAATGCCGTCTGGAACGCCCACCAACGGAAACGCGGTGTGGAAATGACGATCGAGGGCAAGACTCCCTTGGAATATAAGATCACGCCCAACCATCATTATAA
>JANWVZ010000303.1 GCA_025056555.1 Gemmatales bacterium | reverse complement strand
CAAACGCTTCGTCTAAATAAATGCTAGGAATACAAACGCTCCACCGGATGGTAGCCGTCGAAAAGTGGAACGATGCGACCTTGCTGGTCAGGCAGAGCTGTAGGGATCCCCAGCAAGGTGAGAACTGTGAGCAAGATTTGTCGCGGTTCCACGGGGTCGTTGGCAGGATAGGCTCCGCTCTTATCCGATTTACCGTAAACTAACCCGCCGTGAATACCGCCACCTGCGAGCAAAATTGAGTAACATTGCGGCCAATGATCCCGACCGCCATCGGGCCTGACTCGCGGCGTGCGGCCAAATTCGCCCATCCAGATGAGGAGCGTACTGTCGAGTAATCCGCGCTGGTGCAGGTCTTCGATGAGAGCACTGAGCGCGGAGTCCACTTGAGCGGAAAGTTCCCGCACGCGGGGGAAGTTGTTCTGGTGCGTGTCCCAGCCGCCCAGGCCGACTTCGACGAATTTGACGCCGACTTCGATAAGCCGACGGGCCAGTAAACAGCCATCGCCGAAGCGCGTGCCGCCATACCGTTGCCGCACGCTGGCGGGTTCCTGACTGAGGTCGAAGGCCTTGGCTTCCTTGGAGCGCATCAGTTCGACGGCACGGGCGTACATGGTGTGATGCGCCTGAGCCGCGGGGGTACGATAGGTGCGGTAGAAACCTTGCTCCAGTTCTTCGAGCAAGCTGATACGGTCATTGAAGCGGTCGTCGGCAACGGAAGCCCGCAGATTCTCGACGCCGCGATTCGGGTCAAGCACCACCAGCGGCTCATGCCGTGGGCCCAGGTAACCGGCGCCGAGTACGCGGGCGGAGATGGCCACGAAGTTCGGCAGCGGGAATTCGGGCCGTCCCAGTTCGTGCGAGACAATCGAACCGAGGCTCGGATGAATCACCCCGCCTTGGCCTTCGCGGTAGCCGGTATGCATGTAGTAGCGGGCACGGTTATGGTCGGACACGCCTGTGTTCATGCCCCGCAGGATAGCCACGTGCTGCATGAGCTTGGCTAACTTGGGGAAATGCTCGCTGATTTGAATCCCCGGCACCGAGGTGGAGATCGGTTTAAACTCACCGGCATAGCGTGTGCCGGGCTTCAAATCGAAAGTGTCTTTATGCGAGGGTCCGCCATCCATCCAGAGCAAGATGCACGCTTTATGTTTCAGTTGCCCTTGCGCAGCCCGTAACGCCAAGATGTCGAGCCAACCGGAGAGGGATAAACCAGTGATGCCCGCGGCGGTGAGTTGGCAAAACTCGCGTCGGCTGAGCGGTGCAAAATCCCGCATGACCTGACCTCCCTGGATAAGCCCAACCCGTCAGCACACCGGTTGGGACGCACTATAGCGTCGTAAGAATCGTCGCTGAAGCAGCAGGCGGCGGAGGAACGCGAGGTCCGCCCCGCCGCCCGGCAGCGTCGGTTACCGCGTGAGGACAAATTCGCTGGAATTAATCAGCGCCCAGAAGACATCGCTCCAGGCGGCTCGGCTATATTGGCGCTGGGCGACGTAATTGAGGAAGCGTTCGCGTTCCTGAGTGCTGGGTCGGCGCGACAGCACGCCCAGAAACAGCCAATCGAGCGTCTCTTCGGGAGATTTCCCGCGGCGCAGCGCATCCTGGAGAACAATGCCATCGGCGTTGGTCATGGGCGAGTTCATCAGGCGCAACGCATGGGGAATTCCCGCCTGGTAATCAAGGGGGTCGGCCCCTTCATCGCCGCTGAAGGCGATGATAAAGGCTTCGCGGACGTTGAAGCCGGGCTTCGGGCCGATGGCGGGCTTCCGCGCAGCTAAGTTGCGATTGAACCCGACGACCTGGGCCAGGGCGTCGAATAACTGCGCCGGGTTCATCGGTTTGACAGGCATCTGGGCAAAAAGAGTCGGATCGGCGGGCTGATCCCCGACAGGTTTACTGCTCCGCTGATAGGCCTGGGTGTTGGTAATGGTGCGCACCAGCCATTTCAGGTCAAACTGGTGAGCGACGAACTGTTGCGCCAGTAAGTCGAGTAATTCTGGGTAAACCGGCGGATTGTCTTCGTGCATGTCGTCCACGGGGTTGACCAGGCCACGGCCGAAGAACTTCGCCCACCAGCGATTGACCGTCGCCTTGGCGAAGTAGGGATTGTCGGGCGCCGTGAGCCATTTGGCTAAGACAGGTCGCAGCGGCTCAGAGGCGCGCAGTTGCGGCTGAGCCCCGCCCAAGAATTTCGGCGGCAGCGGTTTGTACGATTCGGGGAGATTGCGGCGTAGGCCAACGCGAGGCAGTTCGCGCACGCCAGGGCTAGTCCCTTGCTTGGCCGCAGCCAGCGTGTTATCTCTTTGCACTTTGGCGAAGAACGCGG
>JANWVZ010000302.1 GCA_025056555.1 Gemmatales bacterium | reverse complement strand
ACGGCCGCGGTGTGTGTCCAGCGCGTCGATGGCCAACAGTTTCGAGAAGCGGCCTGTGGCGATGGCCCAATTGACGCGGTCTTCCGCACCCTGATGCGCATTACGGGTATTAATGCTCAGCTGCGCGATTTCCAAGTTCGTTCCGTATCCCAAGGGGAGGACGCTCAGGGGGAAGCTACGGTCGAAGTGGAACACCTGGGGCGATTGTATCGTGGCCGCGCTACCAGCACCGATATTATCGAAGCAGGCGCTCTGGCGTTCCTGAGTGTGCTCAATCAGATTGCATGGTGGGAACAGGCCCGCGCCAGTTCCATCCCTCAAACCAAGAGCATCCCCCAACCCTGACCTTGGGCTCTGTTCGTGCAGCGAAATGCAAGAACGACCGCGGTTCGTGTCGTCCGATTTTCGTTTCAACCGGTCCCGCGAATCGCTGCAATGAGCCAACCATCCGCATCCGATGGCCACACTTTTCCGATATCGTCGGGCAGGACGCGCGGTTCACCCCAACGGTCGCGCACGCGGACTTCTTCTTCGTGTGAATGACAGCCGTGGCATACAATGCCAATAAGCAGTAACCCTGCGAGCAAGAGGGCAGCAACCGCCCAGCCGAGAATCGAAGTACGCCAGGAAGGCATCCCGCGCAAAGAGACGGGATCCGCCTGGGCAGGATAGAGCGATGGGCGTGTACCGGGCGGCGGGGCTGTCATCCCGGAATCGGGTTTTGCGCCTTTTGAGCCGCTCGAAGGCGCGCTCCGAACTGTGGAGTAGCCACGAAGAAGCGGTCGGCTATTTTGCTCGGCGCGCCTGGCCTTCCTCAGACGATTATGGTGAGGAATTCTATGGTGCAGTTGCCGATTTACCTGGACAATCATGCGACAACCCGTTGTGATCCGCGCGTCGTGGCAGCGATGCTCCCTTATTTTACGGAAAAATACGGCAACGCCGCCAGCATCAATCACGTTTTCGGCACAGAAGCGCAGGAAGCAGTCGCGCGAGCTCGGCGGCAGGTGGCGGAACTGATCGGCGCCAGCGACAGCGAGATCATTTTTACCAGCGGCGCCACGGAAAGCAATAATCTCGCCCTCAAAGGGGTGGCGCGGATGTATCGCCATAAAGGTAATCACCTCATCACCGTAGCCACTGAGCACAAGGCGGTCCTCGATCCCTGCAAAAGACTGGCACACGAGGGCTACGAAGTTACCATCCTACCTGTGGACGAATGGGGCCTGCTGGACCCGCAGCAAGTAGCGGAGGCGATTCGACCCCAAACCATCCTGGTCAGCGTCATGCTGGCCAACAATGAAATCGGCACGCTCCAGCCGCTCGCCGACATCGGTCGTATCTGCCGTGAAAGAGGCGTCTGGCTGCATACGGATGCGGCCCAAGCCGTGGGCAAGATTCCTGTCCACGTGGATCAGTTACAGGTGGATTTGCTGAGTCTTTCCGGGCACAAGATTTACGGGCCGAAAGGGGTTGGTGCGCTCTATCTGCGGAAACGCGACCGCCGCGTGCGTGTGGAACCGCAGATTGACGGCGGAGGTCAGGAGTCGGGACTTCGCTCCGGTACCCTGCCCGTGCCGTTGATCGTGGGCCTGGGCGAAGCATGCCGACTATGCCGGGAGCTGATGCCCGAAGAATCACAGCGCATCCGTGAACTGCGGGATCGGCTCTGGCTTGGCCTGCGGAATGGTGTGGACGGCATTCGGCTTAACGGTCATCCGACTCATCGGTTGCCCAACAATCTCAATGTCAGTTTTGCTGGAGTTAAGGGGGAAGCGCTGCTTCTGGCCATGAAGGACGTCGCCGTCAGCACTGGTTCGGCCTGTACCACTGCGCGACTTGGTCCCAGTCACGTCCTCAAAGCTATCGGACTTGATGACGAGCAGGCGGACGCCAGTGTGCGCTTCGGTTTAGGCCGCTTCAACACTGAAGCCGAGATCGATTGGGTGATCGCACACGTTATCGAAACGGTACGCCAGTTACGCCGCCACGCTACGATGTGGGCGGAAAAGTCGCCAGGCGTTCCTGTAGGATAAGAACGGGCTGAAGGCAAGCCAATCACTCCGCCAAGAGGCAGAATGAACTGAAGTAGTTCCCTGAACAAGGTAAAGCCCATGCTCGGCCAGGAGCCGGTCGGTGGCGTGAGCCAATCATCACAAGTCGGTTTGTTCGATACTCGCGACATCACCACGGGGCTTTACGCGGACGTGGTTTTCCCAGGTCCGATGGATAGGAGTTGGCGTTACGCGGTGCCTGAGGCCTGGCTGCAGCAAGTGGAAGCAGGTAAGCGAGTCCTGGCTCCGTTTGGTCGAAGTAATCGGGGAGTGATCGG
>JANWVZ010000301.1 GCA_025056555.1 Gemmatales bacterium | reverse complement strand
CGCCCACTCGATACTAGATTGTGCTCCGCCCGCTTACTATCGAATCGTCCTCCATTCACTCAATATCGGACCTTGCTCCGCCCATTGCATGCCGCATCATGCCCCGCCCACTCGATACCACATCGTGCTCCACCCACTCCCTACCCTATCGTGCTCCGCCCGCTTCCTACCGCATCATGCTCCGCCCACTCGATACCGCCCCGCTGAGAGCCAGTTCCGCTTGCCTCCATAGGCGGAGAATTGTCGGAAGCATCGCTTTGCCGACTGCATAACTTCCTGGTCCACCGCTCTCGCTATATCCTTCATCTGAGTGGATTGTCGAAAGTCGCTGCACCGCTAACCCGGTAGCGCCCTGGTCAACTGTCCTGGCCCAGGACGTCCGGGGCACGCTGAGCACAACTGCCGCCACGGTGTAACACCGCTCTGCCACCAGCCAGCCGAGGGAGAGAAAGATTACCCTGTCGCTACGCCAAGCCCCTCGATGCTGATCTGACTCGCTACTTCTGATAAACCAGCTCGCCCAATGGTTCCTGCTGATTCGTATCGTGCTTCCCCGTGCGTAGCTTGGCTTCCAGGCCCCGAATTATACACACTCTTCTGTGCGGGTTTTGGCTGGGAGAAATGCTGCCGTAAGGCAACTCGGAGTTGCGCGACTGGATCACGGAGGAGCGTTCGTTTCAGGATCAAGAACCTGTTTTTGCAAATCAGCGTGCTCTTTCGTTGTGCGACTGGACCACGGAGGAGCGTTCGTTTCAGGGCATGAAGCGGAGCCAGCATAATGAGATTGCCAGAAGCGGCTGGCGACGCAGCTTCGGATTCCCGTTGTCTCAGTCCAAGGTCGCAAACAGCATAATGAGATTGCCAGAAGCGGCTGGCGACGCAGCTTCGGATTCCCGTTGTCTCAGTCCAAGGTCGCAAACGGTATAATGAGGTGGACGTGAGCGGCTCGCGACCTAGGGCGGCGTACTATTCGTTACGGTACGAACAGAAAGGTCAGGCGCTTCGGACGCAGTCATGCCCTTCTTGCGCTATGACGTCACGACAGGCGACTGGGTGATCTTTGCCCCGGAGCGTGCGCGTCGGCCTCACGACTTTCGACGTGCACCTGCGCCAGCCGAGACGACGTCCGAACGCGCTGCCCCATGTCCGTTTTGCCCGGGCAACGAATGGATGACCGGCCCGGAAATTGTCGCTTTGCGCAGCAGTGGGGGACCGAATAGTTCGGGCTGGCGTATCCGGGTGGTGCCCAATAAGTTTCCAGCCTTGCGGGTGGAGGAAGAGAACCGCCATGTTGAAGAGGGTCGGCTCTTCCGCCGTTTAGGAGGTTGCGGAGCTCATGAGGTGATCATCGAAAGTCCCCAGCACGATACTTTCCTGGGCCACCAGTCCGTCGAGCATATCGAGCAACTGCTCCGCGTCTTACAGTTACGACATAACGATTTGCTGCGGGACTTGCGTATCCAACAGATTGTGTTGTTCAAGAACCACGGCGAGCGCGCCGGCACTTCGCTACGCCATCCCCATTGGCAACTGATCGCCACGCCTGTGGTGCCCCGTTTACTGCGACTCAAGCATCAGATCGCCACGGATTACTTCGATCAGACGGGCCACTGCCTGTACTGCGACCTGGCCCACGAAGAACTCGAAGCGGGGGTCCGCGTCCTGGCCAGCAACGACCGCTTTGTCGCCTTCGTGCCCTATGCCGCTCACGTTCCCTTCGAAACCTGGATTCTGCCGCGCTATCATCAATCTTCCTTCGGCCAGGCGCAGCCGACGGAGTTACGCGACCTGGCCCAATTACTGCGGATCGTCCTGCTCAAGATGTACAACGCGTTGGATAATCCGCACTTCAACCTGACCATTAACACCGTGCCCCGCGGCGATGAAAACAAACCGTATTTCCTCTGGCATATCCAGATTATTCCGCGTTTGACCACGCCCGCCGGCTTCGAGTTGGGCAGCGGCATGTCCATCAACCTCATGCTCCCCGAAGAGGCCGCCTCTTATCTGCGCGATGTCGAAGTCTCGTCGTGATGTGTCTGCACTGAGAGCGCGCAGCGGATGGACGATACTTTCTGAGCCGGGAGAGCCCCGGCGCTCTTGAGGGTCTGGTCACATCTCGTACCTATCAACCACCGATTTCCTCGGAACGTTAATTCGGAACATTAATTCTGAAGATGACCGCTAGTTTTGCGGATCCTTTTTGTCCAGGACTGCGATCATGAATCCTGCCCCCAGTTTAGCGCAGAACGACCGTAGTGGCAACTCGCCCACCGGCGACAAGGCGCTAGCTGCGCATCCATCGTCGGAGCCGCAAGCGTTTGGGGAACGGGCCCTGGTCGTAAGC
>JANWVZ010000300.1 GCA_025056555.1 Gemmatales bacterium | reverse complement strand
ACGTGACCGTTGTATCCGAGAACTGCGCAAACTCATGGACGACTTGGGTATCAAAGCTACGGTCATCACCACTAACCTGTTTTACCATCCAATCTTCAAAGACGGTGCGTTTACCAGCACCGATCCCGCGATTCGTGCTTTCGCTACGCAGAAGGTGATGCAGTGTTTGGATGTGGGCCAGGAAGTCGGCGCTGAAGTCTATGTCTTCTGGGGCGGGCGTGAAGGTACCGAAGTGGACGCCAGCAAAGACCCGATCACGGCCAACGGCTATTTCCGCGATGCCGTGAACTTTTTGTGTGAGTACGTGCTAGACAACGGCTACAACATCAAGTTTTCTATCGAGCCGAAGCCGAACGAACCGCGGGGCGACTTGTATTTGCCGACCGTGGGCAGCGTGTTAGCTTTCATTCAGACGCTCGATCATCCCGAAATGGTCGGCACCAATCCCGAAGTCGCCCACATCAAAATGGCTGGGCTCAACGTTTATCACGAGTTCGCTCAGGCGCTTGACGCCGGCAAACTCCTCGACGTGCACCTCAACGATCAGAAGCCGCTCCGTTACGATCAGGACTTGACTTTTGCCAGCGAAAATCTCAAGGAAGCCTTCTTCCTCGTGAAACTGCTGGTGGATCACAATTACGATCGCACCATCGGTTTCGACGCCCATCCGTATCGCACCGAGGCTGATCCTTGGGACTTCGTCGAACGCAACATGCGCAACTACCTGATCCTCAAGGAGAAAGTGCAACGCTTCAACGAGGACCGCGAAGTTCAGGATTTGCTCCGCGAAATCCACGGGGTGCACCCCGAATGGGTCGGTGCGTTTACGAAATACAGTAAGGATGCTGCCCAACGGCTGAAGCAGGCTCAGTTCGATGTGGAAGCGCTCACCAACCGCCGTCTTCCTTACGAGCGCCTCGACCAACTGCTGACGGAAATCCTCCTGGGCGTGCGTTGATGCGAATTCTCGCGGTACTCGACATCCTGGACGGCCAAGTCGTCCACGCCGTCGCCGGCCAACGGCAACAGTACCGCCCCCTGACCAGTCGCTGGACGAACGCTACGTCCCCAGTGGAAGTTGCGCGCGCCCTGAGCGAAGCCTACGGCTTGCGCGAATTCTATGTCGCCGATCTGGACGCCATCATGCGCCGTCGTCCGAATTGGTCCGCCCTGGAATCTCTGGGTCGCTGGTCGGAAGGAAAGGCAAGCATCTGGCTCGACGCCGGGTTTCGCCACCGCGAAGAGCTGATGGAGGTCGTAAATCGATTACCCATTTATCCCGTGGTCGGCCTGGAAACCTGGCAGGAAATGGACGCCGTCGAACCAGAGCCAGAACGAGCATCGCGGTGGCCTCAAGAGCTGACGGCGATGTTCTCTCTCGACGCCCGCGCAGGCCGCTGGCTTACTTCAGTCCGTAGCGGACCCCCGCAAAGTCCCGCGCAAATCGCCGCCTGGGCCTGGCGCCTCGGTTTCCGCCATTTGCTCGCGCTCGACCTCGCCGCAGTCGGCACCGGCCAGATTCATTGGACTATCGAGCTCCTGGAAGCGGCTCGCCCTGGGGCTGCCGAGGCGTGCTGGTATGTCGGTGGCGGCGTCAGTTCGCTCCACGACCTCGAACAATTGCGAAACCTGGGCGTTACTGGCGTCCTGATAGCCAGTGCCTTCCACTCTGGTCGGCTCCTGCCTCATCACTTAGCCGACTTTGTCCAGGTATAGATCGCGGTCTGCCCGGGAGCTTCCTCGACTTCCACGCATAACACTTCGGGGAAGTAATTCTGCTCGGCCAAGCGCTCCCGAATTCGGTGGGCCAGGTATTGGGCCAACAACTCCGCAGTGGTATTGCTGATCGGCAACAACACACAATCCTCCCGCGGAAAACGCCACCATCGTTCCCGATAGCGCAGCACCACCTCCCGCTCGTCGGCCTCGAGTCGAAAATACGGATTGTGCATCGGCACCAGCATGCGATGATCCAGTTCGTCGGTCAGCGCCCGCACCAGATGTTTCAGCGCAATGAAATCGAACACGTAGGCATTCTCGTCCAGCGACCCCGTTACCTCCACGGCCACGCGATAATTGTGCCCATGCAGCCGTTCGCATTTATCTCCTTCATAGGTGATGAAATGGGCTGCACAAAAGATAAATTGCTCTTTCTCCACGCGGACCCGAAAGCACTCTCCCACGGCTCGCTCCCCGGAACAGGTCTTTAGTCACTATAGCGGGCCTTCCATGCCGAGTCGGCCCTGATAAGGCAGGGGGACGTAACCATCGCGAAACGCCACAAACAACGTGGCCACGACCAAATCGGCGGTCGCCCCGGGATTGTATCCCATCTGCCGCAGCCAGGCATCACACGCTTCAAAGCGACGCCTCGCCGCCTCACGCTCCGGCCAGCCCGCCTGCAAAATCTCAGCCGCACG